>JAUVHW010000047.1 GCA_030593075.1 Ardenticatenales bacterium
CCGGGCAGGGCTGGAAGCGGACGTACGCCAGGCAGTAGGGGCGGGCAGCGACTGGGCCCTCTTCTGGTTGGCCTTCCTGACTGTGCTGCGGGAGGGGGTTGAGCTAGTGCTCTTCTTGACCGCCGCCTCGTTCACTACTTCTACCGGAGCAACGCTGGCGGGCGGGCTGGTGGGGCTGGCGGCCGCCGCTGTTGCAGGCTGGCTGATCTTTGCAGCCACCACTCGGTTGGACACGCGCGCATTCTTCCCCGCGACTGGCCTTCTGCTCATCCTTTTTGCGGCCGGCTTGGTAGCCCACGGAATCCACGAGTTCAACGGGGCTGGCTGGGTTCCCTCCATCGTCGAGCACGTCTGGGATACCAATCGAATAGTCGACGAAGAGTCTGCCCTGGGCGGGACCCTCGTAGCGCTGCTCGGCTACAACGGCAATCCATCGCTGACCGAAGTGATCGCCTACCTTGGCTACTGGACCGTTGTGCTGCTGGCTCTCTGGCGATGGCACGGTCGGGCTCTGGCACTCTCTGTAGGGAGGAGCGGTTAGCGGTGAAGACCTCCAAGGCCGGGCCCGGCGCGCGCTGGTTGGCGCGGCACCGGCTGGCGCGGCACTGGCTGCTGGTGATGAACCTGGCGATCGGGCTGTTCATCGGCGGCACTGCTCTGCCGCCTGTACTGATGCGAATGGGACTCGAGGCGCCGGCTCGGGCTGTCTATGCCTTCTACAGCCTCAATTGCCATCAGCTCCCTCAGCGCAGCTACTTCCTATTCGGCCCCACCGGCGTCAACACCTACTCGCGGGATCAGGTGACTGCCTGGGGCGCCGACCGCGCTCGCCTGAGAGGGTTTGTCGGGAATGGCGAGGTGGGCTTCAAGCTGGGGATGGCCCAGCGCAATACGGCCATCTACGGTACGTTCTTGTTGGCCGGGGTTGTGTACTCGGTGGTCAGAGGGCGGGCGCGGGGCCTCAGTTGGCCGGCCTTAGCCTTGCTGGCCGTGCCGATGCTGGTGGACGGCGTCAGCCACATAGTGAGTGAGGTCGGAGGCTCTGGTTTCCGGGAGACCAACGTCTGGCTGGAGACCCTGACAGGAAGCGCATTCCGCTCGACGTTCTACGCGGGCACCACCTTTGGCTCATTCAACTGGCTGATGCGCACCCTCACCGGGGCGCTCTTTGCCGTGGGCTGTGTGTGGTGCGTGTACCCCCGGATAGAGCAGGGTTTGGAGGTTACCCGCCGGCAATCCACGGCCGGGCCGGGTCGGCCTAGCCTGGCCTCAACGATGGTGTCACCCGGAGGGCAGCTCGGCCCGGGCGGGCCTAGCCGCCCAGCACAAGTTTCGTCTGCTCGAACACACGTGCGGGCAGGTCTATAGTATTAAGGAGTTGTCTATGAAGCGAAATCTGCTTGTGCTGGCTGCCGCTCTCTCGCTGGCGGCCGCCGTCGCTCTGACCAGCTGCGCTGGCGAGCAGCCTCCCCCTCGCGAGATCGAGCTAGCCCCGGTTTCGGAGATGCCGGAGAGGGTCCAGGCGGGCCCCATCAATGTTCAGGAGGCATACCGATTTGCGGTTGCCAACCCTGAACTCGTCCGCCAGTTCCCTTGCTACTGTGGCTGTGTCAACGTTGGGCACGAGAGCAACCTGGACTGCTATGTTAGCGAGACCCGGCCGGACGGCACCGTTCTGTTTGACAGCCACGCCCTTGGCTGAACGATTTGCGTTGACATCACGCGGGACGTGATGCGCAAACACAGCCAGGGTGAGGAGATTGGCGCCATCCGGGAGTACGTGGTAGGGAAATACAGCAAGTACGGACCGTCAACCGGGGGCGGAGAGTAGATTGGCTCCCAACCCATCTCACCTGGCATTCGTCGGCACACTAGTATTGGCGCTGGCGCTGGGTGCGCTGGCAGCTCCGGCGGGCGCCGAGGACGGCTCGGATAGAGTTGTTCACATCACGGCGCGCAGCTTTGCCTTCGACCCAGAGATTGTCAGGGTCAATCGAGGAGACCGGGTGGTGATCGAGCTGGAATCGGTGGACGCTACCCACGGCATCTTCTTGGATGGATACGAGCTGAGTGCAAAGGCGGAACCGGGTCATCCGGCGCAGCTGGTCTTTGCCGCTGACAAGACCGGGAGCTTCCGCTTTCGTTGCTCGGTAGCCTGCGGCAATCTGCATCCTTTCATGATTGGCCAGCTAAAGGTGGGGCGCAATCTTCCTCTCCAGCGTGCCCTGGTGGCACTGGCAGTGGTGACGGTGGGCGCCGTTTGGTTCTATGGCACGCGCAGTGGTCGAAAGGGGCGGGCGCCGGATTGAGCTAACGCACCTGCTTTGGTTCCGGCGGGCCATCCGCGGCCGCTGGATCCAGTGGCTGGTTGCCATCTTTATGTTGGCTGGCTTTGTGTTGGCCATCTTGGCTGGCCTCTTTGGCACGCCAGTGGGCAGCCGCAACTTTGGAGTCATCTTTGTCTGGATCGTCTGGTGGGCTGCACTGATTGCCCTGCTGGTGCCGGTGACCGGGAGGCTCTGGTGTTCGGTCTGTCCGCTTCCGCTGCCCGGGGAATGGTTGCAGCGCCGAGCCCTGATCCGGGTCCGGCCAGGTCGGCGGTTGCACACGTTGGGTCTGAAATGGCCGCGGACCTTGCGCAATATCTGGCTACAGAACGGTGTTTTTCTCGGCGTTGCGCTTTTCAGCGCTGTCATACTGACCCACCCCCGGGTCACGGCTCTGGTGATGGGCGGCTACGCACTGGCAGCAATCCTGCTGAGTTTGTTGTTTGAACGGCGTGTCTTTTGCCGCTTCGTCTGCCCGGTAGGCGGCTTTATTGGCCTTTACAGTATGGTTGCCCCGCTGGAACTACGGGTTAAGAACCCGGCCGTCTGCCGGGCACACAAGACCAAGGATTGCTGCACCGGCAATGAGAATGGCTATGGCTGTCCCTGGATGCTCTACCCAGGGAAGCTGGAGCGCAATACCTATTGCGGACTCTGCGGCGAATGCGTCCGTACCTGTCCGCTCGACAACGTGGCCATCAACCTCCGCACGCCCGGAGCGGACCTCGCGCCTCGCGTTGGGGAGCGTCGGCTGGATGAAGCATACAAGGGATTGATCATGTTGACTTCGGCGCTGCTCTACTCGGCCGTGTTCCTGGGACCGTGGGCGGGCGTCAAGGAGGCAGCCTACAACGTGTTCACTCTCCCCTGGCTGGGATACGCGATCGGGTTCCTGGTTGCCAACCTCCTGGTGGTTCCCGGCCTCCTTCTGGGCGCGGTAGCACTAGGACGACGACTTGGTAGAACCGGCGACCAGCCACTCCGTCAGAGTTTCGTCGAATACGCCTATGCCTTGGTTCCCTTGGGCTTGGCGGCCTGGGTCGCCTTTAGCCTCTCCTTTGTGCTCATCAACCTCAGTTATGCGTGGCCTCTCCTCTCAGACCCTTTCGGCTGGGGGTGGGACCTGTTTGGCACTGCAACGATGCCTTGGACGCCCTATTTCAGCGGGCTGGTGCCCACGCTGCAAGTTGCGGTCCTGTTGGCCGGGCTGGTCGTCGCTGTCAACGTCGTGTTCAAGATAGGTTCCACCCACGCCGCTAGGGTCCGGGCCGCACTTCCGGTGGCGGGGTTCTGCTCGCTCGTTACGGGCGGTTTCCTCTGGCTTTACCTGGGGTAGACAGCAAGATGAACGGTGAGCGTGTTGCTTTCGTCATCCTCTGCCTGATCTTCGTCGGGTTGCCGGCGGCTGCCTTTGGCTACCAGCACGCCCGAACGGCTGGAGCCGGCGTGCGAGTGGTTGACTTGGAGGCGCGGCTTCCCGGCGTGGGCGGTTGGGAACCGGAGGTGCTGCGCCTCAAGGCCGGCGAACCGGTCCGGCTGCGGATCCACAGCCCGGATGTACTGCACAGCTTCGCTATCGGGCGGACCGAGGTGGGGCCGGTAGACGTCGTCCCTGGCCAACTGACCGAGATCGAGTTCAGCATTGATGAGCCGGGAACGTACACATTCTACTGTACTCGATGGTGCAGCACCGACCATTGGCGAATGCGCGGGACGCTAGAGGTGGTGGCGGCCGATGGAAGTATCCCACTGTCATCCATGGAACCAGCTCCCTACATTTCACTGGGGATAGAGCTGGACGAGGGTCGCGGGCAGCCAGAGGGACAGGTGCCTGCACCGGCCCTGGCGCCGTCTGCGGCACGCGGGGCGGAGTTGGCACTCAGCCCGCCGCCCATTAGCATAGCGGACACCCCGGCCGGGATCTTTCAGCAGCTGCGGGTTTCCTACCCCGGCCGCTCGGATGGCGATCTATGGGCAGTGGTAGCCCATGCGTGGCAGCAGAAGGCTCGGGCTAGCGAGCTGGTCTTGGGGGAGAACCTCTACAGTCGTGACTGTGCTGCCTGCCACGGGCTCGATGGACGGGGAGATGGAATCATGGCCCGGGACCTGCCCGAGGAACCGCGCGACTGGACCGACGCGGAACGCCTGATGGGTGCCTCGGATGCACTGCTCCACGGGAAGATTGTGCGTGGGGGCATGGGGACCGGCATGCCAGGCTGGGGGGACATCTACACTGACGCAGAAGCTTGGGCCTTGACCGACTTTGTGCGATTCTTTGGATTTCGTCCCTAGGCCTCGGGCAGGTGAGTCGAATCCAGTTTGACCGCGCTCAGCGGGTCAGGTGCTCCAGTCGCGCCTTCTCCAAGGCCGGTCGGTCTGCCTTGCGTTCCAGCCGCTTTGAGAGAGGAGCCGGGCCCTTGCAGGCCCGCCGCCGAACTGGCTCCGCCTGCTCGGCGCGGGAGACTCCTCAGGAGGCGGCCGTCGGCCCCGACGGCTCAGCAAGCACCACACCCGCCGGCGGGGAATAGTCCCTTACCCACTCCAGGAACCATTCGCGGTCCCACCACTGGATGAGGTTCACCAGGCGGTCTCTTCGCTGGCCGAGGAGGTTGCGGACCTCGCAGATCTGCCGGTTGATCTCCTCCATAAAGGGGTCCAGCTCTTCGTGGCTGATCTCACCTGATTTCCAGAGCTGCAGCCTCTCGCACAGGGGCTCCATCAAGTTGCCCCACCGGTATCTGCGATAGTCGTCTATAAGGGCCTGCTCCCACTCGAATGCAGGCGACTGGTGGTCCTTCTTCTGCTCGCTCATTTCCACACTTCCCTGAATTAGTTCAGCCTTCTGGGCCAACTCACAGAATCAAAGCGTCCGCAACGAGGTCAGTCACCCCTTTGATCTCTACGCCCAGGCCATAGTGCTCGTTCAGATCGCCTAGCTGGGTCTTGCAGTTCTCACAGGCTGTCACCACCCACTTGGCGCCGGTCCGGCGTATCTGCTCCGCCTTCTCATTGCCCGCCTGCATTCGCGTCTCTTTCATCTCTGGAACGGCGATCAGCCCTCCTCCTCCCCCGCAGCACCAGTTCAGGGCTCTATTGGGCTCCAACTCCCGGAACTCGCTAGCGACTGCCCTGATCAAGCTGCGCGGTTCCTCAAAGAACCCGCCATTCCGTCCCAGATTGCAGGGGTCGTGGTAGGTGATCGGCGTGTCGACAGCGCCGGCCCGCACGTTGATCTTGCCCTGCTCCAGGTATGAAGCAACCAATGGCTCCAGGTTCATCCTCTCGATACCGGCGATTTCCTCCCCAAACCAGTTCTCAAAGAAAGAGAGCAGTGTGCGGGTGGCGTGCCCGCACTCTGGGTAGACTATGGCCTTTACCCCCAGGCGGAGTGCCTCGTCCAAGATCAGCCGAGCAGCCTGCTTGGCCCGGGCCATGTCACCGACGAAGAAGGAATGGTTCGTGGCGGTGAACAAGCTCATGGTCCAGTCGGCGCCGGCCGCGTGGAAGATCTTGGCGGCCGGAACTGTGGCATGTTCCCCAACCAGGGGCACGTACAGAATCTCCGCCCCCTTCTTGTCCACTGGGATTTGCAGATCAGGCGCGAATTCATCCTGGACTCGCTTCTCAAGCAGTTTGACTTGCTCGATGTAGAACTCCTTCAGGTCCTCGATGATCTCCCCCTTGCTGATCTCCGCATTGCCGATCTCCAGAATCATCCCGTGCCCGGTTTCTGCTTCCAGGCCCGTTCCCTCGTTCATGAGGGCGTACCGCCCCACACTGACCAGCAGAGCAGTGTCCAGATCGAAGGGACAGAAGGTGGCACAGCGACGGCAGCCGGTGCACTCCCACATCGCCTGCTGGATTTCCGATACCTGCCGGCCGTCAGCCCGGTCCGCATCGCGGTACCAGTTGAGCCACGAGCGCTCACCCTGCAGCGCTTTCCTGACCAGCATCATGCGCTGGGCGGGGATGTGTGCCGGGTTTCTGGAGGCCGCGTAAAAGTGGCAGGCGTCCATACAAGCGCCGCAGCGGACACAGATGTCCTGATAGTATTGAAGCGGCCTATTGATGCGATCGCGGGTGATTTCTAGGAACCGAGTCAACATGGCGTCCTCCCTAGCTTCGCGCTACCATCTTGGACAGCACCGTGCCGATAGTGTGGCTCAACTTGCTAAACGGAAAGTAGATCATCAGCAGCTGCACCATGGCAAAGTGGTAGATGAACGAGATGCCGGCACTGGCAGGGGCCGGCGCCCACCGGAAGAAGATCAGCCCCTGGAGAAACGCCCGCAACTGGTGAATGTCCACCTCCACCAGGAAGCGCATGTGGTTCCCCGTGATGGCGATGCCCAGCAAGAGGAGCAGAATAAGGTAGTCCTCCGGCACCGAGATCCACTTGACCGCGCCGGCGAAGCGGCGGCCCAGCAGATAGACGAGAGGCACCATAAAGAGCACCCCAGCAACGATCCCGGCCAAGTGCGAGAACAGCGCCTGCTGCTCCTCTCCCCAGTTCAGCAACTCCCACAGTAGGTAATAGTCGGTGACCGTGCGAACGTGGCCCAGGAGCAAGGACAAGAGGCCCAAGTGCATGGCAAACGCGCCTACCCACAGCGGCTTGTTGACCTTCCAGAGGCCCTTCAGAGTGAACGTGTCCACCAACGCATGCCCCAACCTCGCGAGAGGACTCTCCGGTCGGGGAAACATAGAAAGATGGACTGGCACCGGGCTCCTTTGCCTCCACACGGTGAGCCGGTAGGCAATTCCGCCCAGGAAGGCGGCCGCTGCCACGTAGGGCGTGACAAAGCAAAAGAGGAACGCGATGGACTCCATCTCAGTTGGTCTCCTCAAAGCAGACAGCCTCACCCAACGCCATACCGACCGCGACCCACGCAGAGGGGGCGACCGTCTGACGCCAAGGCGAGGCTGCAATCAAGCCGGGAAGGAAGGAGTAGACGCCCTACCCTTCAGTTGACGCGGCGGATGTAGAATCTGAACACGCCGTCCTCGGTTTTCCTATCCAGCAGTTCGTTGCCGGTGCTCTTGCACCAGGCGATCATGTCCGCCACCGAACCAGGATCGGTCGCCAGCAGCTCCAGCACGCCACCCACGGACATCTTCTTGATCTCCTGGCTCGTGCGCACCACCGGCATGGGGCAATTCAGCCCTCGGGCGTCCAGAGTTGATTCAACTGTATATTCTGCCATCATTATCTCCTGTCTAAATGCTAGAAGCCCGGCCGAAAGGCTCCAATTCCTCAATGCTGCTCCAAAGCGCTGCCCACAAGCGCGTGCCTTATGGCTTCTGCAAGGTCTGGCCGGACCACCGCAGGCGCGTTTCCATACCCCACACAATTCAGCTCCCCACCAGGACCCGACAGGTTGGGTCTCCGGCCAGGCCCCTAGATGAAGAGTTGAATCTGGGACTGCTCGGCGTGGCCGATCATTGCTGCTACGCCGACAACGTCTCCCGCCTCATCAATCAGGTCCTCACGACGGATCTCCATCACGTCCATGCTCATCTGGCAGGGCAGCAGCTTGACCCCCAGGTCAATGGCTGTCTGGCGCAGTTCCATCAGCGGCGTGACCCCTTTATCCGCCATCATCTTCTTGAACATCCAGCGGCCGATTCCGCCAAAGTTGAACTTGCTCGGCGTGGCCTTGTTGATGTCCCCTCCGTACATGAATCCGATCATACGACCGAATAGACCCTTCCCGGTGTGCACGTTCTTCTTTAGCGCGCGCAGCCCCCAGAAGGTGTGAAACATCACCACTTCCGCGCCCATGGCGGCCGCTCCGGTCCCGATGATGTAAGCCGCTATCAGCTTGTCCATCTCGCCGCCAAAGACAACGATGGTCGCTTTCTTGTTCTCCTCTGTCATGGTCTAGCATCCTCCAACTCAGTTGTGGGTGAACGCAGACACTTTTATCATATAGGCATGGCAGCGTCAAGTGATGTCTATCACACAAGCACGATGATATTCGATAAAACGAACACCATATGGCGAGTGCGGGTCAAACCCCAGCTGGCGCGCCGCTCAATGATCCTGGCATCCAACGGCTACTCCAGGCCAAGCACCACTGTCCCGGCATGGCTCTCCACGAACTCTATGAATCGGACGGTGTTCGGGCTAGCCGGAGCCGATTTCGAGTGAGCCAAAACGACTGCCTGTTTCATGTCGAGTGAAGGCACCTGAATCTCTCGGAACGTACCAGATCTTAGCTGGTCGAGCACCGCAATGCGCGGCAGAAAGGCGGCGCCCAGTCCCGCCTGCACGAAGGTCTGGATGAGCGGCAAGTTATCACATTCAATTACAATGCGTAGGTCCTTGAGACTCAATCCCAGCGTGCGCAAACCCTGCGCAATGGCCAGCTCTAGGCCGCGGTCGCTGTTTTCCAGGACAATGGGCAGCTCCGAGAGCTCGCTGGCTTCAACCCGTTCCACCCCCAGAGCAGGCGAGGCCGCCAGGACGATTTCGCTCTCGTAGCACCTGTGCGCAGCGAGCTTCTCGTGTCGAATAGAGTGACCAAAACGCCGATATCCAGGTCCCCGACCACCAGCAACTCTATCAGTTCCTGCTCGTTCCCCATGTGCTTGTAGGTAAACACCACTTCGGGATGCTCCTGACCGAAGCTCTGAATGACCCAGGGGAGAGTGTAGGGGCAGGCCAGCGTGTTGCTGCCAGCTCGGATTTGTCGTCCCAGGACGTTGGAGTGAAGAGCGAAACGATTCTTCACCCGCCGAGCCTCGCGCTCCAGGCTTTCCAGTTCCTCAAAGAGGAACCGGCCTTCCTGGGTGAGAGAGATGGTCCGGCCCTGCCGGTGGAATAGCTGAACGTCCAGTTCCTCTTCCAGCCTGTCAATGTGAAAGCTGACGGACGACTGGCTCAGCCCCTGCCCCCTGGCTGCCTTGGGGAACCCGCCATCGCGGGCCACCTTCAAGAAGATGCCTACCTTCCGATCCAGAATCATTGCAGCTGCTCCGTCAGGCGTGGCTCCGCCCAACAATGTGGGTTCTTGCAGTCGGTTTCCCGGTTCTCGCAAAGGGTCCAGGGTTTCAGCCCGAGCATGCAGACTGAAACCGCCCCGGGAGTCAATCGCCTTTGCTGACCAGAGGCACGGTCTATTGTACCAGCCAAAATGCAGGCCGGTACTCGGTCCCCTTCGGGCCCCCTGCCCCCCTCCCTGCGGCCACGGCCGGCAGAACACCTGGGCTGCCTGCCCGCGCAGACGAGTATCCCCCTCGCCATCCGGCCGGGGGGGGAAGGGAGGTAACTGGCGTTTCTGGGCGGGGGTCTAGCCGGGGTGGCTGGTGTCCGCTGGCCGAGCCACGATCAGTTTCACCAGGCCCAGCGGGGCGCGGTTCTCCACTCGCTCTACCTCCAGGCCCGCCCGTCTCACGTTCTCGGCCGTGCGACGGTTGATGTGGGCGCCCGTCATCCGCACCAGCAACGGATCGAGCATATCCATCAGTTGGCCAATGATGGCCGGCCGGTCGACCCGCACATGCTCCAACAGCACGATCTGGCCCCCCGGTCTCACCACGCGGGCCAGCTCTCGCAGGCCGCGCAGCGGGTCGGGCACCGAGCAAAAGACAAAGGTGGCGACAGCCGCGTCAAAGCTACCGTCGGGGAACTCTAGCTCCTGAACGTCCATCGCCCGCAGTTCGACCGGGCGGCCCAACTTTGCCGCCTTTCGGCGGGCTTGTTGCAGCATCCGATCACTCAGGTCAACACCGGTGACCTCTGCTTCAGGGGGATGGTACCGGAGGTTCTTGCCGGTACCGACGCCCACCTCCAGGACCCGGCCGCCACCGACCATCGCCCAGAGCTTCCGCCGCCACCGGGAAAAGATCGGCTCCAGCAGTGCCTCCGTGAGATCATAGTAAGGCGCGATACGATTGTACCGCGCCTGAGTGCTGGTTGTCTGTCTTGCGGCAGTTGCTCTTGCGCCGACCAACTCGCTCACTGGCGCTATTCCACGAAATCGTAACCGGCTGCCTTCCACTGGTTTAAGCCACCATCCAGTTCCATGACCTTGGTGTATCCCAGTTCGGCCAGTTGCTTGGCGGCCGTGGTGCTCATGCTGCCGCTCCGGCAGTAGAGAACAACGTGCTCGTCCTTTCCCGGTAGTTGGTCCAGATGGTCCGCGATCTGGTCAAAGGGAATTGATGCGTCCGTTTGGGCAATGTCCCCTGCGTAGGGCACGTGGACGTTGACCAGGGTCAACTCCTGCTGTTCACCCAGCAGCTTGGCCAATTGCTCGACTGTTATGTCAGCATAGCCATCAGCATTCCTGGGAAAAGCTTCTGCCCCCACCTCCAACGGCGCAGGCTCCGGTATGGCAGCGGACCTTGTGCCGCACGCGGCCGCCACCAAAGCCAGCGCGACCAGCAATCCCGCCAACAGACCTGTGCCAATTGGCTCACGTCTTGCTGGCAACCTGCCTCGTTCCTGCTTTTTCATCGGCCCAGTGCCTCCACTACTCTCTTGACGCGCTCTTCGGCTTCGCAGGCCACCGCTTCCAGCTTGGGGTTCGGGACCGTTCTCATCATCGCGATGGGGTCCACGATCGACACCACGCTGCCGCCGTCTTGCTCGTAGACGATGACGTTGCAGGGCAGCAGCAGCCCAATCTCCAGCTCCGAGCTCAGCGCCTGATAGGCCAGCGGCGGGTTGCAGGCCCCGAGGATGACGTACCGCCGAAAATCGACGTCCAGCTTCTTCTTCAGGGTCGCCTTGACGTCAATCTCCGTCAGCACGCCAAAGCCTTCCTCCTTCAGCGCGGCCGTGGTGCGCTCAATCGCCTCTTCGTAGGGTAGGTCCAACTGGACCCGAAAGCCATAGTTTCCACTGTTTGCCATGTTGGTTACTCCGTTCACTCTTTGCCTCTTCCGCCTCGGATTCACTTGTGTTTGCGCCCAATTATCATCCCATAGGCCAACAATGGAAATAGGCACGTTGGCCCGAAAGGGGAGTGACACTCTGGCCCTGTACGACCAAGCCACCGTGCCTGCTGTCCAACGGGCCGCATGGCGCATACCCAGATTGCCAGGATGGGCCCTACTCGAGTGTCAGACACCTGCCAAGCTCGCAGAGTCGCGGTCCTGTGGCCGGGACTCCTTCTGGCAACCGCAGATCAGTCCGCTGGCGGCCGCCAGCTTGGCCGCGCATTGTCGAGCGCAGCTTCGCTGTCAGGGACAGTCCATCTTTCTTTCAGTCGTGGTCCCCAGCCATGGCAATAAAGTCGCCATGCCAACTGTGGTACCAGACATCTCCACTGCTGCCGTGAACACTCAGCATCCCCTCGATTTCCTTGCCGTCGAGGAAGTGCACTGTGTAGTAGCCATAGAAGGGATCGGCGTCACCTGCCGTGCGCCCGGTCAAGTTGGCATCTAGCCAGCGCTGGGCTGTGTCACGGGCTTCTTCTGGCGATAGCGTCATCTCGTCACTTGGGTAGGTGCCCATCATCGGGCTGTGGCTCATCATCCCGTATTGTGCGTTCCACATCATGTTGGGCCCTGGCTCCGGCCCTACGGCTCCAGAGGCTTTGTCCACCAGCAACTCCATCGCGCCCACTCCGGTTCTATCTTCGGCAGCGATCGCATAGTAGTTGTGCTCGAACTCCATCACCTCCGTCACGTGCAAATCTTCGTAACCCAGCCGGTCCACATAGCCTTCGACGGCCGCTTGTGCGTCCGCCAGGGAGCCGACGTCGTACTCCCCCTGAGCGGCATAGGGCGCGCTGCACGGCATATCATCCCAATCACAGTTCATCATGCCCATACCAGGCATGGCCAAGCCTTCTCTGCCTTGCCGACAGTCAGGTTCCTCCCACGCGCTCTCCATCATCACGCCGTGCCCGGATGCGACGCGGCCGCGAGTCCAGGCGACACCGAGCCATGTCCCGGCCGCGACCAACACGGCGGCCAAGGCAGCCGTTCCCAACACAATCACAAAAGTCTTCATCGTTCAAATCTCCTCCGACAGCGTCTGTCTCACTTGTTCGTATTCTTCACGGCTCAGTTCGCCACGGACGAAGCGTCGATCCAGAATCTCGTGAGCGTCGAGACTCTTGACGTCAGCGTTCGCCGGCCGGGCAGTGAGCGGAATGAGTAGACTGACCAGCCATGCTGCCAGAGCGGCCAACCCGGCCCACAAGAGCAGCCATGTGATCCCCCCACCAAACCCATGCATCCCAGATGGAAAGCCCATGTGGTCTCCCATGATACGTGGGCCGTGCCCTACGTAGTTCCGGTCCCAGGACCAGTTGCTCAGTAGCAGGCCCACTGCGAGCAAAGCTGCGATTGCCAAACCAGCGCCAATAACGGCATTTCTTGTTTTCATATTCATCCATTCCTTTTTTGTATTCCTCTTGCATCATCCATCAGTTCAAGTGGTGCAACGTCATCGTCGACTGTCAGGATTGCTGCGCCGGGCAAGCTCTACGTTCGCCCTGCCAACGGTACGCGGCGCAGCAGCTGAGCGTTGATGGCTACCGCCACCGTGCTTAGCGACATCATTAGAGCGCCCACGGCCGGCGAAAGCACGAACCCAATAGGGGCCAACACTCCGGCCGCCAGCGGCAGCGCCAACAAGTTGTAGCCCGTGGCCCAGGCCAGATTCTGGACCATCTTGCGATAGGTCGCCCGGCTCAATTCAAAGATCTTGGCCACATCGAGTGGATTGCTCTGCACCAAGACGATGCCGGCCGACTCGATGGCGACATCGGTGCCGCTCCCGATGGCAATCCCGATGTCAGCGCGGACGAGGGCAGGCGCATCGTTCACGCCGTCACCCACCATTGCCACTTGCTTGCCCTGTTTCTGAAGGTGCACAATCTCCTGTTCCTTGTGCTCCGGCAGCACCTCAGCAAAGTAGGTGTCAATACCCAGTTCGGCCGCCACAGTTCTGGCGACCGCCTCGCTATCACCGGTCAACATGGCGACCTCCATTCCCATCTCCTGCAGCCGCGCGACCGCCCGCCGGCTCTCAGGCCGGACGAGGTCGGCCAGTGCAAAGGCGGCTGCGACCTGTTGGTTCTGCACCAGGTAGACGACGGACTGCCCCTTCTGCCCTGCTTGGTCAGAGAATCGGGCGAGGGCGTCCGGCAGATCGAGTTCCAGCATCTCCAGCAGCCGAGGGCCGCCGACGTGGACCGTGTGACCGCTGTAGGAGGCGCGGATACCCCGCCCTTTCATAGCCTCAAAGTCACTTGCCTTCAGCAGAGCCAGGCCGCGCTCCTGGGCTTTCTGCCGGATGCCGCGAGCGATCAGGTGTTCCGAGTCGCCCTCCACTGTGCTTGCGAGCGCTAGCGCATGGTCCTTGTCCCAACCGTTCGCAGTCGCCATATCTACCACGCCGAAGCTGCCTTCGGTCAGCGTGCCGGTCTTGTCAAAGACCACGGTGTCGATCTCCCGAGCCGTTTCCAGTGCCAACCGATCACGGACCAAGATGCCGCTGCTGGCCCCCATGGAGGTGCTAATCGCCACGACCAGTGGGATGGCTAGCCCCAAGGCGTGCGGGCAGGCGATGACCAGCACGGTTACAACGCGCTGCAACACTTCCAGATCCAGTCCGACAGCGGCGACCCAGGCGACGGCGGTGATGCCTGCGACCCCCAGAGCGATGTAGAAGAGCCAGCCAGCAGCCTTGTCGGCCAGGAGCTGGGTGTTCGATTTGCTCTGCTGGGCCTGTTCTACTAGCCGCATGATGCCGGCCAGGGCGGTGTCGTCGCCGGTGGCAGTCACTCGCACCCGCAGACTGCCATCACCATTGATCGTCCCGCCGATGACCGAGTCGCCCACTGCCTTGGACACCGGTGTGGACTCACCGGTGATCATCGCTTCATTGACGGCCGACCGCCCCTCTACGACTTGGCCGTCGGCGGGAATGCTGGTGCCAGGGCGGATCAGTACTAGATCGCCCGCCCTGAGACGGCCGGCTGGCACTTCGTCGGTCTCACCGTTCTTGAGTATCCGCTCGGCCGTGTCAGGCATTAGTCTTGCCAGTTCGTTGAGCGCCCCGGATGCCCGCCGAACACTCCGCATCTCGAGCCAGTGACCCAGCAGCATCACGTCAATCAAAGTAGCCATCTCCCAGAAGAAACCGCTGCCGGGAGCAGCGAAAAGTGCGAAAATACTGTAGGCGAATGCCACCGCTATCGCAAGCGAAATCAGTGTCATCATCCCCGGCTTTCGGTTCCGCAGCTCTGGGACGGTCATCTGAATGAATGGCAAGCCGCCATAGAGAAAGACGGCAAGGGCAAAGGCGGGGCCGACCCACTGGCCGCCTGAGGACTGAGGCATACTGAACCCCAACCAGCTCTGCAGCATTGGGCTGAACAGCAGCACCGGGATGCTGAGGGCGAGGCTTACCCAGAAGCGGGTGCGGAACATCTGCTCGTGACCACTGTGGTCCACATGGGCGCCGTGCCCGGAATCATGTCTTGCGCCGTGTGCCGCCAGGGTACCGGTGGGGCCCCCAGATGGCCGATGATGGCGCCTTCCATGAGTATCGTGCTCTACCATACCAGTCTCCTCGTCACTTCTTATCTGTGGTCGGCCCTGCGGCGCTGCCACTGGTACAGGTATCCGAGAGCGATTCCCGCGGCTGCCCCCGACGCGCCAGCAAGCCAGTGAACCGGGTGCGGTGTAAGGCTCAGGACAGCTTCGGCCGCCACGTATGCGACCAGAAGGCCGGTCGCCGAGCCCAACAGCGCGGCCGGCGGCATTCCGCGTCTGCCTTTGATCCTGCTTCGTCGTTTCCGTCTCATCGTTTCACTATCGTCGCCAGGCCTTCTTGCTCGGGCCTGATCTCCCGCTGTTCAGTTGATTGGACGTTGCTCCCTCGCGGTCTTTGCTGATTCAGCCCAGTAACTGCTCAAGAAGCGACCGGTCATATCCAACCACTGTCTGATCATCAATCACGGTCACTGGGGTCGTCATCAAACCGAGAGCCTGCAATTCCTCCAGTGCTGCCTCATCGCGAGACACGTCTCGGTCCGTGAACCGGATGCCCTTCTGCGAAAGAAACTCTTTCACTTTGCCGCAGAACATTCAGCCCGGTTGGCTGTAGACGATCACCCGCTTCTCAGTCTCTGTCATTTCCGTGCCTCCCTTTGTCCACTGGCACAGTCTACAGCAGCAACCGTTCCCCCACCAGCGCCATTCGGCCTGACATTCGGCGAGCAGAATGGCCTAGAAACCCGGTTGAGAGACGATCTGGCGCGATGGATTGCCACAACTGCTGCCCACTGTTCCCTGGGGCCCGGCTTCTTGGAGGCCTGGCCGGCGTGCTGTGGGAGAGACACTGCGGGCGCCGAGACCGATGCTTAGGCTTCCCGGCCAGGCCCCTGGGCGCCTCGGCAGCCGAGCATACGCTAGATGGCGCACGAACGCAGTAGGCTGAATCGGGTGACGGCTCCGAACCGCCGTAGGTCACCCGGCGCTACGAATTGACGGCGTAGAACGCTCTGTGGTAAGATACCGGACGCCTGCCGGTCTGGGCTGCAAGGGAGAAGGGAATGGGCGGTAACATCCAAGCAATCCGCGTGGTCTTGGCTGATGACCACGCCGTCGTTCGCAAAGGTATCCGCGAGTTCCTGGAAGATGAGGGGGACATCGCGGTCGTGGCCGAAGCACCCGACGGCGACAGTGCACTGGCTCTTATCCACGAACACGGACCTGACGTAGCAGTGCTGGACATCCAGATGCCCGGCCCCAATGGGATTGAGGTGACGCGCTCCCTGCGGGCGGCCGGCAGCCCGGTCGCCATTCTCATCCTGACCGCCTACGACGATGACCCGTACGTCATGGCCGGAATTCAGGCCGGGGCCAATGGATACGTACTAAAGTCGGCCGCCCCGGACGAGATTGTCCGCGCGGTGCGAGCGGTCCACGAGGGGCAGTCGGCCGTGGATCCGGCCGTGGCAGCCAAGCTGATGGCCTACGTTTCCGGCCAGCACAAGCCGCCACCTCCTGAGATGGTCGAGCCTCTGACCGACAGGGAGATGGAAGTGCTGGCGTTGGTGGCCCAAGGCCTGACCAATCGCGCCATCGGTCACCAGCTGCGGATCAGCGATCGCACGGTGCAGGGACACCTGGCCAACGTGTACGGCAAGCTGGGCGTCTCCTCGCGGACCGAGGCGGTCATGACGGCCGTCAAGTCGGGGTGGATTGAGGCATAGTGGTGGCTGGTACGCCCCCGCCAGCGGGTGGCGGCTAGGCCTCACATCCCAGTTCTCAGCTGTCTAAGCGGCCATGTGGAGACGACTCCGGACTCTTCCCGCTCAGTTGCTGGTCCTCGTCATCTTGCCTCTGACGCTGATGCTGCTGCTGGTGGCCTTCGGCGGGGCCGCGGTTCACACCGACGCCATGCGAGAGATGGTGGCGGTGCGGAACGAACGGGCGGTTCGAGCCGCCAGCGAATGGCTGGCAGGAAGACTGGCAGCCGGCGAGTCTCCAGAGCAACTGTTGGCCGCGGCCGATGACTGGCTGAACCGCGGCCAAGGGGCATCCGGCGCGGCTGTTGCCTTGCTGATCGATGAGGAAGGACGCGTCGTGGCCCACTCGGGTCCGGCCTTGCTGGACGCCGACTATAGTCGGCACCCGGGGGTAGTAGCCGTGCTGCGCGGGGAGGCCGGTTGGACCTTTGCCCGCCACCTGGAGACCGGCGAAGAGGCCGTGGTGGCCTACAGTCCGGTGGGTGACACTGGCTGGGGGCTGATGGTGGAAGAGCCCTGGTCGGCAATTGCCAGCCCACTGTTGCGCTACTCGCAGGTCGCGCCGCTGGTCCTCGTGCCCGCGTTTCTGCTCGCGGGCGGGGCGCTCTACTTTGGCGTGCGCCAGGTTGTCCAACCTCTGCAGCGACTGGATGCTCAGGCGGCACGGTTGGGCTGGGGAGAGTTCGACGCCTTGACCGACCCGGTTGGGGGCATTGAGGAGATCCATGCGCTCCAGGCAACGCTGGTCCGGATGGCAGCCCAGCTTCAGGCGGCTCAGATGGCAATGCGCAGCTACGCGGCCGCCATTACGCAGGGCCAGGAGGAAGAGCGGGCGCGGCTGGCGCGGGAGCTGCACGACGAAACGGTTCAGACACTGATTGCCCTCGAACACCAGGCCCATATGCTGCGTCGCGTAGCTGACCGTGACCCCTCAGCGGCAGAGAAAGCCGATGACCTGGCCCGGCTGGCGGCCCAGGCTTCCATGGATCTGCGGCGCGTCATCCGTGCTTTGCGGCCGCCCTATCTCGATGACCTGGGCTGGCTGCCGGCCGTTAGGGCGCTGGTAGCAGAGCTGGACGGCGGCGAGGGCCTGTCAGCCAGCTTCGAGGTGACGGGGACTGAGCGGCGTCTGGAACCGGGTGTTGAACTGGCGCTCTATCGGATTGCCCAGGAGGCGTTGAACAACGTGCTCCGGCACAGCGAGGCCAGCAGGGTGGACGTCCAGGTAGACATGGCCCAGGACTCGGTCGCTCTGACTATCAGCGATGATGGACGCGGGTTCAGCCCGCCGGCCCGGCCGGAGCAGCTGGCTGCGGCCGGCCACCTGGGGCTGATGGGGATGCGCGAACGTGCTCAGATCATCGGCGCGCAATTGCGGTTTGAGTCGGCCCCCGGCGAGGGAACCAGGGTAGAGATCAGAATCTAGGGGCAGGGCCGCCCTGTGCCCGCCGGTTCACCTGGACCTTTTCGCCGGCTGCTCCGGGCGGTGCCTGATCGGGCGCGGCCGTGCAACCACCCGCCACCCGGCGCCGGTGCGGGACACCGGTACCGTCATACTGCCAACTACCCCTTACAAAGATACCATACCAAACCCGCGCCATTTGTGCTATCCTGTGGATGCTCCGAACCGCTCCGCTGCTCAAACGACGAGGTGCAAGAGATGAGGAAGGTCCTCACCAAGACCGAGTGGTACCGAATGAACTCCATCGTGGACCCCAGCCTGGTCACATCAGTCGAACGACTGGTCCGGCAGCGTCCAGAAACGGGGAACGGTGCAGTGGTTCGGGTGGTGCGGGAGGGGAGGCCCGCGTTGGCAGCCAAAGAGAGTGGGGTTGTCGCGGCCGGGTAGGTCCACACAGGCCGCCGCCGGTAAGGAATCGCGCCCAATCGCGCGCTACTCGCCCGCCAGGGGGAGGTGAAAGCTGTCTACCTTGCTGTACTCGTGCCCCATCGTCACCATAGCCTTTCCGGTGCGCATCTCATAGACCACAGATCACTGGGTGTTCTCCTGCGACACCTGCGCCAATAGGTCCAGGGCTTCCCGGCCGGCCAGACGGCCCCCACTCTCGGCCAGCCGCTCGTAGATCCTATCGTACCGCCAGCAGTTGCCATGGGCGGACTCGCCGGCCGCGGAGCGCAGGAAATTCGTGGCCAGGTGCCAGGGCTTCTCGCTAGGAATCACCTCCACCTCGCCCCGATAGAACTCTACCAGCGCCGACCGTCCCGAAGCGTCCGCGATGAGGTAGTGGACTGGAGGTCCGCTGCCCATGTCGACGTTGTAGCTCTCCACCAGGGCGATTGCCTCTTCGAGGCCGCGAGCGTGGTCCAGCATCTCTCGGATCATCATCAGCGAGCTGACGGTCTCCTTGCCGGGATCCGGCGTCATGTTG
>JAUVHW010000095.1 GCA_030593075.1 Ardenticatenales bacterium
CCAACGCTGCCGCCTCGGTGCCGTCAGAAAAGAGATCGTTCGATGAGCGGGGCGCTGCCAACGAGAGGTCCATCCAGACCAGCTCCCCGGTCACCACCAGCATCAGCACGATGCCGGCTGTCGGCGACGGGCTCTTGAACAGAGCGCACGCTCCCACGATCAGCAGCATCCACAGGGCAGCTGCCAGCGCCGGACCGGCCGCTGACCTGTCCACCAACCCGGTCCCGACCGCCAGCATGCCGGCGGCTCCCAGCCCGGCCGTAGCCAGCAGGCTCAACCCCCGCCGGTAGCGCCGCAAGAAGCTGGCCCTATGGGCCAACCCATCGGCAGCCAGCCCGGCCAGCGCCGCCATGCCAAAGCTGACCAGGAACCAGATCCGGGGCGGCACGCGAAGCAGTGTGGCCCCCGGCAACCGCGCAACTAGCGGATAGAGCGGTCCGTTGTCCCCCAGCGCGATGAGGGCCACCACCGCCATTCCCAGCAGTGCGCCCCAGCTCGGCCGCCGGCCCAGGCTGAGCCAGCCCAGGATCGCAAGGACCAGCACTCCGATCCCCACGTAGGTCATCCACTCGTGAAAGCCGCCGCGGTCCGCCCACACCAGACCCAGAAGGTAGGACGGCGGCAGTGAGTAGACGGTGCTTTCGCCGACCGTCAGCCCGGCGCGGGTGGTGTCCGGAAGATAGTCCAGCAGCGGCAGCCACTGGACGGCCGTCAGAGCCAGCGCCAGCGTCCCGGCCACCAGCCATGGCAGGACCGGGCCAAGCCAGTTCGACCCGCGCAGCCGGTGCAGCGCGGCCGGTGCGGCCGGTGCGGCCGGCCGTGCCGGTCGCTGAACCCCGAGCCACCAGGACACCGCGGCCGCCAGGCCCACAGCGGTGTAGGCCGCCAGGCGCGGGTCGGCAAGGAACTGGAGGGCCCAGACGAGAGAGAGTTGGCCAATCGACGATGAGGAGCGGCCAAGGCCAACAGCAGCGGCGGCGACCCAGGGCAGCCAGCCAGCAGCACAGACCAATCCCACGTGTCCGGCGCCCAGGTGCGCCCACAGTTTGGGCGTGAGGGCCCAGGCGATGCCCGCCACCAACGCACCTAGCCCACCCGAACCCAGGCGGCGCAGAAGCCCGATCATCCCCAGGCCACCCAGGCAGAGGTGGAGGGCCAGCAACAGGTTGAACGCCGGCGTGATCGGCAGAATCAGAAAGAGCCAGTTCGGCGGATACCAGAGACCGCTGAGTGGATTGGCGGCAAAGGGCACCCCCGCAAACAGGTTGGGGTTCCACAGCGGCAGAGTGTGTTCCTGCCAGACACTCTCCCGGAACAGGTGGGCGTTGGGCCAGTGCGTGAGCAAGAGATCCGAATAGTCGCTAGCGGGGGGATAGAGCACGTTCTCCAGGCCGCCCAGCCTGGCAAGGAAAAGGCCAGCCACAATCGCCACCAGCAGCAGCTTCTCTGGGTTGCGACCAAGCCGGCGCCTCACGATGGTTCCGCCCGATAGATGACCAGAGGGCCAGACCGCCAGGCCTGCTCGAATTCGGGTGGAAGGGCCGGCGTTGAGAGACGGTCGCTCTGCACCAGGATGACACCAACGCCGAAACGGCCGGGGAAAGCGATCTGCTCAGCGGTCGCCATGCGGCCGCTGTAGTAGTCTTCCACGGCCCGCCGCCTTGCCTCGGTGTCGAGAGTCTCGAACGGGTGACCATACACAACCCGCGCTCCTCCGCCCCAGGCGGGCACGGCCGTCGCCAATTCTACGTCGGCCAGCACGACGCTCTCAGCGGCCACGTTCTCCCTCAGCCACTCCATGGCCGCCCACTGGTCGTCGGTCAGCAGCACGTACGGGTTTCGGTTCAGAACCGCGCTGGCGCCGGCGAGCATTATCAGCAGATTGCTGATGAACATGATGGAGAGCAGGCCCGCCTTCAACCAGGGCCGGGAGCGAGCGCGCAGACGAGAGGCCACGGCTTCCAGGCCTGTCGCGGCCAGCAGACAGATTGGCAAGTGCAGCCCGGTGCTCAGCCGGCGCTGAAGCGGCATTGGTAGCATCATCAGCGCTATCTGCCCGGCCGCCCAGACCAGGGGTAGCCAGCCAGCGCGGCCGCGACGCTGCACCACGCGCCAGGCGCCGGCCGCTGCTAGCGGCAAGAGGAGACCGTATCCCACCAGCCACTGCCAGGCAGGCGGTGATGGGGTGACGTTCTGCTCCATCCAGCGGCCGATTTGCGGGTTGGTGCGCGCCACCCACCAGAAGTAGATGAGAAGGGGAACCGAACTACCGGCAAAGACGACCAGCCTTCCAATGTGCGGCCAAGGAAGCCGCCGTTCCCAAAGATATCCGACCACCAGCCAACTGCCGGCCGCCACTCCCACCACCAGCGGCGCGAAAGGCTGAATCATAGTAAGGCAGGCGCTGCCCACTGCAATAGCGGCCCACCAGCCTCGATAGAGAGGCGCCAGCGTCATGCCAAAGACCAATAGCAGCATCAGGAGTGCCGTCAATCCAAAGTGCGCGTTTACCATCAGGCTGGGAAACGTGACTGCCTCAGGAACGGTGAGATCGGGGCTGGTGCCCACCAGCCAACCGAGGCCGGAGGCCAGCCCCACCAGGAGCAGAGCCGACCTGCGATACGACACGCTGGATGATAGGGTTGCGGCCGCGCCGTACACGGCCGCCAGCAGCGCAGATCCAAATACCACCCGCGCCAGGTGGTAAACCCAGACCAGCGCCACCGGCGCCCCAC
This sequence comes from Ardenticatenales bacterium, assembly GCA_030593075.1. Taxonomy (GTDB): domain Bacteria; phylum Chloroflexota; class Anaerolineae; order Promineifilales; family UBA4811; genus JAUVHW01. The sequence goes on from JAUVHW010000095.1 coordinate 2,736, forward strand.
CCGGGACCAGGTGTCCCAGCGCGAGATGGTAGGTGAACATGAAAACACCCTCATGGCGCTCCGAAGTATAGGGCAGGTGAAACAACCACGACCCAGCCGCGCCCTGGCCCATCTTGGCCAGGTAGGAATGGCCGTCAATGGGGTTGATGAGCAGTCCGGTAAAGCGGTAGCCGGCCGGCGCCAGCATCCAGCCAGCCAGGTAGGGCAAGGAGGCAAGCGCCACAATCAGTGCCGCAGTCCTGATGACCCAGCCCCACTCGCGACGGGTGATCGCTGGCAACATGCGGGCTATTGTAGCACAGCGGGCTGGTTCTTGCCCACCGCCTGAGACAATGCTATAATGCACCGTCAGACCAAGGGAAGAGCACATGAATCGCGCTGCCAACCTTTATGCGCTACAGCTGACTGACAGCGAGATTGACAGACGCAGGCGACGGCTCGCCAAGGTTATCAGCCTGTTGGGGGAGACGGAGGAACTGGCAGCCGCCCGCCGGAGACTGGAGAAAGCCCAGGCGGCACTGGCGGCACTGCGAGCAAAGCAGCGGGATCAGGAGCTGGCCCTGCAAACGCTGGAGCGCAAGAGGCACGCCTCTGAACAGAGGCTGTACGGCGGCCAAATCAGCAACCCAAAGGAGCTGTCCGATCGGCAGGAGGAGATCGAGTCCCTCGGCCGGCGCAAGTCAGCCAGCGAAGAGGAATTGCTGGAAACCATGCTGCAGGCCGAGGAATGCGAGGCCGAGAGGGCTGGAGCTGCCGGAGACCTAGGCCAGACAGAGGCCAAGTGGACCGTTGAGCAGACTGACCTGCGAGCAGAGAGAGAGGAACACCAGAGACAGCTAGCTGAACTGGAAGCAGAGCACAATGACCGGGTCACAGCCATCTCCCCGGCCGACTTGAGCAGATACCAACACTTGCGCGAGCGCAAGGGAGGGGTTGCGGTGACGTTGCTGAAGGGAGCCGAGTGCCAGGGGTGCATGACAGCCGTCTCAGCGGCCCGCGCAAGAGAGGCGCGCGGCGGCGAGAGCCTGGCTTTGTGCGGAACCTGCGGCCGGATTCTGTTCGCCGGGTAGTGGAATGTGGGTAGCACCGAGGGATAGGTCGTCCGGCCGGCACTGTCCGGCCAGAGGGTCGCCTCAGCCTTCACGGTGGTGGTCATTGCCATGGGGCGTGAACCTAGAGAGCAGATAGCGAGCAGGCTTCGCGATCGCGTGGCAGGCCTGCGCGCCTGGGCGCCGTTGGGAGCTGAGAGCCGATACCGCAAGGAGCTGGCAGAGCAGGTGCGGCACCGGCATCTGGGCGCGGGCGCTGCCGACCTGGAGAGCATCTTTGTGCCCACCTCGGTCGTCCTGCCTCCAGCCGAACCTCGGCCCGTCTCCGGCGCCGCGCTGCCCAAGCATCAGCTCCCGTACCTGTGGCCCGAACTGGCTTCCCAGGTAGCCATTGAGCCACCCGCGACCTTGACTCTGGATCAGGTTGTGGCGACCGTCAGAAGAGTAGCCTTGCTGGCGCCGCCCGGTGGGGGGAAATCAACAACGCTGGCCTATCTGGCGCTCGGCGGCGTTGCAGAGGCAGAGTCAGTGGGACAGAAGGACCTTCCCCCACGTCTGCCCATATACGCCCACGTGGCGGAACTGGAACTGGACCGTGAAGAACAGGATGACGCGGAGGAACGAGAGGTCGAACTGCCCCTGATTGAGGCTTTCCAGGGTCGATCTGGAGATGCGAGCGCCGCTGCAGTGCAGTCCCTTCTCAAGCAAAGGCTGGCGGACGGCCGCGCCGTGATCCTGCTGGACGGATGGGATGAGCTGGCGCCGGTCGAACGGCCGGCCTACACGCAGTGGCTGGGCGAGTTGGTGGCGCGGTTCGCCGAAAACCAGTTCATTGTGAGCGCACCGCTGGCAGGGTATGGACCACTGGTGGAGCTGGGATTCGCGCCACTGAGCCTGAAGAGCTGGGGGGCGGAGGAGACGATCGAGCTGGCGGAGCGGTGGACGGCCGCCATGAGGCCGGCCAGCAAGGGCGAGAGCGAGGAACCAACGATCGATTTCTGGCGCCCCGGAATGACCCCGCTGGACGCCACTATGAACCTGTGGCTCTCGATGGCCGGTGAGACTCCGCCGGCCGGCCGGGCCCAACTCTACGAAACCAGCGTCCGCCACCTCCTGCAACCGTTCGAGGAGGAGGGGGTCAACTGGCCGCTCGAGATCGGGCACGACGCACTGGACAGCTTGGCCGCCGAGATGGACAGGGCGTCCAGCCGGATGTCCTCCCGCTCGCGTCTGGCAGCAACCATCGGCCGATTCCTGCGCCAGCGGGGTGGCGAGCGCGGCAGGGTGGCTCAGGACTGCCTGCACACTCTGGCCGAGTCCAGCGGCCTGCTGGCGACCTGGGGAGAGGAGCGCCTCACTTTCCGGACACCGGCCTTCTACGCCTACTTTCGCGCCCACGAGATAGCAGCCAGCCAAGTATCTCCTCCAGCACATCCGGACTCACTGGATCCCGAGTGGTCCCTGCGCGTCGCACTGTTCATCGAGATGACCAGCGACAGCTCGTTCGTCGAAGGTCTGTTAGCGGTGCCGGACGACCTACACCTGGACAACCTATTCCTGGTTGCCAGCTCGCTGGCGGGCGTGGCGGAGGACGCGGCCTGGAAGCCCGCCCTCCTGGTGCGCCTGGCGAACATGATGGCAGACTCCACCATCCACATGGCCTTGAGAGAGCGGGCGGCGGCGGCCCTGGTGGGTACCGGGGACAAGGGCATCAGTCACCTGCTGCGCCTGGCTATCACGGAGACTGATCCTGTCCTGCGGGCGCTGGCAGCGCAAGGGCTGGGTGCGCTGGCAGACCAGAGGGGGGGGCAGCCCGGTGACCAGCAGTCGCTGCAGGCGCTGCTGAACGCCATGCGCAAAGAATCCACCGAGGTCAAGGCGGCCGTCACCCACGCTCTGGCAGCCACCGGCAGCCGGGCAGCAGAGACAGCCATGGTCCGCGCCCTGCTGGAGGCCGCTCCGGAGATCAAACGGCCGGCAGCCGAATCCCTGGCCCGGATGAGAGGTGACGGGCACCAGATCCTTCAGGAGGCCCTGAACGAAGACGATCTGGCCGTGCGCCGGGCGGCTCTACATGGGCTGGCGCTGATTGACGAGCCTTGGGTCGACGAGAAACTGCAATCCGTCATGCGTGAGGACAAGGAGTGGATAGTGCGCTCGGGGGCCGAGGAAATGCTGGGAAAGCGCCGCGCGGAGGTACCGGCTGACGCCGTCGGGCCGATTCGCGCAGACAGCCTGGCCTGGCTGGCCGAGTGGTCGACCGAAAAGGGCGCTGAAGTGCCTGAAGGGCCGGAAGCGGGGGCTCTGCTGGTGCTGGTGCTGCAAAGGTCGAAGGAGGCGGCCGTGCGGGCGGCGGCCGCCCGCAGCCTGGGGGATGTGGCCGACGAGAGCTTCCTGAAGCCGCTCAACGTCGCATATCGGGATTCCTCGGAAGAGGTACGCGAAGCGGCCTTTTACGGCCTGGCAAAGTTCGGCCGGGCGTGGAATCAACGGCTGCCGGCCGAGTAGCTGGGGGCGCGGGGGAGGCCAGGTGCCAGGCACTTGTGACGTGCCTGGCACCTCTGACGGGCACGGGCCTGGAGACGCGTCTCCCTCCCACGAGGCGGCGGAGGGCTGGGTCCTCGGCCAGGCCCCTATTCTACCGCGCAGACCATCAGCCGGTCACCCCAACAGCCCGGTCAGCACGCGCCGGAGGACAGCGAGCAGGATCATGGCTACCATCGGGCTGAGATCGAACATCCCAGCCGGAGGCACTACGCGGCGAATTGGCTCCAGCACCGGCTCGGTCAGCTGGAAGATGAGCTGCATCGCGGAGTGGTAGCGGCTCATGCCAAAAAGCGGCAGCAGCACGCGGGCCAGCAGAACAAACACGTAGAGATCGATCAGCAGGGCCACGATCATGATCAACGGTTCCATTGGTCACCTCCGTCCGCTGTACGCCGCGGTCCAAATATGGCCCGCCCCACCCGTACCAAGGTGGAGCCTTCCTCGATGGCGGCCTCAAAATCGTCGGTCATGCCCATGGAGAGGTGGCGCCAGTCCACCGCCGGGAACTCGGCCGCCAGCCGGTCGCGCAGCAAACGAGCCGACTGGAAGATCGGCCGGACGACCTCCTCATCAGCCACCCAGGGGGCCATGGTCATCAGGCCCTCCAAGCGCAGATGAGGAAACGTTGAGACTGAAACCACGAACTCTCTCAGTGCCTCCCACTGATCGCCATCGGTCTGCCAGCGGAAAGCCTGCAGGCCATACTTGCTCTCCTCACCCGAGAGGTTGACCTCCAGCAGCACCGGCAGCACCCGGCCGGCCTCAGCGGCAAAGCGCTCTAGCCGCCGGGCGAGCCTGAGGGAGTCCAGGGAGTGAAGGAAATCGGCCGCGGCAACCGTTCGGGCTGCTTTGCGGCTCTGCACGTGCCCCACCATGTGCCACACCGGAGGGGGGACGCCGGCCGGCAGCGCCTCCTCTACCAGGCGCCGCTTAGGCTCCAACTCTTCCACCCGGTTCTCGCCCACGTGGCGCAGGCCCGCCTCAATTGCGTCCAGCACCACCTCGGGAGGATGGGTCTTGGTGACGCCTACCAGGGTGATCTCGTCCACCGGCCGGCCGCCCCGGCCGGCGGCGGCCGCCATTCGTTCCTCGACCCGGCCGAGGTTTCGCGAGATGTCTACCATTGCGGCCGTCTACGTCGCTCGCCTCACTCCCGGAGCATGATAATAGCCCCGAACCGTCCCGTCAAGCCATTCTCGGCTCGGTGAGAGTAGAACTCATCCACGCGGCAGGCAGTGCAGAGATCGGCCCGCTCCACCTGCTCCACCCCGGCCCGGCGCAGAGCTGTTTCATTGGCAGCCCACTGATCAAATACGTAGCGGCCGTCCCCCCCAGCCCAGCAGAGCCCCTCTGACTCGCCAAAGGCGGCCACGGTGGCGGCCGCCACATCGGGCCCAACGTCGTAGCAGCAAGGCCCTATCGCCGGCCCGATGGCAGCCTGAATGTCGGCCGGGCGGCACCCAAAGGAGTCCACCATCTCTTGCACGACCGCCTGGCAGATGCCGGCTAGCGTCCCGCGCCAGCCGGCGTGAGCCGCCCCCACCGCGCCTCGAACCGGATCGTAGAGAAAGACCGGCGTACAGTCGGCAAAGGCCATCACCAGCGGAAGATTGGGATGGCCGGTTACCAGCCCATCGGTAGCCTGCTGCACGACGTCGACGTCATCCGGCCCTACGGCCGCCACGCGTGTCCCGTGTACCTGGACAGTGCGCACGGCCGCGCTTCCGGCCACCCCGACTGCCGCGTAGAAGCGGCGGCGATTCTCCATCACCGCGTGGCGGTCATCGGGCACCGAAACGCTGAGGTTGAGCGAAGCAAAAGGCGGGCGGCTGACTCCGCCCAGCCGGGTGAACACACCGTGCAGCACCCGCTCGGCCGGAAAGGACTCGAACTGATAGTAGGGGATTTCACCAGCTTGCTGCCGAATCATGCCTTCGCAGCTCCGCCACAATGGTGGGACGCGAGCAGGCGCAATAGCGCGCCTACCACCATCCTATTCCGGGTAGCGCTCATCTCCGTTCATCTGCGTCCCATCCCGACCGCGGCCTGGCTGGGTCCCAGTTTGCGCCGGCCGGATCACGTTGGCCCGCGTAAGCTTGTCTCGAAAGCCCTCCTCCATCTCCTCCATGCCCAGCTGTATGTGGGGGTAGGCCAGCCACACTAGCCCAAAGCCGTACAGAGCGCCAGTGATGGTGCGCAAGAGCGGAGTGCTCTCGTAGCGAGGCAGGAGATCGATGGGTAGGCTGGCGAGCAACTGGTAGCCGCCGTCGAGCACCATCGGCAGGATGGCGAGAAGGAACAGCTGCCAGCGCAACGGCCTGATGTACCGGCGCAGAGCGCTGAACAGAATCCCCCCGGCCAACAGCGCCAAGTAGGTCGCCGTGTCGCGCTGGCACAGGGCCACTTTGTACCCCATACGCGCGTTCCCGGTAAAGCTGCGCGCTGCCCACGAGAACCGGTAGAACTGGCTTTCCGAGTCAATCCCGGCAAACGCCGGATCGTCTACCACGTACTCGTCAAAGGGCTTCTCGTTGGCCAGGACAGCAGCACGAAGAGGGTAATAGCTCTGCTCGCCGAATAGAAACCAGGAGCGAAAGCCCATCTGGTGGCAGAGGGGCGAGTAGACGCTGTAGATCAGGCGGGCCGGCTGCCCCACACCAGCGTGCATCAGGAGAGGCGCCACAAAGGGCAGCCCGATGAACAAGGATACCATCAGGTTGGCCAGGAACAGCCAGTGGCGGCTGAACCAGTAGGCGCCCAGGTTGAGGGCCAGAGCGACGGGTCGGCGCGGCCGGCCGGCCGCCGTCTCCTGTTCCAGGTGCGGAGGGGGAGCGGTCAGCGGCTAACCTCCAAGCCGGGCAATCAGCCAGTCCTCGATTCCGGCGATGATCTCGGCATCGTCGAGAGCCAGGCTTTCGGGCGCCAAGTCACCGAGGAGAGCGAGCCGGCCACCGGCCGGCCCTTGTTCGAGCTGCATCGGGATAGTGATAAAGCATCAGCCTCCCAGCCGAGCTATCAACCAGTCCTCGATTCCGGCAATGACCTCGGCGATATCGAGGGCCAGGTTTTCGGGCGCCAGATTATCCAGCAAAGCCAGCCGGCCACCGGCCGGCCCTTGTTCGAGCTGCATCGGGAGAGTGATCAAGCATCAGCCTCCCAGCCGAGCTATCAACCAGTCCTCGATTCCGGCAGTGACCTCGGCGATATTGAGGGCCAGGTTTTCGGGCGCCAGGTTATCCAGCAATGCCAGCCGGCCGGCGACCATGAGCGCCCCCAGACCAATGAAGAGAAGTCCGCTCACGATGGAGGTGGAATGCAGGAAGAGGGCCCGGGTCCGTGTCCGGCCCGGCAGCTTCACCTCCCAGCCCTTGCCTCGAAGGATGCGCCAGAAGAGGCTGTTGCGATCCGCTCGCCCAAAAAAGGCGGAAACGATGATGAGGGGCAGGCCCAGGCCGAGGGCAAAGATCACCAACAGCAAGGCAGAGCTAAGAAGCGGCGCCAGCCCGCCGTACTGCCCGCCAAGCAGGTCCATGTTGGCGCTGATGGCAACAGTGGTGATGCTCCCCAGCACCGGACCGATACAGCTGGTCCAACCCAGGCCAAAGGTGGCGCCAAAGACAAAGGCGCCCCAGAGCGAGGCGCTGCGCTGGCTGCCCGCTCGAAACCCGGTGAACCCCCTGCCCAACAGGCTCATCACGCCAAACATGATGACCACCAATCCTCCCAGACGCGCCAGCTCAAAGCGGGTCAGCCCCAGGCCGCTGAGTGCCAGTCCCGCGATTCCTGCCAGGGCGCCAAAGAGGCCAAAGGTAAGCGCCAGACCGCCCTGGAATGCTAGCGTGGTGGCGAGAATTCGCTTTCGATCTGACTGAGAAGTGACGGCGAAATAGGCCGGAAGGAGCGGCAGGGTGCAGGGCAAAGCAAAGCTCAAGACCCCGCCCAGAAACGCCAGCACGGCTAGCGCCAGGAAGGATGCCTGAGTAAGATCGGCCGCGGCGGCCGGAGCCGGCCGGGCGCGGAGGAGGACCACCAGCAGCACGAGAAGCAGACCGGCGCCGCCGATAATGGCAGTGCGCCGCACGAGCCGCCTTTGCAGAGAGGACAACACTAGGCCTCCTTCTGCTCCAGTTTCTCGACCAGCCGGCGCAGCTCAGCCACCTCCTGCTCCAGCCGCCGGCTCCGGGCCCATATGCTGAACACGAATCCAAAGGCCAGCGCCCAGATCACCAGGTAGCCGGCCAACATGTAGCTCAACGTTTCCATATAGCCTCCAGATGTTCCTCAGCGTCCGCGGGGATTGACAGGTGGACCAGGGCGCCAGACCGCGGTGGCGCTCATCACGAACGCAGCGTCAGCCGGGCGCGCAGCTCGGCAACCTCGGCCGCCAGGCGAGCCAGGCGAAATCGGTGCCACGCGAGAGTAACGCCGAGGACGGTAAAAGTCGCCAGCGAGAAGAAGAAGGGCAGGTGCATGCCGGGGGCCAATCCACCTCCCTCTTCGGCCGCCCCGGAGCCAAAGAGCGTGGGGTGGATGTCCTTGAGCAGGCGGATGGACAGGAAGGTGCCGACGACGGAAGCGAACCCCACCACTGCGTAAACGGCCGAGAAACGCGCCCGCTTGCCGGGATCCTCAAGCCCGCTGCGAAGCACGAAATAGGCCACGTAGATCAGCCACATTACGGCGGCCGAGGTGAGGCGCGGACTCCACGTCCACCAGATGTTCCAGGTGGACCGGGCCCAGATGGAGCCGGTGACGACGATCATGGTGATGAAGGCCAGGCCTACCTCAACGGCCGAGACAGCCAGTCGGTCCCACATGGGCCGGCCGGTCCTCAGGAAAAGGATCCCGGCCACCAGCGCCACCAAGAAAGCGGCCGCGCCCACCCAGCCAGAGCCCACGTGGAAGTAAAAGATGCGCTGAGTCAACCCCATCGTCCGCTCCATCGGAGCAACGATGAAGACCAGGTAGGCGGCAACCCCAATCATCACCGCGCTCAACCAGCTCAGCACTACCAGTACCCTCGTTTCGGATTTCATACGATTACTCTTCTACAACATAGTCAAAAAACAGGTACGAGACCGTGACCAGAACAACGTCAAAAGCGACCATCAGGGCCGCCCACGGCAGATAGTCGCTGAGAGGCCAGCCATGCAGCGCCGCCCGCCCCGCCCGCACGGCCGCCAGCACCAGCGGAACCATCACCGGAAGCAACAGAATCGGCAGCATCACCTCGCGGGACCTGGTGTGCACGACCATCGCCGACAGCAGCGTTCCCACACCCGCAAAGCCAATCGTACCAAGAAGAACGGCCAAAAGCAACAGCGGCCGGTAGAAAGCGACGTCAAACAGAAACACAAAGAGCGGGATGATTACCAACTCGACCGCCAGGACAAAGATGAGATTGCCGATCATCTTCCCTAGAAAGATCATCCCGCGGTCAACCGGGCAGAGCAGCAGGCCGTCCAGGCAGCCCCGGTCCTTCTCCCGGGCCAGGGATCGGCTGAGCCCCAGCATCCCCGCAAAGAGAATGGTGACCCACAGAAAGCCGATGGAGGCCTGCCGGGCCAGATCGAGCCGCAGCTCCACGGCAAAGTTCAGGACCACGACGACGATCAGAGCAAAGACCAACATACCGCTGATCAGCTCCCGGCTGCGCATCTCTGCCAGCAGGTCCTTCCACAAGATGGCAGCGGCCGGCTGCCAGAAGCGGCCGGGCCCTCTGGCCCCTCCTGCGCGCTCGCCCATCGCCCTGTGGTCGCCTTGACTCATCTGCTCGCCATCAGTTCCCGCGCTAGGCTGTCGCCCGGCCGTAGATGTCACGGAACTCGCCGATTTCCACCTCGGCCCGGTCAGCCTGAAACACCAGCCGGCCGCGAGACAGAATAGCCAGCCGGTCGCAGTGGGCGAGGCCGCGGTCCAGATTGTGGGTGGTCAGCAAGACAGTCCGGCCGGCCCTGGCTACCGACTGTAGCAGGTCATCCAGCGCTGCCGCCGCCTGCT
>JAUVHW010000092.1 GCA_030593075.1 Ardenticatenales bacterium
CGGCAGCTGTAGACCGACGCTCTCGTGTCCGCCCTCCTCGGCTCGGCCGCGGGTGAATCGCAAGGCCGCCAGAATCTCGTCGCGCGAACTGGCCGCCAGCTCGACTATGTTGAGCCGGCTGACCCATCCACTGGGGGACAACGCCAGGTAGCCGATGGCCTGGTCGTGACGCAGCATCAGGAAGATCCGCGGGCCAGAGAGCGGGTCCGAGGCGGCGCCCGGCGCCGCCTCTGCAGCCGGCCGGTTCAGGTAGTAGCGCCACATCTCATCCGATCGGAGTGTGGTGATCACGAGATCTGCGGATTGCTGAGCGTAGAGAGCTGCTAGCCAGGGAACGTCGGCTGGTCCGGCCGGGCGGAAGGCATAGGGAGGTAGCGGACCGGCGGTGATCTGGTCCAGCCGTAGGCTGTAGAGGCTGTCGAACAGCGGGATGGCGAACTCGTAGCCGAACTGCCGGTAAAAGTAGGGAATCCCCTCGATAGCAGCCAGCGCGTACCCGTTGGCCAGCGCTATACGATCAAAGGCATCCGAAAGCGCCCTCTGCAGGCCCCGTCTTCGGTAGGCCGGTCGGGTCGCCACAAAGCCCAGCTCGGCCACTGGTAGAGGGACCGGCCCGTAGCGCCAGGTCAGAGGCATCAGGGCCAGGGTGGCGGCCGCTTCGCCGGTGTCCTCATCGTCCACGAACAGCCAGCCGGCCGGCTCGATCTGTGGGTGCCCTTCCAGCAGCCAGCGCCGGACGGCCCCGCCCTCTTCCCGGCCGTGGATCTCCTCATTGAGCGACGCGACACGTTCAATGTCATCTTCTGTGGCGCACGCCTTTATCACCAGGTTATCCCCCAGGTTCTGAGGTATTCCGGGCAACTCCATGGTTCGTTCCTCGAATCGTGAGTTGGCGCCTGCCCCGCTGAGCCTCGTTGGCTGCCTCTAGTGGACCCAGACCCAGGTCCCCGTACCGTACACGCGCTTGCGCCCCTCGGGAGCGTAGGGCTCGGTCCAAGCGTAAAGCCATTGGGCGGCGAAGGGAGGTAGATTGACGCATCCGTGGCTGCGGCGGTAGCCGAACTTGTCGTGCCAGTAGGCGCCGTGCAGCCCAGCGTCCCAGTTGAAGTACATGGTCCAGGGGACGTCCTCCAGGAAGTAAAAGTCCGGTTCTCCTTCGCGGCCGCTCATCTTGTCCTGCAGTACCTTACCCCAGATGCGATAGAGCCCAGGTGCGGTCTCCCACCGGGGCAGACCGCTGGAAAGTGGCGTCGCGTAGATCATCTGATCGCCCTGATAGGCAGCCAGCGTCTGCTCGTAGAGGTCGACCTCTATCCATTTTTCGTCCGGCCCTATATCCGCCGGGCGTTCGCTGACATCCACGATACCCAGGAAGGTCTGCTCGACCCACTGATTTGCTCCGACCAGGAACCAATCATGACTCCCCACCCGTTCCGACCCGTAGATGTTCACCCGCGCGTATTTCTGGAGCATGGGCTGATCAACGTCGGAGGGCCCGCCGGGAAAAGAGCTAGGTCGCACGTTGCGCAGCACCCAGGCAAACGGGATGCTCGGTTGGGATGCCAGATGGACGCCGGCGAAAGTTGATGGTTTGACCAGGTGAACGTAATCCTCGTGCACGTACTCGTCTGCGTGTTCCGGGTTGCGGTCGGAATTGGTGTTCAGCAGGTACCATTGTTCGCCTTCGTACCACACTAGTCCCACCAGGCTATAGTACGTAAAGCCCGGCTCCGAGACCAGGATCGGTGGCAGACCGGCCGCAGCCTCGGCTGGGTGTCTGTAGATAGGCGTGAGGTCGTCTATCCAGGCGTACACCTCCGGAGTGCTGCTCGTTTCCTCCTCGGCCCAGGTCTCATAGTCAATGGGCTCCACCTCCAGCGTAGGCAGGGTAACGGTCCGGGGTATGGATACCTTGCGAGTCCGGTCGGTGGGGCACAGCGTTGGGCCATCTCTGGTCAGCGCAATGCACACATCCCCCGATGCCTGGGCAGCCTGCACAGCGGCCGCTCCGCCGGCAAGCAGCGCCAGGGCAGAGGCCAGCAGCGCCTTTTCCCACCACTTTGCGAGTCGTGCCATCTGCATGGTTCGATGTTGGCTGCCTCTAGTGTCCAATCGTATTGTACTCGACATCCCCCTTCGATACATGCCTGAACACGGCCGGGAACCAGGTGATTCGCTGACGTTACCAGAAGCTGGCGGCGAACACGCTCTGCAGCAGGCTAGCGCGCTCAGGCGCTGTCATCGGCCGAGGGCGAGCCCAGTTCTCAATCAGCCCTGTCCATAGGTCGGTGGCAATGTGCCGCCCCTCGTAGATGACGTGTCTGTCGATAAAGGTCTGCCGGGTGCCCAGGCGGTCCATCTGGTCGAAGAAGAGATTGCCCAGCCCAAAGTGAACAAAGCCTCCCTCCGGTAGGGCGAACCCCTGCGCATGGTGCCCCTGGCTGCCACTGACAATGTCGGCACCGGCGGCCGCCAGCGACAAGAAATCTGCTCTCTGCTGGGCGGATACGGTATACGTATAGTACTCAGGGTATTGAATGCCGACTATGACAACGTCCACCTGCGGATCCAACTCGGCTACCGTGGTTGCCAGCGACTGAACAGTGCAGCGGGAGGAGCCGGGGCTATCGGCCGTCGCCCAGGCCGACTGAGGACCGGCCGGGTTGCAGCCCAGGAAGCCAAGGGTGTTCCCACTGTGGGATACCGTCAGCGGGCTGCCTGCCTCTAGTGCATTCGCCCCGCCGCCAAAGGTGCCCCAGCCTCGCTCTTCATACAGCGCCAGTGTGTGCTCCAGAGCGGCCGTGCCCCAATCGTTGACGTGGTTTCCGGTCAGCTCGATGACGTCCGCTCCGACGTACTCTAGCAGGGCCAGATAGCGGTCGTCGGAGCAGAAGCTCAGGCTTTCTTCGGTCCGCTCGGGACTCGGGTAAGGGCAGTCGGGTGCAAAGGACACCTCGTTGCTCAGGTGGGCGATGTCGGCCGAACTGAGCACCCCCGCCACTGCTTCCCCGGGGTAGGTGATGCCCTGACCCTCCATCACGTATGCGGTGGCCCTCACCAGAGCAGTGACGCCCGTCATGGCTAGCACCGTCATGCGGCTCTCGTCTCGATTGGTCAACGGAGTCGCCGGCCCGCGGAGAGCGCGCAATGCGGTCCAGACTCTCTCTGCCTTGTCGATCGGGCCGCGCAGCCCCAAGCGAAGCGCCAGCGGGTAGGCTGACAGGTCTAGCGGTCTATCGAGCGGCGAGCGGCCATCTATGCGCAGCACCTTCCAGCGGGGCTCCAGCTCCTCAAAGGGAACGATGGCCCAGGCAGTCCGCTCCGACCAGGCAGCATTCAGTAGTCCGCCCGGTTCCACAAGCCTGGCGCCGATGGGAGGCCCGCCAAGTCGGGGTTCCAGGGCGTCTGCAGTGTCGGGGCTGAGTAGGAGTGACCAGCCGGCAATTGGGCCAGGGGCCGCGCCGTTCCAGGCGGCGACAACGTCGGTGTAGGCGATCTCATCCGGGATGGTGGGAAAAGGGGCCACGGCCGCAAAGACCCACTCCCCCAAGGGGAGAACGTGGTCAAAGCCAGCCACCACGTCGGCCGACTCGACGGTGCTCCAGGCAAACTCGGCCGGGCGCGAGGCGATCAACTCGTTCAGCTCCTCAGCCAGGGTGGCGGGAGCGCCGGGGTCAACGGCAATGGTGATGGCGGGAGGCAGAGTGGGAGTAGGCGCTAGCGTGGGGACGTTGGGTGTCGGAGTCCAGGTAGGAAGAGGCAGAGTGGCTGGAGGAGCAGGCGGCGCCACGGGAGGTTCGGCCGTGGACAAGAGCGTGGGGGGAGGTGCAGGTGTGCAGCTGACCAGCCCCAGAAGGGCTGCTGCCCAAATCAGCAGCTTTCGACCCGCGATGTTTCTGAACCGACTGGTCACCATTGATGTTATCACCTGCCCCGATTATAAGGCGTGCCAGCGAATATGTGAAATCTGCGGAGCCAGTCCGCCTTTCGTCCGCACCGCCAGAAACCTGGCTGACAAGCCCTAGCTAGCCATCGATGGTCGTGGTGTCACCCGCGGGTGCGCGCGATACGGCCCGTAGGCACGTTTCCGTGGCGGGTAGAGTGCCGGCACACTACGCGCGCCGGCACGTTGGGTTGCCGGCCAGGCCCGTGGATGGCATACTTGGGTGTGCAGAGTCACACAGGGTCCTGTCGCTGCCGGAGGGCTGCGGCCACAATGAAAGCCGAGTCCATTGCCATTACGCGCTCGTTGAGCATACCACTGGAGGAGCTAGAGTTCCGCTTCTCGCGGAGCGGAGGGCCAGGCGGGCAGCATGCCAATCGCTCAGAGACCCGCGTTGAGCTGCTGTACGATGTCGCCCGCTCGCCCAGCTTGACGGAGGTTCAGCGGGAATTGCTGTCTGAGCGACTAGACCGGCTGATTGACCAGGACGGCGTGCTGCACCTGGTATCAAGCGAATCGCGCAGCCAACATCAGAATCGGCAAGCGGTGATCGCGCGATTCGTGGCCCTGCTGCAGGAAGCGCTCCGGCCGCGTAAGAAACGTCGCGCCACACGGCCGTCTCGAGGATCCAGAGAGAGGCGACTGGAAGAGAAGCGGCGCCACAGCGTCAAGAAGCGAGGGCGCCGGCCGCCGGAGCCGGAAGACACATGATAGAAGCAGGCGTGCTGCGGGAGCCTCGGCACCAGGCACCCTGGAATGGTCAGTCCGGCCCCACGCCCCCGCGCTCGATGATTTCCAGAGCTTTCTCCCAACCGGCCACCATCGCCTTGAGGTTCATGTCGACCGTGCCCTCAGGGACTCGCGCGGTCACCGCCCGTTGCAGCGCCTGGCGGGAGACCACGCCTGTCAGCCCGCCGATGAGTCCCAAAGCTACGATGTTGGCAGAGATAGCCCGGCCGGTCGTCTCCTGCGCAATACGGGTGATGGGCGCCTCCACAGCCCGGCTGCTGGGTACCCGCTCAATAAGGCCCGAATCCACCACCAGCAGACCATCCGGCTTGAGACCGTAAAAGTACTTGTCGCATGCTTCCTGGCTCATGGCCAACAGCACGTCGGCCGAGATCACCTTTGGATAGTGTATCTCGCCATCGCTGATGACTATCTCTGACCTGCTCGCGCCTCCGCGCGCCTCCGGCCCGTAGCTCTGAGTCTGAGTAGCGTTCCTGTCATCGAAAATGGCGACGGCTTCCGCCAGGATGAGGCCAGCCAGGATCAACCCCTGCCCTCCGGACCCCGCGAGCCGGACCTCGAACCGGTCAACCGGCTGGCTCATCAGACCATCTCCATGCTGTCAATTCGCTCATTGGCCAGTTCGGCCCCGCCGGCCTTTTCCTGGATCTCCCGGTAGAGCGTGCTATAGTCCTTGCGGCTGATATCATGGTGAAATACGCCCCGCACGATTCTCCCCTCCAACTCTTCAGCTGCAAGCTTTTCGGCGGCCTTTCGGGTAATGCTGGCCTGCTTGAAGTGGCGCATCATCTCCACGGCGCCGCCCAGATTGTTGAGCCGGCCGTAGGTGGTGTGGCAGTTGCTCAGCGCCTCAATAACGGCAAACCCGCGGGTCTCCAGCCCAGTGCGGACGTACTTTTCCAGCTCCTGCGAGTGGTACACCGTCGAACGGGCCACAAAGGCAGCCCCGGCCGCGATGGATAGGTCCGTGATGGGGAAGGCAGGATCAATGTTGCCGTACGGCGCGGTGGTAGCTCGCATCTCAAAGGGAGTGGTTGGCGAGAGCTGCCCCCCGGTCATGCCGTAGATCTGGTTGTTCACGATGACCGAGGTGAGGTCGATGTTGCGGCGCGCGGCGTGGATAAAGTGATTGCCGCCGATTGCCAGGGCATCGCCATCCCCCATGACCACGATGATGTGCATGTCGGGCCGCGCCAGCTTCAGGCCGGTGGCAAACGCCAGCGCCCGGCCGTGGGTAGTGTGCATCGTGTTAAAGTCCATATAGACCGGCATTCGACTGGTGCACCCGATTCCGGAGATGATAGCCGTGTGGTCTGGGTCTAGCTGCAACTGATCCACCGCCCGGATGATGGCGCCCATCACAATGCCAATGCCGCAACCGGGACACCAGACGTGGGGGAATCTCTTGCTGTGCCGCAAGTAAGCATAGGCAGAATGCTCGCCGCGTTTCATGCTACTTGGCCTCCATTGCGTCCAGGATTTGCTGCGGCGTGATCATCTCTCCGTCAATCCGGTTGACGCGGCGGACCTTGCGGTCGCCAGCAATGCGCTCCACCTCAATGGCTATCTGGCCCAGGTTCATCTCTGGCACAATGACCCGCCGTGCTTCCCGGCATACCTGGCCGATGACTCGGGTGGGGAAGGGCCAGAGCGTCTTAAGGCGGAGCAGTCCCACCTTGCGCCTTCTGGAGCGGGCCACCCTGATCGCTTCACTGGCGGCTCGGGCCACAGAACCGTAGGCGACGACTATCGTCCGGGCGTCCTCCACACCGTCGGTTTCGTACTGGGCAATGTGGTTGACGCTCCCTTTGATCTTGCGAAAGATGCGTCGGGCCCACGGCTCGACCTCGTCCACGCGATCGGTTGGGAAGCCGGCCGAATCGTGATGCAGGCCGGTCACGTGGTAGCGGTAGCCGGAGCCGAATGAGGCCAGAGGAGGGACGTCGTTGGGCGAGCTGCCGTAGGGCTTGTACCATTCAGGTGGTTCGCTGGGGCGTATGCGGTCGATAGCCTTGACATCCTCGCTTCGGGGCAGTGTCACCTTCTCTCGCATGTGGCCGACTACCTCGTCAACCAGCACAATCACCGGCGTGCGGTATCTCTCGGAGAGGTTGAACGCCCGCACTGTCAATTCAAAGGTCTCCAACACCGAGGCAGGAGAGAGGGCGATGATGGGGTGATCGCCGTGCGAACCCCAGCGGGCCTGCATCACGTCTCCCTGGGAAGGGCTGGTGGGCCGGCCGGTGCTCGGTCCGAGGCGCATCACGTTCACAATCACACATGGCACCTCGGTCATGGCCGCGTATCCGATGTTCTCTTGCATCAGGCTAAAGCCAGGGCCTGAGGTGGCGGTCATGGCCTTGGCCCCACCCAACGAGGCGCCTATTACAGCTGCAATCCCCGCGATCTCATCTTCCATCTGAATGAAAACCCCGCCCACCCGGGGCAGTTCGCGAGCCATGTACTCGGCGATATCAGTGGAGGGTGTGATGGGATAGCCGCCAAAGAAGCGACAGCCGGCCGCGATTGCGCCGGCCGCGCAGGCTTCGTTGCCTTGCATCATTCGGGGGGCTGCCATCACGAATCTCCTTGGGCGTGCGCGGTCAGGGGGCCAGCCCTGTCACACTGAGGCCGGTCCAGGCTAAGTTTCAGGCAGCGGTCCACTGAGAATTCGAGTGACGGGTGTCGTCGGCCGGGCTTCTACTGGTCAATTCGCTTCACCGTAATGGCAAAGTCGGGGCAGTGCAGCTCGCACCAGAGGCAGGCCGTACATCGGTCGGGCCGGGCAACGGTGGCGCTGCCGTCTTCAGCCGACTCGAGAACGCCGCGCGGGCAGAACGCGACGCATATGCCGCACGCTTTGCACCATTTGCGGTAGATGATCACCCGTCCTCTGGGTGTCTTGGAGTCGGTTGGGCCGGGAACGCCGGTTGGACTCATGGTTCTCCGGGTCACACCTGCGAGAAACGAATCTGCGGCCGGTTCCCCGGCCGCTATGTCAAGTATGAACTACCTCCCTGGCGGCAGTCAGTGACAAAGCGCACTCGCGCCCAAGACGACTGTCATCATAGGCCCAAGTCGAATCAAATAGGGATGTCACGGGACGCAGATGATTCTCGCGGATGAGCACGTTACCGCAGTGTGCTCCGCTACGCAAGCTCCAGACGATTGCCAGCGCCGCCTTGCAGACTCTGGGTTTGACTGATTGGGCGGGTCATCAGGCCGTAATGGAGGCGGTGGGCCGGTGGGCAACTCGAGGCGTAGCGAGGCGGTCTCCACCAACCCATCGCCAGCAACATCCTGGACACCGCACAACGGCAGGTTGTGCTCTTGCGCTGTGTGTGGTAGGATAGCGCGGCCGGATTACGGCTTTCTCAGGAGGACTGCGTGGCTGGCGAGCGCGTGTTGCTGATAGACGACGATGAGGACATCCGGGATCTCATCGCCGATTATATCCTCAGCCCCAAGGGTTTCGACGTGTCGGTGGCGAAAGATGGAGCGGAGGGACTGCAGAAAGCGCTGCACGAAGACCCCGACCTGATCATCGTTGACCTGATGATGCCGGTAGTGAGCGGCCTGGATCTGATCCGTACGCTGACCAAGGAAGGCAGAGACACCCCCTGCATCCTCATCACGGCCTATGGGTCGGAGCGGCTGGCAGTAGAGACCTTCCGGGCCGGGGTGCGGGATTATATCATCAAGCCGTTCAAGGATGTTGAGCTGCTGGAGGCGGTCCACCGCGTCCTGCCTGATGCTGGTCAGGGCCCTGCGTCGCCTGTCTACCCAAGGCACACGAGCCAACAGCTCGAGACGCGGCTGCGCGAATTGAGCACCCTGATCGGAATCGGCAAGTCCGTTACCTCTCAGCTCGACCTGGAGACGGTGCTCCAGCGGGTCCTAGAAGCTGGCGTGGCGCTAACCGGCGCCGACGAGGCGAGCCTTCTGTTGCTCGATCCGGCGACCAACGAGCTGTACATCCGTGCAGCCAAGAACCTGGACGAAGAACTGGTCAGCACGCTCCGGTTGAAAGTGCGCGATAGCCTGGCCGGCCAGGTAATCCATACCGGCGAACCGCTGCTGATCGGCTCGGACGGCTGGCAAAAGATCAAGACGTCGTACCTGGTCAAATCACTCCTCTACGTCCCACTCAAGGTCAAGGAACGGGTAATTGGGGTGCTGGGTGTGGACAACAAGGTCAACACCACTCCCTTCACCGAACGAGACCAGCAGATGCTCTCGGCGCTGGCGGACTATACCGCGATTGCCATAGAGAATGCGCAGCTGTTTGCCGAGACAGAGGCGGAGTGGAGAATGCTGGAGGCGGTTCTGAGCGGAACCGAGGACCTGGTCATTGTCGTCGACCCGGCTGGCGACATCTCGCTGATCAACAAAGCTGCTCAGGAGGTATTCCAGGTAGGCGATGACATAGTTGGGACGCCGTTGCGTTCGGCCATCGATCGACCAGACCTGATTGAGCTGTTCGAAGCCCGTGCGGATGGCGAGACCAACCGCCGGGCAGAGATTGCGCTGGGCGACGACCGGGTGTTCAACGCCCACGTAACCAGCATTGATGACGTTGGCTGGGTAGCGGTGATGCAGGACATCACGCATCTCAAGGAGTTGGACCGGATCAAGTCTGAATTCGTGTCGGTGGTCTCCCACGACCTGCGCTCGCCACTCACTGCCATCCTGGGATACGTAGAGTTGCTCTCTCGCAGTGGCCCCATCAACGAGAAACAGGCCGAGTTCATCCAGCGCCTTCAGCGCAGTGTCCAGAACATCACTATCTTGATTAGCGACCTGCTTGATCTAGGGCGGATCGAGGCTGGTTTTGACCAGGAGATGGGGTCCTATCATCTTGCCGCGCTGGTGCGGGACGCAGTGGACGGGCTGCGACCTACCGCAGAACTAAGGCACCAGACGCTGGACCTGCGAATCGCGCCCTCTCTGCCGCCGAACTGGGGCAACGAACTTCGTTTGCGCCAGGTGATCGGGAACCTGGTCGGCAACGCCATCAAGTTCACACCGGAGGGGGGAACAGTGCTGGTTGAGGCACACCGCGACGAGGACCAAGTAGTGATGCGAGTCCAAGACACGGGGATTGGGATTCACCCTTCTGAACAGCCCTACATCTTTGACAAGTTCTTCCGGTCCGACACGGTAGCGAACACTCACCAGGGCACCGGGCTGGGGCTCTCGATTGTAAAGTCGGTGATAGAGCGTCACGGCGGCCGGATCTGGGTAGAGAGTGAACTGGGCAAGGGGTCGACCTTCACCATGGTGCTGCCCATCATTGCTCCCCCCTCCTCCGAGGCGAGCGTTGCTGCTCCAGCGCTATAGGGGCCCGGCCGATCAGGCGGTCGGCAGTGTGGCGCGAGAGGGGTCAGAGGGCAGGCCGAGCATCAGCACTTCAACCGCCAGGCGAGTATTGGCGTTGTGCTCCAACTGCCAGAGCGTCTGCCGGATAGCCTGGACGGCCGCGGCCGCTCCGTCCAGACCATAGCGTTGCGCTGCCATCCGGATTCTGTCTGCCCGGTCGACGTTGGTGATTACGGCCGACTCGGCGCTCGGGTCGGCGCCCGAACCTGCGATGAGCATCACGTCGCGCCACCAACCCAGCCAGAGCTCGAGTACATCTTGGACCACCGTGCCTTTCTTCAGTCGGGACAGCCGTTCGGCGTAGCTGAAACGAGCGGTTCGGTCCTGGTGCAGCAGGCCTTCCAGTCCGTCCAGCCACTCTCTGCGCTGGTCCAGCAAGCGCGGGCTGGAGAGGAGGCGAACCGCCAGCCCCAGCCGGCCGCCAGAAAGATGCGCCAGCTGACGCGCCTGGTCCTCCGCGGCGTTCCACCGGAGCAAGAGCGCGGCCTCTACCCTCTCCGGCGGCACCGGCCGCAAGGAGAGGCATTGACAGCGAGAGACGATGGTGGGCAGCAGCAAGTCGGCCGAATCGGCCGTGAGGACGATCATCACCCGTTCCGGCGGCTCCTCCAAGGTCTTGAGCAAGGCATTGGCCGCACCCAGCGAGGCCTGGTGAAAGCGGCTCAGTATGGCTACCCGCCAGCGCCCCTCATAGGGGGAGAGCGCCAGTTCCCTCTGCAGAGAGCGGATCTGCTCGATCCTGAGCGTCTCGGTGCGGCCGGAACCAGAGAGGGCGGGTTCGATCAGGCGAACATCGGGATGCCCGTCCTTGGCGATGAGTTGGCAGGCCCGGCACTCCAGGCAGGGCTCTGGTCCGCACAGGAGCGCCTGCGCAAAGGCGCGGGCCAGGGTCGTCTTGCCAATGTGGGCCGGTCCGGTCAGCAGATACGCGTGAGCCAACCGGCAGCGGGCCAGCGCACCCACCAGGATATCAATTGCCCATTCGTGCCCTACGACAGCGGGCCAACGCGCATCGGAGACAGACACAGACCGATTCTAACGGCAGAGAGACATACCGACAAGTCGGCCGCCCTGTGTCTGGCGCACCGGGCGGGCGACTGAACCGGATCCGATCACAGCAGGTAGTATTATGGACTCGAGTCAAGGGGAGCTATAATGAGAAACCGGACATTCACCCTGGTGCTGGTATCCACTCTGTTGGCGGGGTGCAACTTTTCGGTGCCAGCTCCCACGCTCTGGCCGACGGCCGTCGCCCCGGAGCCGGTCGAACTCCCAACCCGCCGGCCGAGCATCACCCCGCGCCCGAGCCCTACTCCTTCCGACGCCGGAGAGCTTGCCGTTGATTCACCCTATGCTCCTGCCATGCGGCCGGCTTTTGTTGCTGATCTGGCAAGCATCGGTCCTGTCTCCCAGTACCGGATCGAACTCGCGGTGGACCCAAGAGAGTCCCGGCTGACCGGGCATGAGACCGTCCGCTACGTCAACAGTGACACCGTTTCTCAGGACGTGGTCTACTTTCGGCTCTTCCCCAATCTGCCCAGCTACGGCGGGGCGATGACCGTCAGCGGCTTGAGCGTCGGGCAGAAGAGTATGCCCGGGAGCCTGGCAGCGAACGACACGGCACTGCGCGTGCCGCTGCCCGAGCCAGTGCCGCCGGGCGGAGAAACGACGATAACGCTGGATTTCGACGTGCTGGTACCGCTATCGGCCACAGTCGGCTATGCCCAGTTCATCTACCAGGAGGACGTGATGGCCCTGGCCAACTTCTACCCCATCATTCCCGCCTACGATGAACAGAACTGTGCCAGGTTTGGCAACTGCGCCGGCGGGTGGAACATAGAGGAGGCCGTCCCCTACGGCGACGCAGTGTTCTCCGACACTGCCCTCTACGAACTACTGGTCACGGTCCCTGCGGGGTGGACCGTCGTCGGCAGCGGCTCGACCATTGGACGGGAGGCGGGTCCCGAGAACACCGTCATCTGGCGCCTGGTCAGCGGTCCGATGCGCGATTTCAACCTGGTCCTCAGCCCCCGTCTCAAGGTCAGCACCAGGAAGGTCGAGGACATTGTGGTGAACTCGTACTTTTTGCCGGAGGATTCGGCCGGCGGGCAGCGCGTACTCGACTGGGCGGCCGAGTCGCTGGGCTTTTTCAGTCAGCAGTTTGGCCCCTACCCTTTTGCCGAGTTTGACATCGTCGCCACGCCGACGCTCGCCGGCGGGATCGAGTATCCCGGACTGATCGTGATGCCCATCCGCAGCTATGATCAGGAGGAGGGTTCCTCTTTCGAGTCGGCCACCATACACGAAGTGGCGCACCAATGGTGGTATAGTCTGGTGGGCAACGACCAGCAGGACGAGCCCTGGCTGGATGAGGCGATCACCGAGATGAGTACGGCTCTTTACTACGAGTTCCACGAGGGCTGGGATGGCGCCGTCGAGGCCTTCTTTGAAGAGCGGTACGGGCGCGTCGCCGGGACCGACGAGGACGATCTGTTCACCCTGCCGGTAGCCGCCTACACCGATGAGAATTATGGCCC
>JAUVHW010000027.1 GCA_030593075.1 Ardenticatenales bacterium
GGGGATAGCTGGAAATCCATCCTGACCAACGCATCCGTGACGGTAATCCATCGCGAGAGCCAGGCGGTTAAGATTCTGTACGACGGCACCGGGGACGTGCGCGAGATGGATCTGGACGCATTCCAACTCATCTTCTCCTTCCTCTTCGCACCCGAGGAGGCCTCACCATGATTCCCCCGCAGGCCCTGTCCCGAACCAACGGTCGCGTGGGAGTGTCCGTCAGCTACAGTCCGGCGGGGACTGCGGGGGTTAGCTTTGTGCAGGCGGCTGTCGAACGGCTTGTGAGCAGGCACTGCCTACAGTCGAGACCTGGCTGGCCGTATCAGCCCACATCGGCGATGAATCCTGCCGCCGCGCCGCCTGCACGTCACTGTTGGGCCAGGGGGTGCGGAAGCACCCGTGAACCACGGCCGGGGCCTGAGCCACCCCGTCAGAAGCGACCGCACCGGGAGCTGCTGCCGTGGGCTGTAGGCTCCCGCCTGGCCCTCTACGTTTTCGGGCTGTGTCGCAGCGTTCCAATGTGCACCGGCTGGAGGCCGGGCCGACGTGGTAATGCCAGATGGCGCCTCCCCCAGAGGGCACTAAAGAGAATGCCACGACCGACGCAGCCCCGTTACTTTGGGCAGAGGAGGGCTACTCGTAAGAGCGATACGCACTCAAGCGCCAGAGTCCTCTGCCCTTCCACTTCCAGCGCAGCACCCGGGCGGGGCTCAGGCTTCATAGTAGATCCTGAGGGAACACCCCGCCCGGGTACGTCGGATCCCGGAGGTGCGGAGTATCAGGTGGTGACCGGGGGATGCGGCCTTGTCGCGCCGGATCACTGCAGCCCATCCCCCGGCCTGCATCAGAGGCGTAGCGGGGAGGGACCGCGAGTTCGAGGCGGCCATCATGATGCGGGGCCCGCAAGGTTCTCACCACCTGGTCATGCGTGGCCGTTGGCCCCGATGTGGCCATCCGGTCCCTCCCCGGTGCGCCTCCCCCGGGGCGTACCAACGCTGCTGCGACAGGGCCGGGGGCGTATGCGATCCTCCCTCTGGATACACACGGCCCGTGTGGATCCTCCAGGGACATCGCTCCCTGCGCCCCCGGCCCGAAAGAACTGAGGTGAGGAGATGAATATTGAGCGGCTGTACTCGATTCTGGACACGACGACGATGCAGTTGCCGAACGAGTCCGAGGCCGACGAGAGCATAGAGAAGGTTGACCTCCAGTTCATCGTTGTGGGCGTCAACAAGGAAGCCGCGGAAATGTGCAGGGACGCGGTGATAGAGATCCTCGCCGAGTACCCCGAACCGGAGCGGCTCGCAGGAGGCCCGTCGTACATCGAGGTGGGCGCAGCCATCGGCGATCAGGGGAGAGCATTCCAGCTCTTTGCTCTGGGGAAGGTGCTCGGATTCTGGACCATCATCACGCCAGCGACGCTCGGGATCACGGGGGATGCGGCAGCAACGTTGGCAGGCCAAGGAATGGTGATGATCTCGGGCTACAAGGGCGAGGCAATTCCTGCCGCGTGAGGTGACACCATGCACTGGGGCACCGGACTCATCGGACTACTGGCGGGCGTGATGATCGGCTGGATGATCTGCGCGCTGTGCGCGGCGGCGACGCGGGCGGAGCTCGAGGCCGAGCTGGGCCAACTGGAGGACGAGTCCAGGAAGCGCGAGGAGTGGGCTTTCCACCAGGGCTACCAGCGAAGGGACACCGCAGACCAATCCTTGCTACTGAGGTGACGCCGAGCCAGCTCGCGATGGATGATGTGGAGCCGGCCGGCGACGAGGAGAGTGGAGACGATGACTGCTGAGGAGTTCGACAAGCGGATGGCTGCGATAGGGACGGAGCTCGACGCAATGCATTGCGACACCCACGAGGACGGGTGGACCAAGGGCAGGATTTGGCGCCTGCTCCACGACCTGCGCTACGACATGCGGAAGCACTTCCGTCAGCACGAGCCACCCTGCGGCGACGCCTACGAGCTGCCGGTGCGGGTGCGGCGGGGGGCCGAGGAGGCTGCGAGGCATCTCGTGGCGGGAGGCTACGGCGTGGGCTACAGCTTGCTCAGTGAGGCCGACAGGGCCGCAGTTGAAGCCGAGGAGGAGGCGCACGAGCAGGCGTGCCAGGAGGCAGAGGTTGACTACATGGCCGACGAGGCACTGGCCCAGGCACCAAGCGACGGGCGGGGGGCGTGAGCGATGGCAAATGCATGGAAGGTCGTGCGCCGGACGCGGAGCGGGAGGCTGAGGAGCATGTTGCATCCCTGGACTCAAGGTGAGCTGTGTCGCATCCGAGATCTCGGCCCTTGGCGAGATGTCGAGTATGTGCCCGGCAAGCCAACGGTAGCGCCACGCCCAGGTGCGCCGCTGTTTGTCTGTCGCACCCTTCGGAAGGCAAGGGGGTGGGCTCGCACATATGGGGGCGAGGTGTGGCGTTGTGAGGCGAATCCCGGCCCGGCCCGCAGCGTGCTCCGCGATGTCTGGCGTTGGATGAGGCTCATTGGGTGGGGCAATGAGACGCCGATGCTGGTCAACGAAGTCACCCTCATCGAGCGAGTGGAGGGCGTGAGGCCATGAGCCCGCACGGAGACAACGCACGAGCCGCAATGGAGCGTTTCGCCGACGTACACGGTACGGTGCACCCCGGCGGCAGGCTGCCGGAGGAGCGCACCTCCTGGGTGCAGGGCACGCTCTCTCGCGCTCGACGCGACATCGAGACAGCCAGGAGGCGCGGCATCAATGGGTACTGGGCAAATATCGCAGACAGCATGCACTACTCCGCCGTCCAACGGCTCGCAGCCCGCGGGGACTACGAGGCGCACACTATCGTCCGCAGCGCATGTGAGGTCTACGAGGGCCTCCGCCGAGAGGCTGCGGGCGAGCCGGACGCCAGTGGAACTGAGCGAACTGAGCAAGCAGAAGCGCGCCCGCCTGTGGCAGTCGCTGATTGAGCGCGCCGAGGAGGGCTTGGCGGCGAATGCGGCGGGGGATGCCGAGCAGCAGCAGCGGGCCGGGTGGGACGTGACGCAGGCGTGGTGCAAGATCAACGCGACGATCAAGGAGGGGAATGGGGATGGGTTGCGACATGACGCTTGACGAGGCGATCAGGGCGGTGCTTGCAACGGAGGCGCTCGGGAGCGACAGGGGACAGGAATTCCCTGCGCGGATGTTTGGCCTTGCCCAGCATATCCTGGACACCCCTGCGAAGCGGTGGGATCGCCGCTCGGTTGCCGCCGCGGGCATCCTTGAGGGCCTCCGCAGGGGGGATAGACAGCGCGTCGGGCACCAACTCCGTCGCTACTGGGACCGACACCTCAAGCCGGAGCCGGAGCCGGAGCCGGAGTGGCAGACGATGCACACGGGCAGGGGCTTCTCTGTGCGGACCTATGCTCCTGCCTTACGCATCGAGCCGGGTGAGCGCGAGGTGCGCTTCATCGAAGAGCATTCGGACGGGTCCAAGCGAGTGTTCCGGGTCAGCATCGCCCCGTCATGCGAGTGCCATCGCCTCGTCACCCAATCGCGCAAGGGGGTGCATTCCGATGATAGTTGACCAGCATGGCGTACCGCTACACGAGGCGAGGCGCCGCGGATTGGCGCGGGCCGGGAAGCTACGCACCGGCTCACGCGACACCGAGCGGGGCTTCCCACGGAACATGCCCACGTTCCGCATCGAGCCGGAGGAACAGGGCAAGCTGAACACCTTTCTGCTGCCGTGGCATGGCAGCATCAAGAAGTGCCAGGAAAAGAGCAAGCCCGAGGAGTGGAAGGTGCGGGAGCCCATCTACAAGCGCCTGAACGCCGCTGCGATGAAGGCCACCGAGAGCCTGCAGCGCGCCCTGCCCGACGAGTACACGGGCGATGTGCCCGAGCTGCGGGTGTGGCTGCCGCGTGAGGATCCCCTGCGCTTCATCAGCTACAGCTACAAGCTGCAGATGGGTGGGCGGAAGTGGTGCCAGTGCGACGGGCACAAGGCCATGCGCTACGACAAGGGCAGCGGCTCCTGGGGGCCCATGGAGTGCAAGCAGGAGGATGGCAGGCTGGCGTGTGAGGAGCTCACGAACAACAAGTGCCGGATGCGCATGAACATCGGCCTGCGGCTGCCGTGGTTGGGCTGGTACGAGACGGCCGAGGGCGTGCGGCGCAATGGCACGCACGGCGTGTGGCAGCTCGACACGGGGAGCTGGGCCGTGCTGGGCAGCATCTTCGAGGAGATCGAGGAGATCCGCGACCTGTACGGGCGCATCACTCGCGTCCCCGTGCGGCTGTTCAAGGCGGCGGAGCCCACCAGCTACAAGGACAAGGACGGCAAGCAGCGCACCGGCAAGGCCTTCATCGTACACCTGGGGCCGTGGGGGGACACGCTGGAGACCGCCGTGGAGTCTGTCGGCAACCTGCCGGTAGCGCGGGCGGTGTCGCAGGTAGCCGTGTTCCACGCGACTGAGGACGCTGAGGACGTGGAGGAGGAGCTGACGCGGGGCGGCGTGGCGCAGGCGGGCGAGAAGCCTGCCGTTACGGTGCCCGCGGTAGAGCCCGACCCCGAGGACGCCCTGGGCGCCGGCGAGACGCAGCCGCAGGCGCTGGGCGATGAGGACGCACCGCCAGAGGCTGACGGCGAGTGGACAATGTGAGGTGAGCGATGGGAAAGTACTGGAAGGCCGTGCGCCGGACGCGGAGCGGGAAGCTGAGGAGTGCGTTGAACCCACGGACTGACAGGAATTGTCGCCTGGATGAGCTCGGGACTTGGCGGGATGTTGAGTACGTACCTGGCAAGCCCACCGAGGCCCCCCGGCCGGAGGCACCATTGTTCGTGTGCCGCACCCTTCGAGATGCAAAGCGCTGGACGGGCCTCGCGGCCGGGTGCGAGGTGTGGCGCTGTGAAACGAAGCCCATCCCGGAGCGCAGTGTGTTCCGCTCTGTCTGGGATTTCATCGGCGGGCTTCCGTGGGGCACCGCAGTGCCGGTGCTCGTGAGCGAAGTCACCCTCACCGAGCGAGTGGAGGCATCCCCATGACACACCTACACGGCATCAAGCTGGAGCACTGGCGGGGGCTGCCGGAGTACCAGTCCTACCTGCAGCCCGGGGCCCGCGTGATGTTCTGCAGCGACGTACCCGGGGCGGGCAAGTCGAGCATCCACAGCGCCGTTGAGCTCGCCCTCACGGGGCGTTGCGATGGCACAGACGCCGCCGGCAAGGGAGCCAAGTACCTCATCCACGATCGTGGCGCGAGAGGCCGGGTGCTCGTGGGCATCGGCACGAAGAAGGGCACGGAGATGGGCACCGTGGGCCTCGGGCGGGAGCTCTCCTTCGCCGAGAAGGCGAGAACGTTCGTCTCCGCCAACGGCTCCGATCCGGACTACTCCGCCGCCATCGGTGAGGTAGTGCACGACACCCTCGGCGTGGCCGAGGAGGCCCTGCTGCCGCTGCACCGGCCGCTGGTGTTCCTGGCGATGAGCGACAAGGACAAGCAGGCCACGATGCTCGCAGCCTGCGGGCACTGGGACTGGGAGAAGCTGGGGAAGCTGGCGGAGCGCAGCGTGGACGAACTGCTGCCGCTGGATAGCAAGCTGGGCGAGTACCCGCTGCGGCGGGCAGCGAAGCGTATCGTGACGCTGGTGCACGATAAGCGGCTGGCTGCGGACAAGGCGGCCACGGTGGCCGGCACGCAGGTGACTGAGCGGGCGGTGCAGGCGGCCAAGGAGACCGTCGAGCCCCCGAGTGCCGAGGAGATCGCCGAGGCCGAGAAGGCGGCGAAGAAGGCGCGGAAGACGTATGAGGGGTACACACGGCGGTGCGATGCTGCCGACGAGGCTAGAGCCCGGGCGAACACGGCGCGGAAGCGGATGAAGACGGCGGAGGCTGCGGCCGGAGAGGGCACGGGCGATGCGTACAAGCAGCTACATGATGCCAACGGGCGTGTGACGGCAGGACAGAAAGAACTGGCGAAGCTGAACAAGAACAGGAAGGCGGCGGGGATGGAGCCCGTGAGTCTCGAGGATCCCCCGCCGGCACCATCGGACGTCGCGAAGATTATCCGGTTCGCTCGGGATGGGTGCCCCGTGTGCAAGGCCCTGGACGAGCACACCTGCGATGCCACCTGCCCTTACGTGGACGGTGACGAGGCATTGGCTCAGGCTCTGGAAGAGGATGGGGGCGATACCGAGGTGGCATATGCCGCCGCCATGATGATCCTGGACGAGCTCAAGGATGCCCAGGAGGCTGCAGCGGCTGCCAATGCGACGATCGCGGATGCTGGCACCGAGGCCCGGGGTCTCGAGCAGGCAGAGGCCGAGCTGCGGGCAGCCCAGGCTGCCTACCGCAAGGCCAAGCCCGTCAAGGACGCCACGCTGACACGCGCCGAGACGAAAGCCACGGAGACGCAGGCAGCCCTCGTTGACCTCAAAGCCAAGGCCCAGGCAGCCAACACGGGCGCAGCCGAGCGCCTGGCGGAGGCCAAAGCGGCGCTGAAGCTGGCGAACGAGGAGTCCCGCAGGTGGACCTCCTGGGAGAAGCTGTTGGCGCTGGACGGCAGCCTCATGGGCTCCTGGGTGGAGGAGGTAGGGGAGAGGTACCGCGAGATCCTCCCGAACGCACTGAAGGCCCTCAGCGATGGCACGCTGGCCCTCAGCGATCACGATGGGCCGCTGGTGAACGGGCGCCCATGGCAGCAGCTCTCCCGCGGCGAGAAGGGCATCCTGGGCGTGGCGGTAGCGGGTGCCTGGGGCAAAGCCATCGGAGTCGAGATCCTGAACTTGGACGACATGGACGCCCTCGCCGGCGCCCTGCCGCATGTGCTGCAGGTGCTGAACAGCAACGGGAGCCCCGAGGGCACGGTGCTGCTGTACGCCGGGGGAGCGGAGAGCCGGAAGATGGCGGAGAAGGCGGGATGGGAGGTGGTGATGCTGTGAGGCAATACAGGTACAAGCTGGAGTTCGTAATCGACGTGGAGACTCATGGCACAGCACACGCCGAACTGAGTGAGGTGATGGATGGGGCGCAGGACTTGCTGGACTGCGCGGCATTCAAGGAGGGCTCACTGGGATTGCCGGAGGGCACCGATGTATGGGTCACCTGCACCAGCGGGAGTGTGCGCTTGAGCAAAGGCAAGTAGGAGGGGTGAGGGTGCTGTGAACGAGAGACCATGCTGCGACTGCGACAGGACGGAGTTTGTGAGTAACGAAATTGGCCGCTTTCTCATCAGCAAGCGGGAGGGAGAGCTGTTCGTGGGGCGTCCAGAACAAGAGCCCCATACGCTCATCTGGCGTTGTGTGCGTTGCGAGAAGCCGTCGCAACCAGGGCTAACGCTCGGGCTGGACGCAGTGGTGGGCGTACACAGCGCCAGCCCCCAGACACCGGAGGCACCCGAGTGACTACCGTAGCGATCAGGCTGCAGCGGCAGCAACGGCTGGCTGTGTGCCGGGCGGGAGTGCACCGACGACGGGACGGGCTGCGGACGCGGCGAGAGGACAATCACAGGCGCCTGGCGGCCATGTATGCGGCGCTGCATGCGGCCTGGTGCCGGCGCAACAATGGATGGCCGAAGGGATGGGAGGCGAGGGCATCGTGACAACTGAGTTGCCGGCGGAGATTGAGGACATATTGGAGGCGGCGGAACCACGAGCCGCAGACCACGAGCCTGCGATGGCCGCAGAGAGGCGGACGATGGAGCTGCCTATCTACGAACGGCTGGGCCGATGGGCGGAGCGCATTGTCTGCAATTCATCGTCGCCGCGGAAGCAGTGCCTTGCCATTCTGGCTATCGGCGCCCTTGCCTTTGACTGCGGGCGCATCTACGGGCGACTGGAAGCGGCAGGCCCACCTCCTCCGGCCGGGGGTGGGCCCTGACTGGCTTGCTCGCGGGGACATTTGCGCTACTGATCGGCGGATGCTTCAGCCCGTTGCCTGTCAACCCACGGCTGCCCGTGTTCGGTGCAGTAGTAGGTGAAGGCGGGGGCAGGCATGATGCCGGTCTGCCACTGCACGCACATGGTGGCGAGTGCTCGGCAGTTGCTATCCCCCTCAGGGCGCTGGCAGGGTTCTTCATTGAGGGCTTCTCGCAATGTGATCTTCACTTGTCACTCCTCCTCCCTCTCCTGGGCCTCGACGGCGGCCTGCAGGGCCTGCAGGGCCCACAGGTTCATGCTCAGGCCTGCCGCGGAGGCGCAGTCCCTGATGCGGCGGTGCAGGTCGGTGCCGAGGCGCAGCGGCCACTGCCTGTCAACGGGCTCGCGGGGGGCGATCATATCCGGTGTGATGCCGAACAGTGCCACCACCTCATCGTCTCTGAGAGCACGGCGGCAGTCACGGCCACCGTCGGCGGCCAGCTTCTCGTCAGCGATGGCGAGGATCTCAGCGGCTTTGCTCAGGTCGATCGGCCAACCGGCGAGGGTGCGGATCACGTCAGCAAGGTAGATTGCGGGCATGGGTCAGGCCTCCTCCTGGTTATCGGCGCATGTCGGGCAGGCTCGCCCCTCATTGCCGTCCCAGTCCTGGGCGGATACGAGGTCCTCGGGCTTGTGCTTCTCGCCGCAGAACATGCAAACGGGCCTCTGCAGCGACTCTTCAGCCGCAATGCGCATTTCGTCAGGGAGCGAACGGGTTGGCTGGTCCATCATCCTCACCTCTCTCTCGTGTTCCCCGCCAAAGCGGGCGGGGCCTGCGGGCTATGCGGATTGGATCGATCCCTCGGCCCAGTTGCAGTTAGCGCAGAGCAATGCGAAGTCTCCGGCGCCAACGTGCTGGAGGACGTGGTTGTAATAGGTGTGGTTTGCTGGGAACTTTCGCCTATGCGCAGTGCCGCCACCGTGGACGTGGTGGATCTGCAACAGGGCCGTATCGTCAATTCCGCAGTGGGCACACGCCCCGCCGAGTGCGGCGATAACCTGATTCCTTTTTCGTTGGGCACACTTCCTGTTGCTAGCCCTGCAGCGCTCCCGGACCTCCGGCCGCTGACGATAGGCCCGTGTGTAGGCAGCGGCCTTCCCCGGGTTCTCGACCCGCCACCGTGCCTTGCGCTTGAGTATCTGCTCGCGATTCCGTCGGTAGTGAGTTCGCGCTTTTTGCTTGAGGTGGTCTTTGTTGCGCTGGTAGTATTGGCGTTGGGCGGCAAGCCGCTTCGCCCGGTTTGCTCGATGGTACCGGCGGTTGGCAGCACGTCTCTTTTCGCGCTTTGCGTGGTTGTACTGGCGGCCGTATTCTCGGACATGCTCAGCAAGGCGGCAGTCGTGGCAGAACTCGGGGCCCCACCCGCGAAGCTGGTGCATCAGCAGCTCGACCCCACAACCTTCGCATTCCACAGTCAGCACCTCCTCATCGGTTGCCAGCATTATAGCATAGCATCGCGCTATCTGTCAAGTAAGCTAACACACACTCTGGCATCGCAGTAGCAGGCAAAGCAATGGATAATGCCTACATCCTCGCCCTCCTGAGACGACGCGACCTCGGTACTTCGCGCGATGTGATCCTCCTCGTCAGCATCATGGACGGGGACCAGCTCGGCCGCATCGTACACCTCCCGGTGCAGGCCCTTGCGGACGGCCTCGGCGTCTCCTACGGGCGCGCCAAAGTGCTCCGGCGCAAGGTGGTCGACCACTGTCTCCTTGAACTCGTCGGCCGGCAGTCAGTGCGCCGCACACGGCCCTCTGCCTGGCGTCAAATGGGGCTGAAATCCAGCCCCGTAGGGGATACAATCCCAGCTCCGAACGGGGTCGGAATCCAGTCCCAAGTAGGGGCTGAAAAGCAGGCCAGTGGCTACAATCCCAGCCCCGAAGCTATGGGGCTGAAAAGCAGGCCAGTGGACCGGTCGGAATCCAGGCCAGTGGCTACCCCCAAGGCCGTTAAGGACCCCAAGACTAGAAAAGACAAACAGCCGGCCACCGCCAGCGGCAACGCCTCGCCGCCCAGCGGCTCGGATTGTCTTTCAAATTCAGAGGGGGGAAAGGCCACGACAAAGCAACGACTACAGCGATGGAGTTACGGAGCTGCGAGGGTAGCCTGCAAGCACCTCTCCCTTGACGGCACCGACGCCAACGGCATTGCCTCCGAGCTTCGGCGCCTCGCCAAGAAGCACGGGGACGGACTCCAGCCCGGCATGCAGTCAGCCGCCGCCCTGCTCGAAGAGCTCACCGTCAACGCCGAGACCACATTCGCTGACGGGGCTGCTATCGTCGGCGCCCTCCGCAATCGATGGGGTGAGTGGACGCAGCCCGGAGGTACCGTGCCAACGTGGACGCCACCGGAACCGCTGGTTGATCCGGACGAGCCGACTGCGGCAGACCTCCGCCTCAAGGCCATCGTGGAGCGAGCTGTGAGCGAGGACAAGGCGCCCACCATCGAGGACATCATGGCGATGGGGGAGCCCCCTACCCCGGAGCAGCGGAGCCAAGGTCCATCCGTGCGTGGTTCGGCCGAGGCCCCGGGGGTGCTGGCCGAGCTCCGGGAGCACGCTATCGCCAACATCTGCGAGTCGCCCGATGACACGGAATCGCCCACAGCCTACGGGAGGGAGGTGGGCCGGCAGGTCATAGTGCTCTGGCGCCACCCTGACGGCCGTGAGAGCTTGCAGTTGATCGGGCGGGGAGCCAAAGCGCCCCAGATGAAGACGCAGGAGGTGTGGGCCGGTGCCGCGTGGCCGGACGTAGCCTTCGACGCCCTGGAGCGAGACGAGGCAGCTCCAGCGGTGACACTGACGACGAGGGAGGCGGTTGGATGATGGACGTGTTCACCGTGTACCTGTACCGGAACGAGGGGCAAATGGACAGGGCGGGCTATTGGCAGGGGGTCGGGCACACGGTGGCCGATGCGCTGGCGTCGGTGCGCTTGGGCTTCGAGGCCTGTGAGGCCCGCGGCGACACCCCTGCCGCCCCCGAGCCCCAGCAGGGCGAGGACGAGGAGGAGAGGCCGTGAGCAAGGAGCAGCGCACCGACAGGTGCATCGGCTGGTACCTGATGGGCGGGCAGCGGTGCGAGTGTCCCGGGTGCCGCGAGTGGCGGCAGCACCAGGCCAACTCTGCCGACCCGCCCCCCGCCCCCCAGGAGGAGAAGAGGAGGGGCCCCACGGCGGGAGTTTTGCCCGAGAAAGGGGCTGATACAGAATGAACCACATTCAAGGAGCTGACGACATGAGCACGGACAGCAGCAAGCCGCAGGCCGCGCAGATAATGGCAGCACTGGCCGCATTGGGCGAGAGGCTAGCGATGTACGATCACCGCATGCTGGAGCTTGAGGAGATGGCAGGCGCCTTGCCCCATCGCTTGCTCGGCACGGAGTTTGCGCCCCCTCAGGGGCCGACACCTGTGTCGGAGGTCCCCTGCCCCGCCGGGCTCCTCTCTGCAGCGGGGCAGGGGATTCTCGAGCGGGCCGCTGCCCTCGATGATCTGAACGAGCGTCTCGCATCCACGATCACCCGTTTGCGTGGTTGCTACGTAGAGACCTTCGGCAGCGAGGATCTGAAGCCCGGGGATGTGTACGAGCGGCCGGAGGAGGAGCCAGAGAGCCCATGAAGCTGCCTGACACATTCCAGGTAGGCCCGTACACGTTGAAGCTCTCCCGCGACTCGCGGCTGCTGAACGCCAACGACATCGGCGCCTGTCGGATGAGCACCGGCGAGCTCGTCGTCCGGGATGGCCTGACTCCCCAGGAGACCGTGCTGACGCTGCTGCACGAGTTCTGCCATGTGTACGGAGCTTTGTGGGATGGCGAGGTGGATGAGCGGCAGGCGAACCGGCTGAGCGGGTTCCTGTACGCGATACTGCGTGACAACCCGGGACTGCAGGCGCTGGTGGCCCGGGCAGAGAGGGAGACGAGCGAATGAGCACACCCAAGCCGAACATGTACACCCTCACCGTCTCCACAGCGTACCGCGAGTCACCGGACGAACGCAGCGGCACCCCGATAGCGCAGGTGACCGGATTCGGCGAGACTTTGCGGGGCGCCATCGCGAATCTTCGCGTCGAGTACGCCCGGCGCGTGGTTGAGGCGGACCTGGGCCTATTAGCGGCCCAGACGGGGCTAGACGAGCTTGCTGAGTGCTTCCCCGAGGAGGAGAGCCCATGACAATCACTTGGCTGCACATTGTTGGCTTCCTCGTCGGCTTGTTTGCGCTGCAGTTCATCTGGGCGCATTGGGTAGCACCGTGGCTGCTGGATCGCCAGTTCGGGACCGGAGGGACTGCCATCGCGAGGCCCGTGTCGATCGATCCCGAGTTGAGGGCGCTCGGCCTGTCTGCCCGCGGGCCGAACGAGGAGTGGGCTGGCGGCGGAACGGGCAGCGGTTCCTGCCTGGAGTGCACAGAGCTTTGCTCCATGGGCCGGGATGCTGCAGATCCGCTGGCTGCAGGGAGGCCGGTGGAGGCCGAGGGCTGGCACTGGTGCCGCCACGGGGCCCGGGGAGCGTGTCTGTTCGACAAGCAGGAGCGATACGAGGCGCTGCAGGAGGCAGGGCCATACCCCGTTTTCGTCCGAGGAGGTGACCAAATGAGCGCACACTTCGTAGTGACGCTGGAGGTGACGCAAGGGCTGGCCTGCATCACGATGGGATCCGCCAAGGGCTCGAGTACCGCGTCGCCGGAGGATGCCCTGCAAGAGGCCAAGCGCCTGCTGCGCGAAGCCTCAGAGGCCGCGGGGCCCGGCAATGACTCAGAGCCGGAGGAGGAGAGCGAATGACCTACGACTGGCTCGTCAAGGTTTACAACCGCCGCACCGGGACGATGGAGTTGCTCTTCCAGGGGGGCGGCAATACGCTTCCGGCAGCGTTTAAGGCGCTGGCAAAGCAGGCCCAGGTGAAGACACGAGATGCGACAAGGGACGCCGTAACCTTGGACGGTGCCCTGCGTGATCTGGGCGCCGAGGAGGCCGAATCCCCATGACCTGCACCTGGTGGGACTGCCCCGAGCCGGTGACTCAGCGCGTAACTCAGTGGACGTTGACGTGGGAGTACCAGTGGACGAGGGGGCTGTGCGAGTGGCACGGTGCGGAGGTTGCCAAGGAGTGCCGGTCTCGGAGGTTGCGGCACAGGGTGGTGGAGGTGGGGGAGAGAGCGGCATGAGATTCGCCGACCTGTTCTGCGGCATTGGTGGCTTCCGGCTGGCCCTGGAGCGAGCTGGGGCGGAGTGCGTCTATGCCAATGACAACGACAAGTTCGCGTGCCAGGTCTACCGCCGGCACTGGGACGATGGCACTCTGGACGAGCGGGACATTCGCGATGTGGAGAGCCTGCCGGAGGTGGATCTGGTGACGGGCGGCTGGCCGTGCCAGGACTTGAGCGTGGCGGGAAAACGAGCGGGGTTGGGCGGCGAACGCAGCGGGTTGTTTTGGGAGATGATGCGCCTTGTCAGGGAAGCAGAGCCGCGATACGTGCTCTTTGAAAATGTTCGGGGACTTTTCAGTTCGAGCAACGGACGTGACTTCGCGGCGGTTCTCCATTCGCTGGATGAGCTCGGGTACGATGCGGCATGGCGAGTGTGTGATGCTCAATATTGGCGAGTCGCACAAGGACGCCGCCGCGTGTTCGTTGTCGGATGTACTCGAGGCGGGGGAGATCCCGGAGAAGTACTATTTGAGTCCCAGGGGGGCGAGGGGACTTCTGCGACGGGCGAAGGAGAGCGGGACGACATTGCCACCTCTGTTGGAACACGCGTTGACCAGCATCCTCCGCAGGGAGCCACCTTCGTCGTGATCGGCGACAGGAAGTCGTCCCCGCTGCCGTTGGCTCCCGTGAGGCCGCATTCGAGCGGGGCGGGGCATGTCTACATCGCCTGTGCCCTCCGCTCTGGAGACGGCACCCAGCGGCAGCAAGGCTGGCAGGAGAGCGTGGTGCCCGTCGAGGTAGATGGTGAGTGGAGGGTCCGCCGCATCATGCCCGTCGAATGTGAGCGCCTACAGGGCTTCCCCGACGGCTGGACTTCGGGCCTCAGCGACACCCAGCGGTACAAGTGCCTCGGCAACGCAGTCTGTGTGCCTGTCGTGGGGTGGATCGCGAGGAGGCTGATGGCAGCATGACCGCCCCCGGGATGTGCGGCTGGTGCGGTACCCGCAGGCCGCGAAGCTGGCCGAAAGATACGCCCTGGACGTGCCGCTGCGGGAAGACAGTGGTGAAAGCGGCTATCGCCCCCGCACACAATACCCCGCAATCGCCAAAAAAACAGGGTAGAAGAGAGTTTGAGAAATAGGTGCGACCGGAAGTACACATGGCAAAGCTTAGCAGCTTACAGGGCGTTAGGTGCAACAAAGTTAGGCAAGGAGGGTCTAGGTATGAGTAAGTATGCGGCGACGATCGAGATCAAGCAGACGGACGATTACGGGCGTGAGAATTGTGGCAGAATGGTTGTTTCGGTGACGCAGTACGGCGAGACAGCGCGAGATGCGTGGCAGCGGGCGTATGAGACGCTGGGGACAATCCCTACGGACATCTCGTCCACGCCGCCGGCGCGAGATGGTGGCGATGACTGATGGCAGCGATAGTTATTTGGCTGGCTGTGCTGACGCTGGTGGTGATCGTGTGGGGGCTGATACTATCCTGCGCTTGCTTCGAACCGGACGGCATCGTGACACAAAGGGAGTGCAAGCAGCTGCGCAAGAGCCTCGAGCTTACTGTGAACCCGATCATCGACGCCATCAAGCGGCACCTGGACATCAAGCTGGAGCCCGAGCGCGATGAAATCGGCCGTACCGGGGGCCACGTCGCC
Source organism: Ardenticatenales bacterium (assembly GCA_030593075.1). GTDB lineage: Bacteria > Chloroflexota > Anaerolineae > Promineifilales > UBA4811 > JAUVHW01. The sequence continues at coordinate 14,671 of JAUVHW010000027.1, forward strand.
GTCCCGATCTCGCGCTGCAGCAAGTGCAAGCAGGAGGTGGAGGCGGATGAGTGACGACGGGTGGGAGCCGATGAGCGAGGACGAGGTGCGGGACCTGGTGGGGCGTCGGGTACGGGTTGTGTGGGCGGGAGGAGCCTGCATCGGGCAGCCGGGGAAGCCGTCTAATCTCGGGCTTTGCGTCAAGGACTGCTGCGAGACGGTGCATGTTCGTGTGCGGTACGGGCGTCGCGACTCCGTATTCGCCATCGAGAAGCGCGTGACGCCGAAGCGCGAGGAGGATCGGCCGGCGCCATGAGCACCCGCTACTACGTGTGGTCGCCGCGGGGCGCGGTGTACCATGATGGCGCATACGCCACGCACTTGTCGTATGTGTCACTCGACTGCCGCGGAACGCGCTGGCAGCTCACGGCGAATTGGCTACGCGGCAAGCGCCCACCCCGCGGCCGGCGCCTGTGCAAGCGGTGCGAGAAGCTGAGAGCGAAAGGGGCGAAGGGATGAGCACCGCGCTCGTTCTCTACAAGCCTCCGCCACCGACGAAGCTGCGCCCTTGCAAGGTGAGCGGCCATGACTGGTGGGTCTACTCAATCACGTCCCCGTTCACCACTGACCGCACGCTGATTATCCGCTGCCGCTTCTGCGAGCGGACTCGGGCCCATGCCCGATTCCGTTTTGTGCACGGGATCTTCCGGCTGGACATAATCGACTGGGTTGCGAGGCATCTGCCGGGGACGCAAGGGGCACTGCTACAGGCTCGGTTTGGGAGTGAGCTATTGCCCGCGATCGAGCACGGGGCCTGGCAATTGGTATGGGAGGGAGCAGAATGACCATCCCCATCCGCAGCATGACCGGCCGCATGTCGTCGCCGCGGAAGCGCGGTGAGATCTCGCTGCTGGTGCTGCACCACACGGCCGGGTACTGGGACGGTGATCTGCGGACGTTGCGGGGCCTGACTTCGCGCAAAGCCTCCGTGCACTGGCTGGTGGGCCGGGAGCCGGAGCAGGGCATCGTAGCGATCGTGCCGGAGCACCGGAGGGCATGGCACGCTGGGAGGTCGCGCTGGACGGACGCCTCCGGCATCGAGAGGTCCGGTGTGAACGACTTCTCCCTGGGCATCGAGCTCTCGAGGCCGCCGGACTGCCCGCCGTACACGGACTTCCAGTACGCAGCCTGCGCACAGCTCTGCGCTTACTGCATCGAGAAGTACCCGCTGATCGACTTCGGGCGAATCGTCGGACACTACGAGGTCAGCCCGGGGCGGAAGATAGACCCGAATCCAGGATTCGACTGGCAAAGGATGTGGGACATGGTGATGGGCAAGCCTGTTACTGTCGCGATGACGGTCGGGCCGGACGGCGAGCGCAAGGTGTGGACCGGGAAGCTCAATAGCTCTGATAACCAAACCTGGGTGCCCTTGCGAGCAGTGGCGGAGGCCTGCGGGCTCGAGGTTGACTGGGACGCGGGGCCGCCGGCGAGGGTGGAGCTGACGAGGAGGGCTGAGGATGACGATTGAGGAGGCGATAGAGGCGGTACACAAGCATGAGCTTGATCCTCACTACGCCTGTTGCGCCAATTTCCAGTCGGACTTACTGCTATTCGCTCGACGCGAACAGAGCAGAGACATTCGTGCTGCCATTCTCACTGGCGCAGACGAGATGGACCCTGACCGCATGTGCGCTCGCCTCAACACCTACTACCAGCAGCACTGCCAGCCGCCGGCGCCGGAGTGCCCGACATGTCAAGCCTGCGGCGAGCGCATGGAGTTCCAGTGCGATGCGGAGATTCTCTACGTCAGCGCCCGGTGCACTGCTTGTGGCGATCAGCGTCCCCGGGCGTCTGTGCCCGCCCGGCTGTATCGGTGCAAGCCGTGCGACAGGAGCGTCACCGTCCCCATCGCCGAGCAGCGCAGAGGGGGTGAGGGGGAGTGATGGCCCTGATTGGTCGTATCAAGCTGTCGCAGAGAGCCCGCTGGTGGATGGCCTACACGCTGTACCTACTCGTTTTGGCGGGCCTGTTCGTCGCGATGGTGGTGGTGTTCCGATGATGCCCTGGCCCTGGCTCCTGCTGATGCTGTGGTCGCTGCCGGTGCTGGTGTGGCTGTGGTGGCGGGTGCGAGTGCTTGAGCGGACGCATCGGGACTACATCGAGCGCGTTTGGCCAAGCGGCCTCGGTCGCACAGCGCGGCGCGTTGACGTGATAGAGCATCATCTGATGAACCGCCACCAGCCATGGCATCCCGAGGACTGGGACTGGCTGTTCGGCGGCAAACCGAAAGGGAGTGACCCGAATGTGGAAGCTACTGAGGAGACGCATCATCAGCAGGTTGCTCGGGCAGGTGAAGGCGTGGATCAGCAAGGAGCTGACGAAGGAGAAGCTGCAGGGCCTGATATGGGAGTTCGTCGCGGACAAGCTGGACACGAAGAAGATGGTGCTGAAAGTCGCCCCGAGCCTCCGGCAGTTCGTCCTGGACAATGCGACGGTGGACGCGAGCGGTAAGGTGCAGTTCACCGCCGCAGCGGCGCAAGCCGGCACCGCCCTCGTCTACCGGCGGACGAAGGAGCAGATGCAGTGATGCGGTACTACGAGGCGATGGAGGTGGTCGGGCGATGACGGAAGACACTTGGCAGTATCTGATTGGATGGATGGTGGGGATGCTTGGTGTGGTCGTGGGCTTTGGGGTGGGCCTTCTGATTGTCTGGCGCATGAGATGGTTCAAGTGACTGACTGCGCCACGCCCAGTGCCCGCCGGGCAGTCCAGAGTGGCGACGGCGGCGCGGGTTGCACATTGGCCGGGAGGACCTCCCTGGCCAGAAAGGCGATCCCACATGATCGACAACGAGTTCGTTCGGGGCAAGGCGTCGCAGCGACTCACGGCCACTGAGGTCATGCACTACGAGGCCTCTGCGTGCCGCATGACCACGGACGGAGTCCACTTCCGCGTCCACGGCACGCCCAAGCCGTTCAGGAAGCGGATGCGAGTCGTCGGGGTTCGGCCATACGCCTACTCGACGCACGCCGTCTGGCAGAGGCACATCGCCGAGCTGGCTGCCGAGCACGCCCCGGACGAGCTCTGGGAGGGCGCCGTGGGCCTCACGCTCGTCTTCTTCCGGCCGAAGCCGAAGTCCGTTGCCAAGGACCCTGCCCGCTGCCGGAACCCTGTGAGTCGGGCGAAGGCGACGTGGCCGATCGCGCGGCCGGATCTCACGTCGCTCGCTCGCGTTGTCGAGGACGCCCTCACCGGCGTCGTCTACCGGGACGATTCCCAGGTGGTGCAGAATCTGCTCATCAAGCGATACGGGCCGCGGTTCGTCGTTGAGGTCATGGCGTACCAGATGGAGGATGCGAATGCCCAAGTGCCAGGAGCGGGAGACGGCGCAGGACTGGCTGAGGTCACACCCGAAACTCTCTCATCGGTTGCGGCAGGGGATCCTGGAGCTGATCGAGAAGTTTGAGGACGCCCAGGACGCGGCGCTGTCGTTGCCGGCGAGCTTCGGCAGTCGTGACCGGCGCGATCGGCACCGGGCGCCGAAGGAGCGCGTCGTGTCGATGGAGCTCGCGTTCTTCGCGTTCCTGCGGGAGTTCTCAGAGACGAACTGGGACCGGCACGAGATCCTGAAGACGCGGCGGGTGCGGGCCGATGGGCCGAAGGAGGCGAGGATCGATGGCTAACCCCCGAAAGCCAAGCGCGAGATGTAGCCACCTGGATCACTGCGAGGATTGTCGGAAGCAAATGATGAGGGTGCTTGTGGAATCCCTGCGACGCACAGTAAGTGCCTTCGCCGATGCTACGCTCTGTGATGTGGCAACGATCCGGTTGGTGCATGAACCGGAGCCCGAGGAGATTCCTCTTGACAGATCTTGAACAGTTGATCTAATATGGCCCTCGGTGTGGCCCTCTTCATGCCTGACCAAAGGTGGCCGCCCCGGATCCTCCTGTGCCTGGAGGATCTGCACGTAAAGCGTCCGTCCTGTTGACGGGCGCTTTTTCATTTGCCGCCGGAGTCGTTGGCCGGCGGTTTTTTCATTGGTGCCCACAATGCCGAAGGCGCTGTTCACAGCCAAGGAGTTCGCCGCCGAGCAGAAGCGCGAGAAGCGCGGGCCTCGGCCTGAGGTCGAGGATTTCGACTGGCCCGAGGACCCGGAGGAGCAGCGCGAACTCGTCACGTCGATGGGGCGGAAGGCGCTGATGAAACAGGCTGTCATCGCCACGCGGTGTCTTGACGAAATCGAGCGCCGCGACCTTGGGCAGGAAGACCTGCGTGCTGTTGCCAGTGCGGCCCGCATGGGGACCGATGGAACGAAGGACGCCCACAAGGCCCTCGCCGAGCTAGCGCCGACACGCATCGTTCCCGAGTTCAACTTCGTCCTTGCCACCGGGGAAGAGGACTGCCCCTGCTGCAAGCGGCCGTGGCCGAAGGACCTGCCCCGCGACATGAGCGGCTTCGACAAGCCGCCGGCAGAAGCATGAGTGAACTGAGGCTCAAAACCGGCTTCCCTGGCCCGCCGAATCCGTCGCAGGCGATGATGTGTGCCTCGGCGGCGCGCGAGATTCTGGGCATGGGCCCCCCGGGTTGCGGCAAGTCATGGAGCCTGTACGCGATGATTCTCGCCGCGGCCTGTGTGTACGAGAACAACCAGTGTGCCATTGGCCGTCGCCAGCTCGTGGACCTCAAGGAGACCACCGTCCCCGACTTCTTCAGCCTCGCGCCCAAGGAACTGTTCACCAACTGGGTGCCCCCGGAGCAGTTCATCAACCGCTCTCCTATGACGTTGCGCCTGCACAATGGCTCGATGATTCACTTCAAAGGCTTCCACGACTCTGGCGATGCGGGCTCTGCCAACTGGGGCGCAGTCGGACTGCAGGAGGTCTTCCATCCCCTCGGTGGCCGCGGCATCACGCACGATGTCTACCTCGCTATCGACAAGGCCCTTCGCTGTCCTCATGCCCGGCACCGCTTCATTGTCTCGGACACGAACCAAGCGCCCCCGGACCATTGGCTGCACAAGGAGTTCGGCGACAACGGGCGGCCCGGGCACGAGGTTGTCATGTTCGACTGGGAGGAGAACAAGCATAACCTCCCGGAGGCCCATGTCGAGTCGATGGAGGCCGAGTGGGGCGCCGATCCGATCCTGCGCGAGTTGCTGAGGCCCGGCTGGCGCGAGGTGCTGTCGGGGCAGCCTGTTTACGGCGAAGTCTTCCGGCCCCACCTCCACGTCAACGAGCACCTCGAGCACGATCCCACGAGGCCCATGCGCCGGAACTGGGATCCCTCGTTCGTCCAGCCGTGGGTGACGTTTAGCCAGGTGGTAGACGGCCAGTGGTGCACCCTCGGCGAGTGGCTGCCGAAGCAGGTCTTCCTGCCGGAGCTCATCCGCGGCGTCGAGCTGTATGGTGCCGAGCACTTCCCGGGCTGTGCGTTCGAGGACGTGGCCGATCACGCGGTCACGCAGCGCAAGGACACGGGCGTGCCCATCGAGATCATGCGGCAGCACGGCATCTACCCGCGGACGAGGCCCACCCCGAGCGTCCGTGACGGCATCGAGATCATCGTTGACTATCTCACGCGCCTTCTGCCCGGTGGGCGCTCTGCGTTCCAGATCCACCCGCGCTGCAAGGCGACGATCCAGATGCTCGCGCACGGCTATCGTTGGCAGCAGGGGCGGGATGATCGACTCAGAGGCATGCCGCTCAAGGACGGCTTCTACGATAACGGCGCGGATGCGCTCCGCTACGATGCTGTGAACAACCTTGGCGGCATCCAAAGGCGCATGGCGGGCGAGCCCATACCTGACATGGCAACCTACCCGGAGATGGCGAGTGGACGGGCCTCTGTGCTCGTCGGTGACCAATGGCAGATCCCAGTACAGTAGTGAAAGCAGTCGAGGATGCCTGGACTCATGCCGACATGGCCCGGAACGCCATTCGGGCCGAGTGGGATCAGAACTGGGCCATCTACCGGGGCAGGTACGACTTCTCGAAGAAGGCGCCGTGGCAGAGCCAGGTGCCGGTCAACAAGCTGGCGGCCGAGATCCGCTTCGCCGCCAACGAGCTGGTCAAGGCCGTCGAGATCGCCGGGCGCTTCTTCACCTTCGACGCACATGGTGACATGGCCAGGGAGCCGGCCCGCATCTCGGAGAAGCTCACGCGGCACTGGATGGACCATCCGGACACGCTCCTGCGAGTGAATCTGGCCGAGGGCGCGCGCAGCTCCATGATCTGCGGCTCCGCGATCTTTCAGCTCTACTGGGACCAGGGCTTTCGGCTCCGCACCGTCGACCCGTACAATTTCTGGCTCGATCCCACCGGCCTGCAGCGGTTCTGCATCCACCGCACGTACCGGGATAAAGACGAGATCGTGGCGCTGGCCAAGGACGGCCAGTACGATCTGAAGGTGGCCGAGTCGCTGGCGGGCGACATCGGCCACAGCGAGGAGGACCGAAGGCGGACGCGGGCCGGCCTGAGGAGTTCTCCCGATCCGTCCGGGCGCAAGGTTGTCGAAATCTGGGAGTGTTGGGGCGACCTCATCGGGACAGATGGCGAACTGCTGATGGAGAACGGCTGGGCCGTCGTGGCGGAGCGGAAGCAGCTCCTGAAGCCGCCAGAGGAGAATCCCTTCTGGCACAACCGTTGGCCGTTCGTGGTGGTGACGCCGGAGCGCGATCCCTTCGCTCCCTACGGCGATCCGTTGATGACTGACGTGGCGGAGCTGGCGAAGCTACTCACGATGCTGGTGAATCTGTCTGCGGACGCGGCTTTCATCGACGGCATCCCCGTGTGGCAGGTCAACCGCATGGCCATGCGCTTCCCGGACCAGGCCGTGGGGCACATCTACCCGGGCAAGGTCTTCGAGGCCAACAGCAGCGAGCCCATCGTGCAGGCCGTCCAGAAGGGCTATAGCGGGGCGCAGGTGACGTTGCCGGTGATGGATCGGGTGGACACGCTGATCCAGAACACGACGGGCCTGACGCAGTTTCTCACCGGGCAGGCGGGCTCCGGGCCACGTCGCACTGCCACGGAAGTCGTCTACAAGGGCCGGCAGTCGGGGCACTTGCTCGAGTCGCTCGCCTCCTCGTTTCAGAACGAGGGTCTCGCCCGCATGGCCGAGATGGCGCGGGACCTGATTGCCCAGTACCAGCCGCCGCGAACGTACATGACGCCGCTGTTCCGGGATCTGCTGGGCGAGCCGGCGGCGCGGGCGCTGTACTCGATGTCTGACGCCGATAGGTACGCTTTCCTCTGCACGCGGCACAGCGTTCGCGGCAGAGGCGTCGCTGCCATCTTCACCAGGCAGGAGGAGCTCTCCCGCGTGCTCCAGTTCCTGCAGCTCGCCGAGATGGCGCCGGAGATCCGGCAGCTCGTGGACATGCCGGAGCTCATCCGCAAAGCGATCCAGTCCTTCGGCTGGGAGCCGGAGGACATTCTGCTCAGTCCCGAAGAGGTGGCCAAGCGCCAGCAGGCGGAGATGGCGCAGGCGGCTATGATGCCGCCGCAGGAAGACGAGGGCAACGGCCAGACCATGCGGGGGGCTGGCCCAAGGAGGAGTTTGCCGTGGCAAGGTCCATTGGAGAAGCCGCAAAGCCTGAAGATACCGGCCGTCGCGTGATCTGTCGTCCATTCCCGGTGAAGGTGGAGGCGACGAAAGGCGGCTGCCGTGATCTGCGGAAGCCCGGCGACGCCGACATTGGCCCGCCCGAGAAGCCGCGGGAGTATACGGGCGAGCGGCTGAAGCCGGGGAAGGCGTGGAAGGACACTCGGCCGAGGGCGACGGGGAAGAGGAAGTGAGCGGGATGCATGACTCGCAGACGGCAGTTGATCCGACGACCCGTTGCGCTGGTTGTTGTCTCCCGGGGTACCGCTGCATCTGTCGAAGCACGGCCGGAAATCAACCGCGGTTCTATGTCGAAAACCTTCGGCTGGAACTGGGGAACGGGTCCAGCTTCCTCGTGCCATTGAGGCGACGCAAACATGCTTGACCCGATCGCCGCGCCAACAGAACTCATTGAGCTCCGAGAGAGCGCGCGCCTCGGCGACCAGGCCGAGGCTGAGATGCCCGCCTCTGAGAAGATTCTGACTGAGCGGCGGGCACAGATTGTCATGCAGATCGAAGCCAGGATTGAGGAGTACAGCGAACGCCCGTTCCAGGGCAATGCCGTAGCGGATTTGAAGGAGCAACTTCTCGTGCTCTGCATCGCGCTCCACGAAGCTGGCGGGGTCTGGAACGCACTCCAGGCCCTAGCGCAGCAGGGCAAGGCAGCACAGGCACAGCACGACGAGTTAATACAGGCCCAGGCGGCAGCAGACGGCCAGTAGGCCTACACTGCGCCGCACTCAGTACGGCCGTCCCGGATTGGGGCGGCCGTTTCTGTTTCGGGCCACAGGGAGGCTGACAAAGGTGGACCCACGAGAGGCCCAGGACGGCCAGGCGACAGCCGAGGCCGATCCTAACAGCCCGGCAGATCCGGCAGGGAGCGTGCCTGCTGACCCGGCCGGAGCAGAACCCACCACGCCCGCAGCGACTCCTGACGGGACACCCGCTGCAGAGGGCGCGTCGAAGACGGACGATCCAGAGGGGGAAGCTCGCCAGATCCTTACCGGCAAGTACCGCACCGAAGAGGAGCTCCTTACCGCGATCAGCGCAGGAGCTACCAAGTACGCGGGGCGTGCCCAGGAGATGGCGCAATTCCACCATGGCGTCGTTCGTGAGCTTGGCAGGCAAGGCGCAGCCTATGGGCCAGCGCGCCGTGAAGCCGAACAGGCGGGAGAAGAGGCTGAGCCAGAGGCCCCCGCGGCCACCCCTGAGGACGAACTCGCGGAGCTCATGTACACGGACCCCGCTGAGTACCACAGGACGCTGCGGGACCTCATGGTCCGGATCGTGCAAGACGAGGCGCCGACTGCCGCTCGGGAAACCTACGTGGAGCAGCATCAAGTTCAGCAGACGAATGAGGCTGTTGAGCGACGCTTCTACGAGGAGAATCCCGACCTGAAGGGCCACGAGAAGGCCGTCAGGGCCGCAGCGCACCTCCTCGTGAACGATCCGGAGATCGACCCTCGGACTCTCTCTTCCGACGAGTGGACCACGCTGATTGCAGCGCAGGCCCGCGAGTTCGCTCACGGCAACGGGGGCCCAAAGGATCCGCCGACGCCCCCCGTTTCGCCGGCTGCTCCGCCACAGCAAGGTCCCGACGAGCCGCAAGCTCCGAAGCCGCTCGATCAGCGGCTGCACGAGACGTGGGCCAAGCACGTGGACGAGAGAGATGCGATTCTGAACCGGCGGCTGGGTCTTCCGCTGCCGAAGAGGGAATCCTAGCGGCTTCCCTTTGGGGGGCGATCCCGTGAGGGCACTACCGCTCGCTTGTCGGGCGGTTTTTGCATTTCGCGCCCTCGCCCAAAGAGAGATCAGGGATGGCCACTCAGCAATGGGGAGTAAACGCCCTTGGTGGCTTCCTTGCCGTCAGTGAGCTCGCCGACGAGCTGCGCTATCAGGCCTATGGCCAGATGGCAATGCAGCAGTTTGCCCGGCCGCTGAAGAAGGGCTATGGCAAGCGCCACAACGATGTCGTTCTGTACGATCGTGTGGACAAGGTGGCCACCGGTGGCGATGAGGTTGCCGAGGACGAAGAGGTTCCGACGACAGACCTCACCATCAGCCAGGGCAGTCTGACCGTCAAGCGGCTGATGAATACAATCGACTTCACGGAGAATGTGGACATCTTCTCGAACTGGGACCCGGAGGGCATCTTCCGCCGGGCCTTGGCCGAAGACGCAGCCGAGACGTTCGACCGCAAGATCTACGAGAAGTTCCGTGAGGGCAAGGTCATCTACATCCCCACCGGCACGGCCGGTGATGGTGATGGAACGTGGGATTACGATGGCACTCCCTCGACCGCTGCGACGCGCGACCTCGACGTAGGCGACCTCGAAGGCATCCTCGAGAAGGCGCTCACGCTGAAGATGAAGCCCTTCGACTCACAGGGGAACTTCCTCGCCATCGTGGGCCCCGGTGCAGCTCGTGCTCTGCGCGAGGACACCACCTGGGAGGATTACGCGAAGTACGGGGATCCGGACAGGCTGTTCAACGCCGAGATCGGCAAGGTCAAGCGGTTCCGGTTCATCGAGGAGAACGAGCACATGCTCAGCATCGTCCCGAGTGGTGGAACGTATCGGGGCGAGATGTTCATCCTCGGGCGGGACTCCCTCGTGGAGTGCACTGCACTGACGCTGACGCTGCGTGCAGAGGCGATCTCCGGCACGCTGGCCACCGAGTACAAGGTGGGCTGGGTCTCGTACATGGGCTGGGAAATCCCGTGGAACGATCACGCCTCCACCGAGGCCGGCGCGACCGGCCGCTGCCGGATGCTTCGAGTGGATTCGTCGTAAGCCGCTGACAGGGCGCCGACTGCGCCATAACCCGCAAAAACCAAGGTTGAGGGCCGTCCGGAGCATCGGGCGGCCCTCTGCTTTTGGAGGGAGCAAAGACATGCACAAATGGCGAGACGGACACATGCACCAGACCGCGAGAACCATCACGACCGCAGCGGCCGATGTGCTGGCCTTTGACTTCGTGCATCCGGTGAGGATCTTCGAGCTCGTGGCCAGGGTGACGACGGCCGTGGTGCTTGGCACGACGGACGCTGTTTTCGCTCTGGATACCATTGACCACGACGGCAGCACGCGCGTCGAGAAGTGCACGCTCACCCTCGACGTAGCGCGGGCCATTGGTCATCGGGACTACATCAAGCTCGAGGGTTCCTCGGAGGCGTTTGATGTGCAGCCCGGCCAGCAGTTGGTCATCGAGCACAAGATCGCGGCAGCCGGGGGCGGCGCCGCCGGTGCCGTGAAGCTCGGCTTCAAGTACGCCATCCTCAGCGACGCGACGAGGGATGCTACCTACGACCACGTTCACACGAGCTAAGGGGGAGTAGGTGACATGGCCACGCTGTCTGACCTGCAGACTGACCTGACGAACGAGCTGGCGCGTGGGACGGCGTATGACTCCTACCGGACGGGCTGGATCAACCATGCCCAGAAGAATATC
>JAUVHW010000375.1 GCA_030593075.1 Ardenticatenales bacterium
CGATAGCGCCACCTTGCCTCCGCCATCGGCGGGCAGAGTGAAATCGGGGGCTTGGGTTCCTTCGCTTAACATCGTTATCCTCCTGACATCCAACTACATTAGCTGAAAGGGGGGCGCCACCTGGTTCTTATGTTTCTAGGCCCTGCTGTTGAGCAGTGTCTCCAGCTCGGCCGGGTCCACCACCGGCTGCTGACACACAGAGTCAAAGCAAACGTGGGCAGTGGCCCGGCCGTCCCGCTGCTCCCGCCCCAGCAACAGCGGCGGCGACTCTTGGTCCGGTAGACCGGCTGCAAGCACCTGGTGCGGCCGGTAGCCACTGGCGCAAGCCTCCAGCAAGGCGAGTGTGTCGGCCGCCTCGGGGCGCCCTACGAGAGCTATCTCTCGCGGGTGCGACAGCACATAATCCGACGCGATCAGCCACTGGGCAAAGCCCAGCGGAAAGCGCGCCATCCGCGACTGCATCGATGCCAGGCTCCGCTCAGCCAGCTGCCGGTAGCGCGGCTCTGACGCCAGCCCCGCCAGTCGCGCCAGCACGCTGGCCGCCATGGCATTGCCCGAGGGAATGGCGTTATCCTGCAGCGCCCTGGGCCGGGTGACGAGCGTCTCATGGTCATCGCTGGTGTCGTAAAAGCCAACCGGCGCGCTATAGTGCTGGATCATCCGCTCGGCCAGTCCCTGGGCTGCCTGGAACCAACGCGGATCAAAGGTGGTCTGGTAGAGCTCCAGAAGCCCGTCAATGAGATGAGCATAGTCCTCCAGGTACCCATTGAGCTTGACCTGGCCCCCTCTCCAGGTGCGCAGCAGCCGACCCTCCGGCCCGAGCATCTCGCTCAGGATAAAGTCGGCATTCCGCTCCGCCACCCGGCGATAATCGTCCCGCCCAAAGACACGCGCCGCCTCGGCAAAGGCCGCCAGCATCAGCCCGTTCCAGGAGGTCAACAACTTCTCGTCCCTCGCGGGCCAGACCCGCTTCTCGCGAGCAGCGTAAAGCTTGCGGCGCGCCTCCACCAACTCCGGTCGGTGGCCCAGCTCGCCAGCGAACCTCAGAACGTTCTGGCCCTCAAAGCGGCCGCTCTCCGTAATGCGGTACGCCTCTATGATCGCGTACGCCGCCTCCCCCAGCGCGTCACGGACCCGCGCAGGTGTCCAGAGGTAGAATCGGCCTTCCTCTCCCTCGCTGTCCGCGTCCTGAGAAGAGTAGAATCCACCGGCCGGGCCGGTCATCTCCCGGACTACATAGTCGAGAACCTCTTCGCTGATGATGCGGAAGAAAGCCTCACCCGTGACCTGCCAGGCATGCAGGTACACCCGAGCCAGCTGGGCGTTGTCGTAAAGCATCTTCTCAAAGTGCGGCATCGCCCAGCGCTCGTCCACCGAGTAGCGGTGAAATCCGCCGCCCACCTGGTCATAGATGCCTCCGCGGGCCATCGCCTCCAGGGTCTGAGTGACCATCGCCAGCGCCAGAGCATCACCGGTGGAATGGTGGTAGCGCAGCAGGAACTCTAGCGTCATCGGCTGGGGGAACTTGGGGGCCCTCCCCCACCCACCGTGGGCGCGGCCGAAAAGTCCCCTGATGACCCGAAAAGCAGCCGACAGCGTCTCAGGATCCAGCGGCGAGTCCTCAGGGGAAGCGGGCGGAGCGCTCTCCTGAATCACCTTCTCCACCAGCCGCCGGCCAGTCGCCACCAGCTCCTGACGGCGGTTCTGCCAGGCATCAGCCACGGCCAGGAGCACCTCGGCGAAGGAGGGGAGTCCGTGACGTGCCTGCGGTGGGAAATAGGTGCCGCCGTAGAACGGCGCCCCGTCGGCCGTGAGAAAGACCGACATGGGCCACCCCCCACTGCCGGTCATCGCCTGCACGGCCGCCATGTAGATCTGATCCAGGTCCGGCCGCTCCTCGCGGTCCACCTTGACGTTGACAAAGTGCTGGTTCATGATGGCCGCCACCCGCTCATCCTCAAAGGACTCGTGGGCCATGACGTGGCACCAGTGGCAGGCAGAATACCCGATAGAGAGGAAGATCGGCTTGTCCTCAGCCCTGGCTCTTTCCAGCGCCTCCTGGCCCCAGGGATACCACTCTACCGGGTTGTCCGCATGTTGCAGCAGGTAGGGGCTGCTTTCCTCAGCCAGAAGCCCGGCCGAAAAGCCACTTGTCACGATTACCTCTCGGTCCGCCACCTACAGACCAGCTCGGCCCTGCTTCTGCAAGGCCTGGCCTGCAGTTTGTGGATAGCGCACCGCGACGCAGCTCGACTTCGGCGCAGAGGCCGGTAGGCTGGGTTTCCGCCCAGGCCCCTGGGTGGTTGGGCACGGTACAGACTGGGTTTTAACCATTATTCTGACATCAATCATCGTTAATATGATACCACTGAATCGGCCGGCAGGCAAGCCGGGCATCGGTGAAAGCGCCGCGGAAGTGTCGCCAGGCGAGGCGGGCAGGATACCGCCGCGGGTATGCACAACGCCCGGCGGGTTCTGCGGCCCTCCGCCAAATTCCCCACCGCACCTTGCGAACTGCACAGCATTTGCCAATCTTCTCCATAAGATCTCCACAAGTATGGAGTATGATCTGGCTCAGTGCACAGGAGGTCCCATGCGTGGGAATGGAGACAGGGGACGGTAGGAGAAAACGGAATGTTCCGGAAGAAGACTGCTTGGATCGCGCTGATCGTCGTAATCCTGCTGGCGGCCGGAGGCGGCGGCTACCAATACTACAAGAACAGCTACCTGCCTGCCCAAACGCCAGAGGAGAAGACGGTGCAGACGGCGACGGTGCGGCGCGGAGAGATCATCGTCTCAGCCAGCGGGGCCGGCACCGTGATACCGGCAAGCGAACTTGACCTCAGCTTCCAGGGGAGTGGGCTCTTGACCGAGGTGTTGGTGAGCGTTGGCGATGCGGTACAGGCGGGTGACGTGCTGGCTCGGCTGGACGACACCCCGGCGCGCAAGGCCGTCGTGTCCGCCGAATTGCAGCTGATTCAGGCAGAGGAGAAGCTAGCCGATCAGCTCGACACGGTTCCAGAGCAGCGGGACCTGGCATTGG
>JAUVHW010000387.1 GCA_030593075.1 Ardenticatenales bacterium
CTGCAGAATCACGATGGCCGCGTCCACGTCGTCTTTCAACGCCGCGAGAAAATGCCACCGGGTGAGCGCCATGCATTGGGTTGCTTCGGTGGCAACGACGGACGCCGTGCGCAGGCCGTCATCCAGCAGGGCCAATTCGCCGAAGAAATCGGTGGGGCCGAAGGTGTTGACCACCACCTCCTCGCCGTCGCCGCGCTTGCGGACTGCCTCGGCTTTGCCGGATATGATGATAAAGATGCCTTCGCCGCCCTTATCCTGGGTCACTATCGCGTCGCCCGCAGCGTACTCGCGCGGGACGAACAGCTTGGCCAGCTTGGTGAGTTGGCGCTTCTTCAGGCCTCTGAACATGGGGACTCTGGCCAAGAAACCGGCCGTCTTTTCCACGTCATACATCTCTACTCCTCCTTGGTGTCTGGATTGTGGTTCATCGAAAACCCTCGGAGCTGATGACGATACTGCGCTCTTAACCCTGTGGCGATCAGTTGTGGCACAGCCCCCGCGGAGCGTGCCATGTTTTGAGCGGGAGTGTGGGCGTATCGGCGACCAATAGGCTCCTCAAATCATCGTTGATAGCAGGACCAAAAGGAGCAAGGAAAAGCGTCGCACAGAAGCAACCCACCGCCAGCTGCAGAGCGAAAACGCCAATAGGTGAAACGTGACGGGCTGCGCACGTCTAGCGCCTCACGCTTTGTGCTCGTCATTTCACGCGAGTTCGCCGATATAGATCTCAAAGGGCGCCATCTGCAACCGGGACAGGTCGTCGGCGTGCCCGCGCTGCCCATTGCTGGAAAAGAGACTCCGGGCCGTCGAGGCGTCCAGGTTTAAGCACACAGTGAGAGCCTGGTCCGACATGTTCAACACCACCAGGCAGGTCTGCCCAGCGGCCGTCCGCAAGAACGCCAGGTAATCCTCCGCCTCTTCGTGCAGCGGAGCATAGTCGCCCGCGATGAGAGCGGGAGTCTGCTTGCGCATACGTAGCATGTGCCGGTAGAAGCTCAGCAGCGAACCGGGATCGTCCACCTGGTCGGCGACGTTGACGCCTTGGGCATAGTTGGGGTTCACCGGCAGCCAGGGTTGCACCCCGGCCGGGCAGAACCCGCCGTTGGGCGCATTGGCCCATTGCATCGGTGTTCGGCACTTGTCCCGGCCCATGCGGTTCACCATGGCCACCGCCTCTGCTTGCGGTGAGCCCCATTCCTCGGCAAGCTGCACGTACCGTCTGACGAGCGGCGTGTCTTTGAACTGGCCGATGCCCTCTAGGACGGCGTTGGTCATGCCGATTTCCTCCCCGCTGTAGAGGACGGGGGTCCCGCGCAGGGTGAGCACAAGCGCCAGGGAGATCCGGGCCAGCGCCGCGTCGTTCTGGCCGTCGCCGTAGCGGCTGTAGACTCGCGGCGCATCGTGGTTGCCCAACGTGTTGCAGGGCCAGGCGCCGGCCGGCAACGCTGCCAGACGCTCCTCTTGGTTGGCGCGCACCCAGGCGGGGGTCAGGCGGTCGGTCTTCATCAGCGGGAAGTTGAAAGCTAGGTGCAGCTCGTTGTTCCCATCGCCGTAATAGGAAACCTTGCCTGTCTCGCCCACCAACAGTCGGTCAGGATACTCGTCAACGATGGAGCGTAGTTCCTGCATCAACTCGTGGACGCCTGGTTGCTCGATCTGATGTTGCTCCATCTGCCGCCTCGGCTCGGCCAACCGCTGCCGTTCTTCCTCGCTCTTGGCGCATGCGTCTGCCCAGTACAGCTCGACCTGGGTCATCGGTGCCGTGTGGTCGGGCAGCGCCGGATCCTCAAAGATCGTGTCAATCGCATCCAGCCGAAAGCCATCCACCCCCAAATCCAGCCAGAAGCGGACTGCGTTCCACATGGCTCGCTTGACCTCCGGGTTGTGCCAGTTGAGGTCCGGCTGCTCTTTCATGAAAAAGTGATAATAGTACTGGCCGGTGGCCGGGTCGTATTCCCAGGCCGGACCACCAAAACCAGAGTACCAGTTGTTGGGGGGGCCACCATCCACCCCGTCGCGCCAGACGTACCAGCCGCGCCTGGGGTTGCTCCGGCTAGAGCGGGACTCGACGAACCAGGGGTGCTGGTGCGAGCTGTGGTTCAGCACCAGGTCCAGGATGACACGGATGTCGCGCTGGTGGGCTGCGTCCAGGAAGCGTTTCAAGTCATCGAGCGTGCCGTACTCGGGCGCGACATCCGTATAGTCGGCAATGTCGTAGCCGCAGTCAAAGATGGGCGAAGGATAGTGGGGCGAGAGCCAGATGGCGTCAATGCCTAGCTCTTGCAGGTAATCCAGGCGGTCAATGATGCCGTGCAGATCGCCAATGCCGTCGCCGTTGCCATCGGCAAAGCTGCGTGGGTAAATCTGGTAAAAGACGGCCTCTTGCCACCATTTCAAATCTGTCATTGGCTCCCTTTGTCAGATGAAGTAGGCGAGGACCAGTATGGCCAATTCAACGGCTATGGTCCAGAGAAACAACCTCCACGAACTGCGCTGGCCCACTCTCTTGCGGTGATACTCGCCGCCGCCGACAACCAGCGCGATCCAGGCAAGGGCCAGCGGGACCAGCGCCCAGTTGCCCGCTGTCACGGCGGGCCAATAGCCGCCCCCGGAACGGGCATAGATCCGGAGCAGCATATCCCGGATCAGAAGGATCTCGAAAAGACCGAGGGCGGCCGTGGCCACCCACAAGACTAGTGCGAGCCCGCGCGCGAGGAACCGCTTTGGCTGCATGTTTCGACTCCGCTGAAAAAAAGAGTTCGTTCACCGCAGAGATCGCGGAGAACGCCGAGTTCTTTAGGTCTGCCTTGGAATCTCACTGGTTTCCTGTGAGACTCAATCCCCCGCAGATCGGATGCGATCAGCACGTCGGCGCAGATGCGGGCGTCG
>JAUVHW010000349.1 GCA_030593075.1 Ardenticatenales bacterium
GTAGGCCCAAAGCGGCATCGGGACCTGGCCGTAGCCGAACCGGCCCCACAGACTGGTCCACAGATAGGGCAGCTCGGAGAGTGCCAGGCCAAAGCTCTCTCGAGGGTCGCGCACGCCCCACAGCTCGGTCACCCGCTCGAAGCCGGTGGGCTCACCATACAGCATCTGGTTGCGCACAAACCACCAGCCGGCTACGGCGGCCGCCAGCAGCAGTGCAATTGCGTTGGCCCGCAGGAACGCTCGCCAGTCACGTTCACGTACAGCCGCAACCATCAGCGCCAGCTCAACCAAGACCAGCAGCGCCGCCAGGTGGGACTTGACCAACAGGGCCAGCCCAAAAAGGATGCCCAGCCCGGCCGCACGCCGGACAGTGATCCCTCTCGCGGCCAGCCGTATGCATGCCAGCAGCACGGCCGCGCCCGCCAGCCCAGAGGCCACGTCGTTTCCCACCGCTCCGCTGAGGTAGAGGAACTGAGGGTTGAAAGCTACCAGCGCCGCGCCCCCAAACGCGAGGGCCGGAGAGCCCGGCCAAACCTCCCGCCCCAGACGGTAGGTCAGCCACAGCGTTGCGGCGCCCAGCAGCACACTGTACCAGCGCATCGAATAGACCGACAACGCAATGCCGCGGAACGGGCATAGCTCGTCGTCGCCGTGCAGATACTGGTTCTTGTTGTCCCCTCCTACCTCCCAGTAGCGGTAAGCCCAGAAAGGATTGGTGGGCGGTTCATAGTAGACCTCCTGCTGCACCGGCGCCCAGAAGCTGACCAAAGCTCCCAGCGCGTAGTAGAGCGGCGGATGGTGGCTCTGGGCTCGCGGTCCCTCCAGTTGCTGCTGGGGAAGGCCGTGGTAGAACGCAATGTGGCGCACAAAACGCACATGGCGCAGTTCATCAGTCGCTTCGTAGAGCGGGTTGGCAAGGCTGTAGGCAACGGAGAGGGCAGCAAAGCTGCCCAGCAGGAGAGCTAGAGCCAGGCGCCAGCGGGCAGCAGCAGTCATCCGCTAGCCTCCGATCTCCACTGGCCCCACCACAATCCACTCCTCGCCATCGGCCAGCGGCACGGTTTCGAGGCCCGGGTAGGCGTACATGCCAACCCGCATGGCATACGAACCGGCCGGCAATTCAGGGGGAATGGGGACGCTGAACCAGTTGACCACCGTGTCCCCAGCCCGCCAATAGGCGGGCAAGTAGCTGGGTCCGTCCATCTGGCCCCGCAACTGCCCGGCGTCGTCAATCAGATGATTGAACCAGTGATAGTACATGCGGTGGGAGGATTGCCCCATAGTCCGCCAGACAAGGGTCCAATGCAACGCTTCTCCGGGCCGGGCGTCTCCAGAGAACCCGGCGGCCTCCAGTTGCGCGCCATTGGACCAGGCAATCCGCTCGCTCCCGAGCGGGACTAGCTCCAGGTCCAACGCCGACAGGAGGCCAACGCTGTCCGCGGACCAATTGTAGAACCGGAAGCTCCGCAGTCCCTCTCTGAGTAGAATGCGCTCCGAGGTCACTTCGGGAGCCAGTGCGCCCAACAACGCCTCACCTGGGGAAGATGCATCGTAGGTCGCCCAGTACACGGCCGGCTGAGCCGGCAGTACCAGCGCCGTTCTCGCATCCACCGTCCGATGCGGCGTTTCGTACAGCAGAGTGTCCGCCACGTTGGCCATCTCGTGCATGCGCGGATCCTCCCCTTCGGCCAGCAATACCACTTCGGCAGCTTCTGCCTCTCGCGCCAACCTGACGGCCGTCTCGGCAGCCTCGATCTCATAGTGGATCGGAGTGCCGTACCCGCGCAGTGTGTCGTGGTTGAAGACGTAGCTCAGCAGCGAGGTAACCTCGTAGATCTGGGCGGCCGCGATAAGAAACACCAGCCCAGCTACAAGGCCCTGGCCAGCCAGGGCGAAGCGGCGCGGCAGCCGCCGGGCCTCATCAAACAGCAGACCAACCAACAGGAACTGAGCCGGCAAGGTGGGAGAAAGGTAGTGAGGCGCAACCGGCACGACGTGCCGGGTCTGAAACAGAGCCGGGGCTGCCAGCCAGGTGACGGCGAAGAATGCCCCGGCCGCACGGTCATCCAGTCCACTCCGGGCGCTACGGGTCACGAGCAAAAGAGCGGCCCCGGCCCCAGCGAGGATCAAGAATCCCTCCACGGTGAACAGCCAGCGCGCGTTGGGGGTCTGATCCACGTACCGTGGGTAGTGGTCCGGTCCGGTCAGCCAATGCAAGTCGGTACCGGTGGAGATGACCCAGACAGCACAGGCTGCGTCTCCATCTGTCTCCGCCGGCCGGCGCATCAATTCGGCGAATCGGAGCGAGTTCTCCCACCCCTGCTGCGAGTCACGCACCAGATAGGGCAGGAAGGAAAGCACACACAGCAGGAAGGCCACCGCAGCCACGCGCAGGTCCAACCGCCTGATGAACACCAGCGCCCAGAGAGCCGTCAATGGAACCATGGCAGCCGCGGAAAAGTGGGTCTGAACCAGAAGGACGAGCGCCCCAGCGTGCGCCAGGAGCGCCCAGCGCTTGCCCCGCACAAAGGCCGCCCAACCGGTGGCAGCGTAGAGGACCGCCAGCGGAGCCAGCAGCTCGGTGTGCCATACCTTGCGCGAGTAGATGACCCCCCAGGGAGCCACCGCAAACAGCAATGCGGCCGCCAAGGCCGCCCCGCGGCCAAGCCAGCGCCGGCCCAGGAGATAGCAGCCAACGACGGCCGCCACGTTGAGCAACCCGATGAACCCGGTAGCGACGATCGGGCTGAGAGAGATGGCATAGGGGATTGCCAGGAGCCAGATGGCGGCCGGGAAGGAGTCGATTCCGGTGGACGAGACGGGGCCAACGGGCAGCAGCCGCCCCTCGCGGGCCAACTCTATCGCCCACTTGGAGATCTCGGCCTGATCCCACAGGAACTCGACCTGATCCAGCCAGCTGAGTCGAAGCCAGGCAGCCAGCAGGACGATGGTTGCGACGGCGCACCACTCGGCCGTGCGAGCCGAGGAACGGCTCAGCATGCGCGGCTCAAGCAACCTGGCTGGCAGCGGCAGCCGCCCTCAGGGTTGGGGCGTGCAGGCCTCATTGGGGATTACCCTAAAGTAGTCAAAGCGGGCCTCGACCGGCGTCACCTCATAGTCGCCGGCGGCCAACCCCACCCTGGTAGTGGAAGACAAGCCCGGCATGGTCCACTCCCCGGCGTAGATCCCTCCAACATGCAGCCGAACGTGGTCGCCGTCCACACTGGCCTGCAGGTGATTCCAGCCGGAGTAGTTGGTGCCGTCGCGTCCCTCCCCCACCTTGCCGCCCACATTGCACAACACCTCGTCTGGGAAGTCATAGCTCAGATTGCGCATAACGAACCAGTCCAGGTGCTTCTCCCCGT
>JAUVHW010000072.1 GCA_030593075.1 Ardenticatenales bacterium
TGCAGGACAGCGCCGATCCCTGGGATCGCAAAGTACATTTCCAGATAGCGGTGGCTGTCCCACTCGATCACTCCGACCTTGCTCCCCTCCTTCACTCCAAGACGCTGGAGAGCCGAGGCCAGCTTGAGCACCCTGCTGTACATGTCTGCGTAAGTGTAGCGCCACTGGTCCCGGTAGACGATTTCCTGGGCGGGTGCCCAGGATATGGCATGCTCGAGCAGGTGCTTCAGTAGGAGCTGGTAATCATAGGCGGCCATTATCGCAGTCTCGTTGCGTCTACCGTTTTGGTTTCGGCGGATCAGGGACTTGTTCCTCAATTCCCATGAGCGCCCTGGCATAATCGGCGTACTCTTCCATCGGTGTCGTGAAGCGCACGACTAGCTTTGCACCGTCGGGCGAGCCGCCGCCGTGCATACAGCCCGGAATCCCGGCACCGACGGTCAGCCACTCGGACAGGCGGGCTGCCTTGAAACGGGTCTCGGCCGAGGGCGCCCCAGCCTTGAGATATTTCTTCAGCAGGTGCCCGTATTCGGGGTTGGTCAGGTCCTTATACGAGGGCATGCAGCCGGTCTCAACGATGCCGCCGCCGATATCCTGGGTCAGTCGTTTTGTCTCGTAAGGCAACGTCGCCACCATCACCTTGTTGGTGTGCGCCGTCAGGGGGTCGGCGAAAAACGATCCTGAAGGATGTTGGAATCCCATGGCGCACGCTCCAGCCCCCAATCCATAGGTGACCTGGTTGTTGATCGACATGTCGATCAGTTTTCCCATGAACGTCTTGCTGGAAAGCCCATTGGCGCGGGCCATCAATGCCGAGGCTCCGATCATGACATCTCCCTGCCCAGAGACGCAGGCGCCGATGCAGGCCCGGTAGTTGGCGGTAAAGTACTGGATGACCTTGGTCGTGTATTTCCATTCCCGGCACATGAAGACCCGCTCGTTCGGCACGAACACGTCCTCAAACAGGAGCCAACCTTGGGTGATACCAGTATCGGGCACTTCACCGCTGGCTGTTTCCTCCAGCTCCCGCCGGTCACTGGGATGCGTCGCTTCGACAATCGTCAGTCCCTCGATGTCCCTTGGAACCACGCAGGCGACTGCGAAATCCTGGTCTGCTTCGCGGTAGACGCCACCCGGCAGAAGGAATACCTCATGGGAAGCGGCCGTGCCGCAGATCATCACTTTGGCGCCTCGGATAACTATGCCGTCATCTCGAACCTCCGTTATCCGGAGATTGGTGTCCGGGTCTGGCTGCTGCGAAGGCTTGAGACTGCGATCGCCTTTCGGGTCAGTCAAGGCCCCGGCTACCGTCAGCCCCTCCCTCTGAGCCATCAGGATCCAGCTCTTCAGCCGTTCTTGATAGTCGGTCCCGAACTCCCTGTCAATGTCGTGTGTCACAGCCCACATGGTGTTTTGGGCATTCCAGCCAACGCAGACAGCGCCTGTGCAGCTACCAGTGCGCCGGTAGTTCTGGCGCTTCATCTTCATGTTGGTGATGAGGTCATCCGCACTCTGCATCATAGAGTTCCAGCGCAGGATTCTGTCCCCGGTGAAGATGGAAGTCGCTATGTAAATGTCAGCTAGTTCCGGGTCGTGGGCCGCGTCGAAATTGCGGGCGTGGCTTTCAACCGTTCTCTTCGTCGCCGGGTGCGTGGTGACGTCCTCGATCAGTTCGCCAAACTTGTAGACGTTCGGCCGCATCTGGCGTAACGCTGCCAGATACTCATCTCTCGTCTTGATTCCCATGATTGAGCTCCCTTCCTTCCGATCGGTATTCCCCTATCTTTTCAATCAGCACAGGGATAAATCTCCGGCAGTCATCCACAATGCCATAGTCAACCTGCTCGAATACTGGGGATTTGGCGTCGCTGTTGATGGCTACCATCACCTTTGCCCCCACGATGCCCACCATGTGCTGCAATTCGCCAGAAAGACCCACTCCGATGTAGAGGTCCGGGCTTACCATCTTGCCGCTCTGTCCGATCATCGTCTCCAGTTCGGTCCAGCCTTCGTCAACGGCCGGACGGGTGGAGCCCAGGGCGGCGTTCATCACCTGCGCTAGTCCCGCGATGGTGTGCCATCCCTCCAGGTCGCTGGCACCAGCGCCCCCAGCCACGATAATGGCAGCCGATTCGAGCGGCACCCCTTCCGGCTCCTCCCGCACGATTTCGATCGTCTCGATCCGGCGAGGGATGTTTTTCTGAACCTTGAGCAGCACAACCTCTCCCATCCGTCCTGTGTCCAGCTCGGGCCTTGGGAAAACCCCCTTTGCCACAGTGGCCATCTGCGGCCGCTTTTGCGGACAGGTGATCGAGATCAGCCCGCCATAGGCGGGAACCTTCTGCTCCAGGATCTTGTTCTCATTGAGCACCAGGTCGATGCAGTGAGCCGTCAACCCAGTTCTCAGTCTGGCTGCCACCAACGGCGCCAACTCTCTTCCCATAAACGTCGAGCCGAGCAGCATGATCTCCGGCCGCCGCTCCTGAGCGAGTTTGACGATGATTTCGGTATAGACATCCGGCTGATAAACGGCTAGCTCAGGATCGTCACCCAGATAGACGCGATCAGCCCCGGACGCGATCACCTGCTGGGCCTGTTGGTCCAGACTCTCTCCAAGCAATATGACCTCCACCGGCGTGCCCAACCCATCCGCCAGCTTTCGCGCGTGGCCGATGAGCTGGAACGATACTGCGCGAACCCGTCCCTCAATCTGCTCGGCGATGACCCACACGGGGCCGTGTCTGTATTCCACCGTTTTCATCGATTGCTCGAGTCTGAAAGGCTGTCACTCTAGATCTGGCACGAGTTCCATCTGTCTCTTATCTAGCTACTCGAAAGGAATCCCGCATCAGCCAGCTCTTGGATCAGCCGTTCGGCCATCTCCTCTCTCGTCCCGCTAATCATCTCAACATCCCGTTTGCTCTCCCGAGTTGTCATCTCGGAGACGATCGTCGGCGAACCTTTCAGGCCGACCGCCTCTTCGGGTACATCCAGGTCGTCGATTCCCCACTGGGTGATCTGTTTTCGCCGGGCCTGGATAATGCCCGAAAAGCTCAACGTTCTCGGGATGTTCAGTTCTCTGGTCACCGTCAGGACGGCCGGCAGCTTCACTCGAACCACACGGTAGCCATTATCCAGGCTCGCCTTCACCTTCCACCACTCACCGGTGCATTCAACGATCTCTTTCACCATAGTGACTATCGGGATGTCCAATAGGGTGGCCAGTTCTGGCCCGACCCATTCGGTGCTGCCGTCGCTGCTGGCCCTCCCACACAAGACCAGATCAGCGGGGCCGATCTTCTCGATCCCTTTTGCCAGGGTGTAGGCCGTGGCGTAGGCATCGGCGCCGGCAAGAGCTCTGTCGGAGAGCAGATAGCCCTGATCAGCGCCCAGAGCCAGGCACTCTGTTACAACACTCTCGGCCGGCGGCGGCCCCATGCTTAGCACCGACAGGTGCGCATCGAACTGTTCCTTGAGTTCGAGCGCGGCCTCCATGGCGTTCTTGTCGAGCGGGTTCAACACCAGTGGCAGGTCGGCTCGCACCAGAGCTCTGCTGACCGGATCGATCCTTATCCGGCCAGCCTCCTTGGGATCAGGGACCGCCTTGACACAGACGACAATCCTGAGCATTTTGCGACTACCCGGTTCCTCATTTCCGGTACGGCTTCAGTATCCAGCGCGCGACGATGACCTTCATGATGTCAGAAGTGCCGGCCGAGGGTCCCAACACGGCCGCGTCACGATAGTAGCGGGTGACAGCAAACTCGTCCATGCAACCGTAGCCACCGTGGATGTCTACGGCCATTTTCGCTGCCTTTTGTGCTGCTTCTGTGGTGAAGTGTTTGGCCACCGCGAATTCGTTGTCCGCCCGCATGCCCTGATCCTGCATGGATGCCGCCCGGTATCCCAGCAGACGGCCGGCATCCAGCTCGATCTTCATCTCGGCCAGCTTGTTCTGAATCGTCTGGAGTACACTGATCGGCTTCCCGTACAGAATGCGCTCGCTGGCGAATTTCAGGGATGCCTCCAGGCAGGCTGTGTGCAGCCCCAGGGCACAACCCACCATGCCGCCGCGGCCGACCATGCCGATGGCGGACATGGCAACGCGCATCCCCTTCCCATCTTGTCCTAGCAAGTTCTCTTTGGGAACCCGGCACTCCTCAAAGACCAGCTCGCCGGTGTTACAGCCGCGCATGCCCACTTTGTGCTCTTCATGCGTGGGCCTGAACCCTGCCATCCCCCCTTCCACGATGAAGGTGGCAAGAGCCCTCGGGTCGTCGCTCTCCCCGTCTTTGGCAAGCACGGTTAGAGTATCGGCGATGTGGGAATTGGTGATGAAGCATTTGCGGCCGCTAATGACATAGTCGTCACCGTCCCGATAATAGGACGTGCGACAACTGCCCGGGTCGGAGCCCCCGCCTGGCTCGGTTACCGCCACGGTCGCCAATCGATCTCCCGTTGCCAGGCCGGGCAGGTACTTTTCTTTTTGCTCCTCGGTGCCGAACAGGATGATGGGCTCGATACCCAGGGCAAAGACCTGGAGCATCATGGCGGTCGCCACCGAGACCCGGGCGATCTCCTCCAGGGCGATGAGGCGGGCGGTGTATCCCAGGCCAAGGCCGCCATATTCTTCCGGGATAGTCAAGGCCATCATCTCGGCTTCACCCAAGGCCTTGACAATGTCATCGCTGACCTTCCCGGTTTCCTCCATTTCGGGGACCTTCGGAGTGATCTTGCTCTCTGCGAATTCGCGAGACGCCTGCTTGAGCATTTCCTGTTCTTCACTGAAACTAAAGTCGATCATTGAGTTTTCCTCCAAAGTGAGATCCTTATCCTATGCATCTGGAAGTATGAACAGCTCAGAGCCACCGCCATACGTCCACGATTCCTGCCATTATTACGTTTCGTACGTCCCCCACTTGACGCAGGCCGCGCCCCACACGTAGC
Source organism: Ardenticatenales bacterium (assembly GCA_030593075.1). Lineage (GTDB taxonomy): Bacteria > Chloroflexota > Anaerolineae > Promineifilales > UBA4811 > JAUVHW01. Next base: position 4,948 of record JAUVHW010000072.1, read on the forward strand.
CGATGCCGGCCGCGACGATCATCATCAGGTCTCCGTCTTTGAGCCGGCCCTGTTTCACTCCCTCGATGATGTTGATAATGCTATCCTGTTCGCCGATGTGGCCATAGCACGCATTGTAGAGACCTTGCTCTTCCGTGAGATTCAGGCGTCGCAGCATGTCCCGGTAGGCGGACCGCTTGACGTGGATCATGTTGAGAAAGCCAAGGTCGGTCCGGGTATAGCCACTCTTGCGCAACGCCTCGTCGATGCAGTGCATCCAGTTGTCCATCGAGACCTCGTTGAGACGATTCTTCATCTCGTCGGGTTCGACCAGATCCGAGTAGAATAACCCCTTCGCCACAGCCTCATCTGTGGGGAACTGGACGGTGCCGCTGGCGGGTATGACGATGTGCTTGCTCATGGAGCCGTCGGTAATGATGTGCGTCCCCAGCACCTGGTTACGGGGCCAGTTCTTGCGCAGCAGCATCGCGCCGGCCCCCGCGCCTATATTGAACATGAACGAGGTGCGTGGGTTCCTGAGATTAACCAGGTCTCCCAGGCAGTAGCCGCCGGCGATGAGCAAAGTGTCGATCTCGGGATCAGCGGTCATCATGTCTTTAGTCATCTTGAGGGCCCCGATGGTTGTGCAGCAGCGCATATGCAGATCGATGCCCCAGGCCCGCCTGGCACCGATCTCATGGGCCAGGTCAATGCCCGCCGTCCACACCAGATACTCTTTCCACTCTTCGGTGGTGCAGAGCACCACGTCGATCTCCTCCGGCGGGATATCGCATTTGGAGAGGCAATCTTGAGCCGCCCAGATGGCCATCTGGTTTGGATGATCTTCGGGGCCGGCCATGTGCTTCTGGTTGACCCCCAACTTGTCACGGACCACCGATTCGGGGAGGCCGCTCTGCTCGGCGATATCGGCCGCGGTCAGCACCGGCTCTGGCAGGTACATACCGGTGCTCACGACACCAATAGAGATAGAGGCTGGAGACAGGGGGCTTGTGCGTTCCGCCTTCGTTTCCATTGCTAGGTCCCGATCACGCTCCCGCCATCCACCCGCAGTACTGCGCCGGAAATGAAACTTGCCTCGTCAGAGGCCAGGAAGAGGTAGGCATTGGCGACATCCCGTGGCTGGCCTAGCCGTTGTAGAGGCGCGCCCTTTGTCATGCTATTCAGGATCTGCTCCGGCATGGATTTGATAATCTCTGTGGCAATCAAGCCCGGTGCTATAGCGTTGACGCGGATGTTATAACGGCCAAGTTCGCGTGCCCACACCTTGGTCATGCCGATGACGCCTGCCTTGGTGGCGACATAGTTGGTCTGACCGAAATTCCCATCCAGGCCAACAACAGAGCTGGCGTTGAGAATCACGCCGCTCCCCTGCCGAATCATATGGGCGCAACAGCCTGGGTGCAGTTGAACACCCCTTTGAGATTGACCGCTATCACCAGGTCAAAGTCTGTCTCAGACATCTGCTTGACGAGTTCGCCATTCTTGACCTTGACCAGGGTAGCATCACGCAGAATGCCAGCGTTGTTGACCAGCACATCTATCCGGCCGTATCTTCCTGCCACTTCATCTACCCACTCTTGTGCTGCCTGCCGGTCGGTGACGTTGACCTGGTAAAAGACAACTTGAAGTCCAAGTTTCTCGGCGGCTGCCTCGCCAGCATCGCGGTCGACATCGCAGATTACCACCCTGGCTCCTTCTTCAGCAAAGCGTTCTGCTGTCGCTCTGCCAATGCCGACCGCACCGCCGGTGATGAGGGATACCTTACCTTCTAGACGCATGGCTCTGCCTCCCAATCACGCCCCATGCTCTTTGATCAGTTTTGGCTTGTCCACCTTGTTGACTCCCGTTTCTGGGAGAGACTCCACGAACACGATCGATTTGGGTACCTTGTAGTGGGCCATCTGCTGGCGCAGCCAGGCGGTCAAGTCGGCGGCGGTCAATTCTGCACCAGGTTTGAGCACAACCACAGCCCGGCCTACCTCACCCCACTTGGGATCGGGTACCGGGATCAGCGCGGCTTCCGCGACATTGGGATTGCTGTGCATCACATCCTCCACCTCGGCCGGATAGATGTTCTCCCCGCCCGACTTGATCATGTCCTTGAGCCGGCCGACAATGGTATAGTCCCCTTCCTCATCTCTGCGAGCTAGGTCCCCCGTATGCAGCCAGCCATTTACGATCGTCTCGGCGGTGGCCTCTGGTTTATTCCAGTACCCGCCAAAAACATGTGGGCCGCGGATTAGCAGATGGCCTACCTCGGGTGGCCCGACCTCCTCGCCACTTTCATTCACCAGCTTGACGTCGACATGAAACATGGGCCGGCCGACCGAGCCAATCTTGCTCTTCATGTACTCGGTCGGCAGCCAAAAGGTATTGGGCCCGGCCTCTGTCAATCCATAGCCGGTCTTGAATTCGACCCCCTTTTCCCAAAAGGCCTCAAAAACCACAGTAGGGCAGGTGCCCCCGCCAGACATGACCAGCCGGACATTGGACAGGTCCAACGACGCCCAGCGTGGATGTTGGATCATCATCAGAAACATAGCCGGTACTGCGAAGAAAAAGGTCACCCCTAGTCCCTCAACCTGGTCAAAGAGCTGATCAATGTCAAAGCCGGCGCAGACGATGTTTGTGCCGCCCAGGTGAACCAGGGGCGTTGTGAGAACGTTGAGGCCGCCGGTGTGGAAGAAGGGCATGTGCTGCGGAACCACATCATCGGGTCGCAAGCCCCAACTGACGATGGTGTTGAATGAATTGGCGGTGACCGAGCGGTAGTGCAAGATGGCCCCTTTGGGGAGGCCAGTAGTGCCGCCGGTGTAGCAGATCATCCATGGGTCTTTCCAATCCAGTTCGGTAAGGGCTGGTTGCGTCGTGGGCCAGTTGCTGCGCTCCGTCGGCCAGTGAAGATCCTTGTCGCTCGTCGTCTGATCCAGACCGACCAAGCGCTCCACCGCAGACAGTCGAGGGCGCAACTCCTCTACCTGGCTGCTGAACTCCTGGCTATAGAGCAAGACGCGCGGGGCAGCGTCGTTGATGATGCTCTCCAGCTCTCTGGGCTTCAGGCGCCAGTTGACCACGTGCAGAATCGCTCCCAGTTTGTTGCAGGCGAACACCGCATCCAGGTACTCAACACGGTTCATTGCATAGATGGATACCCGGTCACCTTTGCGAATCGCCAAGCTCTCTCTCAGAAAGTTGGCGAGTTGGTTGGCCTGCTGGTTCCACTCTCGATAGGTGATCGGCCGGTCGCCGTTGATGGCATCAATGAGGGCCACCTTGTTCGGCGAGAGCATTTCCCGTCGCTGCAGCCAGTTTCCATAGAACATGGGTTTCTCCCCTGATCAGCAACAGGCTACTCAGAGTGTGGAGTCTCTGTGATCATGGCCGCATCACTTCCTACGGCCCTGATGATCATCTCGATGTCAGCCAGGTCGACGTAGCGCGAAATGAAGGCGATGGCGTCGATCAGGCACGCAAAACGTTCCTCTGTGTCCGTCTGGACGTGTCTGATCAGCCCGTACCAGTCATCTTTGGCAGGGGCAGTTGGGGTATCGGTTGTTTCCTGCACAAAACGTAGAATAAATGAGGTTACGTTTGTCTGAGAGGACATCTGGCGCTCCGAGAAAACCGACTTGACCACTGGAATGCGTGGCCAACTCATCGGATTTCTGCAGCTTTCATTTTAGCGTACGGGGGTAACCAGATGGTAACCAGCCGCCCGGTTCGAATTCAGTCGTTACCGTGGGCTTTGGCTGGCCGAAAGGTTGCGCCTCGTCGGATCGGACGCAATCGGGGACACTACGGAAGTGAAATCGGTGCGGGCTGGAATCCCAAGAGGACCTAGATAGTCCAATCCTCAGATGGCGCACCGCTTGAGATTTGTTCGTAGAGGTTTCGGGTGAGGGGGCCTGGCTGCGCGTCAAGCTCGTGTTTGATCGACTCTTCGCAGCTCCGAAAGACACGGAGCGCCCGAGATCGATTGCCCTGGCGGGCATAGGCAGCCATCATGAGCCGATAGGCCCGTTCCCAGCAATTGTCACGCGCCAGAATGCGTCGGCACAGGGCGATGGCATCGTCGTATCGACCTCGATCCAGACGTATGATCGCAAGCTTTTCCGTCGTGCGCAGGTAGAGCGCCAGCAACCGTTCCCTTTCCCCACTGGCCCAGTCCTCGTAAAGTGCGTCTTGAAGATACTCGCCTGAGTAGAGATCCAAGGCACGCTGGTAAGCATCGGCACAGGCCTCTGGGTCGGCCTGCAGTTGATCTCCTTCATGTATCAGTTGCTGAAACTCATCCGCGTCTAGCCAGAGGTCGGCATTAGGACGCAGGCCATACGTGGCTCCATGACGCATCACGTAAGCTGGCTCGACACCGGGCAAACGATCAGGTTCGAGAGCTTTGTTGAGGGAGTACAGGGCGACCTTGAGATTGCGTTGGGCCGCGCTGGGCTCCAGGTCGCGCCAGAGGGCTTCCACGATTTGATCTCGTTGAAGGGTTTGGCCCCGAACCGTGAGGAAAAGCTGGAACAGTTGGAGCGCCTTGGATCTGCGCCACTCACGATCGTCGACTTGCTCCGTGCCACGCCAGACTCGAAAAGGGCCCAGCGTCTGGACCCGCAGGCGATAACCAGGGTGGAATTCAACAGCGGGAAGGTCCATTTGACGGAGCAGGAGGGTCACCGTGGCCGGCCGGATCTGGCGGCGGCGCGCATCCAGAAGCAGGGGCACCAGGATGCGGTTGTCGAGTGGGCCGAGGAGTCCCCGTTGAGCAAAGAGATGGTGATACCCGCGCGTGTCGGCTAGCTCCAGCAGTTCCATGGTGGTCTCGGCCAGACGTTCGCGCTGATCCAGGCGCATGTAGGAAATTCCCAGCCAAAGGTGGGCTGCGGCTCGTCCGTAATCATCTGAACAGTCCCGAAAGGCAACCGCAGCTCGCGTCAGGATTTCGGTCGCCTCAGCGTGGCGGCCTGCCAGCACGAAACTGGCTCCCAGCATCAACTCGATCATGGCAACGGCCCAAGGGTCGCCGGCCCGACGGCCGATTTCCACACCCAGCGCTGCAGCCTCCTCCGCGGCCGGCAAGTCACCGTGAAAGCCATAGGCACGGCAGAGGCCCCAGTGAGCTTCGACGTGGGTCCGCTGGACCGCGACGGCGTTGCCCAGCGTGATGGCCTGCCGGAAACAGTCAATCGCGCGCAGGTGAGCGTCGGGCTCGGGGCGGATGAGCCAGGAATGGCCCATCCTCATGTAGCCGATGGCGGTGACGAGGGGCGAATCGAGCCGCTGGCCGATGGCAATGCCCGCCTCAGCAGCACGGAAAGCAGCGTCGGCCTCACCCAGAAACGAATAAACCAGCGACAACAGCAGTTGGGCTTCGCGATGAGATTGATGGGCGCGATCCACAACCTGAACCGACTGGATATCCCGTTCGGCCGCGACCTGGCTTTCCAGCATCGTTCGTGCACGGTTCAGTTGCCCGGTACGAAGGAGTACCCGTACGCCAAGCTGGCTTTCGCTGGGGCTATCTTCGCGCAACTGACGGGCCTCGGCCCTGAATCTCTCGGCCTCATTGGGATGGCCCAGGTTCAGTTGGTTCTCCGCAAGCAACTCGAGCAGACGGGCGCGGTTCTGATGGTCCTGTTGACCATCACTCAGCTGCAGGGCTTCAGCCAGCAGGCTTTCGGCGCGGGCCGGCCGGACCGTATCCAGGTAGACCAGGGCCTGGCTCTGCAGCGCCCGGCTGACACCCAGTCGGTCTCCTCTTTCGCGCCAGCACGCCTCTGCCTGAGAATACCAGCCCAACGCTTCGTCAAAGCTGCTCCGCAGCCGGGCGACGTCGCCCAGGCGGGCCAACAAGGTGGGGTATTCCTCCAGGACGGCCGGTGGCAGTTGTCCAATCCAACCCGCCAGAGTTTCCAGTCGCCCTTGGCGGACCATTCTCCTGCCCAGCCCGTCTAACAGAGCTGCAGCGGTCCCATGGGCTGCGGCTGCCAGCAGGTGGTGGATAGCCTCTTCATCATCGCCTGCAGAACGGAAACAATCGGCCGCGCGCCGATGCAGCTCAGAGGCCCGATCAGCAGAGAGCTGGCTTTGCAGAAAGTCGTGGAAGAGGTGATGGTAGCGGCTTTGATTGTCGCCCAGATCCACGAGGAACAGATCTTTGTCGTGCAAGTAACCCAAAAGCGCATCGCTCTTGTCGGCCTCGCGCAGGGCGTCGCAGGAAGCGGGTGTCAACTGGCGCAAGACCGATGTGTCCAACATAAAGCTCTGGACGTCATCGGGCTGTTTTTCCAGCACCTCCTGCGCAAGGTAGGCAAAGAGGCCGTCCAACGAATGGCGACGATCGGCGACGTGAAGCGAATCTCTATGGGGAAACCTGGCAAGAGCAGAGGAGACACTGGTGAGAACACCACTCTGCAACCCTTGCCAGATGAGTTGAAGGGCAATAACCCAGCCTTCGGTCTCCTTGGTCAATGACCGAGCCTCGTCCGGGGTCAGATCGTGATGGTACTGTTCGTGAAAGAGGGCAGAGACTTCGTCGGCCGTGAAGGCCAGCTCCTTGTAGTCGATCTCCAGCAGCTCGCCCCGTGCTCGCCAGGTGACCAGGCCGGGCAGGCTGGGGGAGGAGCGCCCGGATAGGATAACGTGCAGCCCTTCAGGGGCATAGTTGATCAGTCTGTCAACGATGGTGGCGATGGTAGGCGAATTACTCACCAGGTGATAGTCATCAAAGACCAGCAGGCTTGGCCGGTCGAGAGCATCTGCCAGGGCGTTTACCAGCGCATCGACTGCAGCATTCCAAATCGCCGGACCGCGCTCGCCGACGTGCGTAGTTGAATGGGCCAGTCGATCACTGTGTCTCTTCAGAATAGCCAGTGGTGTGTTGGGTATCTCTGGTGACAGCGACTGGCAAGCATGAATCAGGTGAAGCAAGAAGACCAGGGGATCGGTATCTTCGCCGGCGATGCTGTACCAGCAAAGAGGGATTCCTTGGGCGGTCATGGAGGCGAGCGCCGTGCTCTTGCCATAACCTGTGCCGGCATGGACCACCGTCAGACGGTGTTCAAGCGCATCGACCAGCAGCGCCGTCAGCCGTGGACGGGGCAGTGTGTACCGCCGGGGCCGTGGCGGTGTCAGTTTGGTTCGGATGACCAACTCTTCCTGGTACATCATTCCACCGTGTGGTCTGCTGATGATTCCCTCTGGGCATTGTATCGTCGCCGCAGTGCCCATGCAAACCGCCACCTCCCAGGGGATCTCGAGATGACGGCTGATGAAACCAGTGCCGGGCTGGCGGCTTGCATGCTGATGGGCAGCATCCCACCGCTGATGCGACCGTGCTGAACCTGATTGCTGTGGTGGCTACCTATCTCGTCCGGCGGATTCTCGGGTCGATAACCCGAGGTGACCAGCCAACCAAGTTGGGTTGGCATCCTTCTCGAACCTCAATGGAGATAAAGTTCGAGTAATCTATGGTTTTTGACCTTCTTGTTCTCTGGGCCTTCCTGCGCAGTTGGATTCACAGATACAGCAAGCTATGGACCAAACCGGCTACGGTCTCGATTGCCGCCGGCAGCCTGTTTGACTTGACACGCAGCCGCACCGTTCTCCTTGCCGAGAATGCAATGCTGCGCCAACAACTGATCGTCCTGAAGCGGCAAGGGAAGCGCCCCATGCTGACCAATGGCGACCGTATCCGTCTGCTACTTCTGGCTCGCTGCACTCGAAATTGGAGACAAGCCCTACATATCATCCAACCCGACACCCTGCTCCGCTGGCATCGGGAGCTATTCCGCCGCTACTGGCGATGCAAATCAAAGTCCAAGCAGCGAAAGCCACGCATCACCCCGGAAACCATCGACCTCATCAAACAGATGGCGAAGGAGAATCGACTGTGGGGTGCGGAGCGTATCCGGGGAGAACTGCACCTGCAACAAGCGCAGGCACTTCGCACCTGCAACAAGCGCAGGCACTTCGCACCTGCGACAGGCGCAGGCACTCCGGGGCGGCTGGCTGCTGCGGGGGACGGCCGCAGTGGGCGGGGCGGTCTAGCGCCGCGGCCGGTACTGGATAGCCTCGGCGAGGTGCGCCGGCTGGATGCTGGGCGCTCCTGCCAGGTCGGCGATGGTGAGCGCCAGCTTATGGAGGCGGTGGAAGGCGCGAGCGGTCACGCCTAGCTGCTGCACAGCCGAGTGCATCAACTGCTGCCCCGCCTGGTCCAGCCGGCAGTAGGTCTCAATCTCGGGTGGCCCCATGTCTGCGTTGCAGGCCGGCCGGGGTTCGGGCAGCTCGGCGAAGCGCTGGCGCTGCCGTTCCCGAGCTGCCTCCACCCGGGCTTGGATGGCGGCCGAAGGCTCCCCCAGCCGCTCGTTGGACAGCTTGTCGTACTCCACGCGGGGGACCTCGGTGTGAATGTCGATCCGGTCCAGTAGGGGGCCGGAGAGGCGCTTCTGGTAGCGGGTGATGCTGCTCATGCTGCAGCTGCAGTTCCGGGTGGGGTCGCCATAGTACCCGCAGGGACAGGGATTCATGGCTCCGACCAACATGAAATTCGACGGGAAGGTGAGCGCGCCGCTGGCTCGGCTGATGGTCACCACCTTGTCTTCCAGAGGTTGGCGCAGTACCTCCAGCGCCCGGCTGCTGAATTCAGGCAGTTCGTCTAGGAAGAGCACGCCCCGGTGGGCCAGCGAGATCTCGCCCGGCCGGGGAATCGAACCACCTCCCACCAGCCCGGCGTGGCTGACGGTGTGATGGGGAGAGCGGAACGGCCGGGTCTGGACCAGCGGCGTATCGGCCGGCAGCATGTCGCAGATGCTGTAGATGCGGGTGATATCCAGCGCCTCGTCAATGGTGAGCTTGGGGAGGATGGAGGGCAAGGCGCGGGCCAGCATGGTCTTCCCCGCACCTGGGGGGCCGGCCATGAGGATGTTGTGGCCGCCCGCGGCCGCCACCTCCAGCGCCCTCTTTACGTGCTCCTGCCCCCTTACGTAGGCAAAGTTAGCGGCCGCGGCCGGTTCCTGGGCCACCGCGAGATCGCTGACGTGCGGGGAGATGGGGGCCAGCCCGTTGAGATGGTGTACCAGTTCGGCCAGGCTCTCGACCGGGACGACCGTGAGGCCGGGGACTAGAGCGGCTTCTGCCGCATCGGCGGCCGGCAAGAGAAACGTGCCAATCTGCTCCTCTCGCGCCATCGCCGCCATCGGCAGCACCCCGCTGACGTGGCGGGTGCCCCCATCCAGCGACAGCTCCCCGATCAACAGGGTGCCGTCCAAGGAGCCAGGGGGCACCTGCCCGGTGGCGGCCAGCAACCCGACAGCAATGGGTAGGTCGTAGACGGGACCTGTCTTGCGAATGCTGGCTGGTGCCAGGTTGACTGTGAGCCGCTGGTTGGGGAAAAAGAAGCCGCTGTTGACGATGGCGGCCCGCACCCGCTCCCGGGATTCCTGCACTGCGGCATCGGGCAGCCCCACGATGGTCAGGCTGAACAGGCCGCGCGCCGTGTCGACCTCGACCTCGACCGGCGTGGCCTCCAGTCCAATGACCGCGCAGCTGGTTACTTTGGCCAGCATCTCTTGCTGAGAACGGGGCGAATGAGAGGGTTCGGAACCGCTGAGTTCGGCTGCGCTGGAGACGGCAGCAACGGGTCCCCTGTTCTGTCGCTGGGGCGGCCGCGCGGCTGAGGGTTCGGGAGGGTGTGCGTGCCAGC
>JAUVHW010000379.1 GCA_030593075.1 Ardenticatenales bacterium
CTGATCATAGCCCGAAGAACCGGCATAGCTCACTCCCACCACCTTCGCGTCGCTGGTCACCAGCGGGCCACCAGAGTTGCCCGGATTGATGGTTGCGTCATGTTGAATTACCGCATCCACGGACGCCCAATCGGTCTCGCCATCCGCTCGCTCCTTAGCCACGATGCCGCGCGTCAGCGTGAACTCGGGGTCCCCCAGCGGAAACCCAGCCGCGTACACGTCCAGGCCGGTGGTGATGGAGCCGTCGTACCACTCTAGATAGGGGTAGCCATCTCCCTCGATGTCGATGACGGCCAGGTCAGAGCACTCCGAGACCCCGAGAACCCGGGCATTGCGGGGCTCGCTCTCTCCGCCGACGTACACCCTGAGCAACGCTGCCCCCGTCACCACGTGGTTGTTGGTCACCGCGATGCCCGACTCGTCGATGATAAAACCCGACCCAAAGCCAGCCACGTTCAACTGCAGCCCAACCTGCGGGTCCACAAAGCTCCCCTCCGCCTCAATCTGGATTACAGCCCTCTTGAGGTCTTCGAGCGACGAGACAGCATTGGATGCCGGCGGGGGCGGGGGCTCGGTAGGGGCGGCAGTGGGGGCCGGCTCCTCCCCTCCACCCAGGTTGCAGGCCAGGCTGGCAACCAGCAGCATGACCAACACCATGCTCATCCAATAGAGAGTTCTTCTCGACATCATGTCCTCCTTGCCTTGATTGGCCCGGTCTTCTGCCAGGCGGACCCTGCGCACGAGGAGTGGTCCACAGAGCAGCCAAGTCCTCGCCGCGGCCGTGGATCCCGACTCGCAACGCACAGCGCCAGCTCTCTGGCGCGTGCAGACAACCCTACCCCATTCCGCCAGTATCGACAACTGACGCTGGGGGCCGCCGCGACGAACGCTACAACCAGCCACACCGCCCAGCTCTCTAGTCGCACGCAGTGGGAATCCACTCAGTCTTGATCGCTTCCTGGCCGTCTCCAGAGCGAACAATGATGTCGCCCGTGAACGCCGCCGCGCAGCCCCACACTACTTCGAACACGTTTGTGTCAAAGTGACGGTCAGCCACCTGATACGTGTATTGACCGTCCCCACCCTGCGCCTCAATGGTAAACCGCATAACCCATTCCGCGCCCCCCTTGGGCCAGGTCTCCCACGATGCCTCAAAGGTAAGCGGCTCGCCACCTGCCGGCACCGGCCCCGTACTGAGAGGCCAGTCGGTATCCTCTTGGATCTCAACTTGGGTCTCCCAAGCCAACACGTGACCATCGCAAGCCGTCGCCTGCAGATCGTACGTTGCCTTGGGCACAAAGAACGTGAACGAGTGACCGAGCGCAATAGTGTAATCCCCCGACAAGTCGTCCCCCCAGTCGGCACTGGCGCTCAGCGATACTCGAACAGCACAGACCTCCCAATCAGTGTCGTTAATCACCCTCAGTGCTGCAATTGTCCCCAGCGGGCTGAGCGTCCACTGCATCTCCCCGGATAGATAGGTGTTGTGCGTCTCCCCAACTATGTCGCCGCTCGAGGTGGCCGCCGCCAGGTGGTAGCTTCCTTCGGCCACGAGGAATGTGTGGGAATCGCCTGGCATCAGCACATCCGAGCCCAACCAGTCCTCTCCCCAGCTGTCGCTGGTGGCCGGCGTGATGTAGATATACCAAACGGACTCGTTGGTGGAATTGATGACTGCTAGGCTCGCTACCTCGCCACCCGCTGCCCCCGAGCCCTGCTGAGCCGATCCTCCGCTCAGATCAGCAGACACATAAAACGAGCTGAGAACACGATCCATGGCGTCCAGGTCAGCGTCGCTGACCGCCTGGATCAGCAGGTACGCGAGGTATGCCCGGTCGCTTGGCGCCGCAACCAGCTTGACCAGGACGCCATCCACATCTCCACAGGCAACGTATAGGTCGTAAAGGCCAGTGTACACTCCGTCGTCGTACTCGTAGCGACCATCGTAGTCGCAATCATAGTCCTCGGCAAGCTCATCCAGCAGAGACCCCGCATCGTAATCCCCTGCCAGCCCACCCGACGCGGTGAAGGCGACCCCGGGCGTCGAGTGGCCAGACCAGAAATCACCCAGGTTGCTGGACGCCTGGATGGCCCAGGCCAGGAACTCACCATCATCGTCGTCCAGCGAACTGCCGTCAACATCCCGGGACCACTCTTGGGGAACCTCCATCACCAGGGTTCCCGTGTCGTCCCACACCTCTACGTACTCCTCGTATGTGGCAGCCACCTCTTCCCCAAAGTCCCCGACTTGCTCCTCGATCTCCTGGCCAAACGAGAAAGAGACCTCCAGCTGGTCGCCGTTCAGCTGCCCCTCCAGCACCTCCTCCGTCGCATAGCGCAACACCTGAATGCTCAGCGTGTCATCGGCGTCGTGGCTCCGCAGAATGTCACAGTAATCGGACATCGTGCCGTCGGTCGCCAGTACCAGCCCCTCGATCATGGTGATGATGTCTCCACCCTGCACGCCAGCCTTGTCAGCCGGGGAACCTGATCTGACCGACGAGACCCAGATACCTGATAGGCTTCCGTCCAATACGGCCATGCCGTTCACCCCTATCGACGTCACGTCCTGCCGCCCCTGGAGCTGCTCGATGACCCTCAGCGCCTCGCCGCGGGCAACGGCGAAATACTGATCATAGCCCGAAGAACCAGCATAGTTCACACCCACCACCTTTGCGTCGGTGGTCACCAGCGGGCCACCAGAGTTGCCCGGGTTAATCGTCGCATCATGCTGCACTACCGCATCCACGGACGCCCAGTCCGTCTCCCCCTTCGCTCGCTCCTTGGCCACGATGCCGCGCGTCAACGTGAACTCGGGGTCCCCCAGCGGAAACCCAGCCGCGTACACGTCCAGCCCCGTCGTTATCGAGCCGTCGTACCACTCCAGATATGGATAGCCGTCGCCCTCAATGTCAATGACGGCCAGGTCAGAGCACTCCGAGACGCC
>JAUVHW010000401.1 GCA_030593075.1 Ardenticatenales bacterium
GTACCATCAAAGTCATAGGTGCCCAGCGACATCCACTCTCCAGAGTAGGCGGACTGATCGACGATCCGCAGGGTATAGAACCCGGCATGTCTGATCCAGTACCGAGCTTGTGTCGTGGTCGCGTATTGCGCGGGAACAAACACCCGCACCTCGTACCGCCCCGGCGCCAGGCTGGGGTACCAGCGGGCCCAGTTGTACTGCGCGCGCAGCCGTTCATTGTTGCGGGTCCAGGTCATCTGCCCTCCGTGGCCTCCGGCTGCCGTGTGCCATCCGGTAGGGGATCCGCCGCTGACGAATCCGGGGTCGGTATCCTCCACCATCACCACCTCTGGCGAGGCAGGTTGTGACGGTCCCGCTCCCTCGGCCGGCCCGATCCAGAACTGGATGCTGGCACCGCCGTTCTGCTCAAAGTACTCTACCTTCAGCCGGTGGGCTCCGGTGAGGTAGATTCCGTCCACGTAGTGGAGTTCGCGATCCATCGCCTGCCACTTGTCTATCACCAGCCCATCGTCCAGCCAGACCCGTACCCCGTCGTCGGAGCGGGCGGAGAACCGGTAATAGCCCGCAGCGAACTCGATTTGGCGCGTCCAGCGCACGCTAAAGTTGTCGTCTGGCATCCACGAGACGGGCGGCCCTGCGCCCCAGTCAAAGTTAATCTCTGCATCGTCCCGGATGAGAGCTGGTCCGCCCGTCAACTCGCGGTTGTCATAGTAGTCACCCTTCCATCCGGAGAACCCAGCGCCCACCTGATCCCACCAGGCGTGGGCGTGAGCCTCTCCGCCGTTCTCAAAGTACTCGACCCTGATCTGGTGCAGCCCTTCGGCCAGTGCGATGTCGCCCCAGTGAGTGTTAGGCAGTTTCAGATTGTACCACGCATCCACCAACAGCTGATCATCCACCCATAGGCGGACGCCGTCGTCGGTGCTAGTCAGGAAGCGATAAGTGCCGGCTGTAAAGCCAACCGTGTGGGTCCAACGCACTGAAAAGTGGTCGGCCGGGATGGCGCCGTCCGGCGAGCCGTAACCCCAGTCAAAGTCAATCGCAGAGTCGGTGCGGCGCAGGGCCGGCGCACCGCTGAGGTTCTGGTTGGCATAGTACTCTGCCTGCCAACCCTGCCCTCCCGTCAGCCGCTCCCAGTTCAGGGTGACCAACGCGGCGCCGCCGTGCTCATAGTACTCGACCCGCATCTGGTGGGTGCCCGCGCTGATGTAGAGGTCGCGGGTGGCCCAGCCGCCTTGCTGGTCGAGCCAGGAGTCCACCACCAGCAGGTCCCCGATCCAGAAGCGCAGTCCATCGTCGGAGCGAGTCCAGAAGCGGTAGGTGCCGCCGTCGAACCACTCGGTCCGGGTCCAACGAGCGGAAAAGTTGTCGGCCGGGACTCCGGCACCTGGTGCTCCGGTGCCCCAATCAAAGTCGACCCTGTCGTCGTAGCGGGTCAGAACCGGCGAACCGCTGAGGGTCGTGTTGGGGAAGAACTCGGCCCACCATTTTCCCGGGTCAGCGTGGGCCACCTGCACCACAAGGGGCAGGACCAGCAGGGTGAGCGCGGCGAACCACCGAATAGCTGCGCGCAGTCTTCTATTCTTCATCGTACTTGCCTCCATTTCTTGCTGTTTTGCTGTTGCTTGGCGGGATAGTCGGTCCCGTCCCATCCGCGCTCGATAGAACGCGAATGCCGGACACTGACCAACGTCACGGCTAGCCAGCCGGCTGTTGCCATCCAGACGAGCCACGTTTAATCTGCCTCCTACTTAAAACGTTCAACCGTTCGCCAGTGTTCCCGCGCCGGGTTTCACGATGGTACGGGGGGATGATGGCGCTGCCAGGGGGTGGTGGGCATACGTTGAGATTCCGCATCCTCTGCCATCTCTTGCACATAGTGTAGCATAGTTTCGCCGCGCGCGCATCCGGCATCTGGGGGGATTCTGAGCCAGCCAGGTGGCTGGTTCTCTACCTGGTCAGGTGACCAGGTAGGTGGCTGAAGGGCTGCCTGTTGGGGCTCGGCCGTGAGACCCTTCGCTCTGACCTCGACGTTTCGCCTAACATAACCTTGCAGCCAGCCCTCGATTGTATCTCAGTGCCTATGAACTGCCGCCAGAAATGGAACCAGATTGACAAAGGGCGCGGCCGTGGGCAGAGAAAGGGTCAACCCTGTCATAAGGAGGGTCTTCGGAGAATACCCGTGAGCCAGGCCATGCGCTAGGGTGTTGAGAACAACAGCGACAACAGCAAGCGTCAGCTGCTCCGCAAGGCGAGTGGAGCAGGATCGGCCGCTTGCAGTGTTGGGCAGTCTGCCACTTGAGCGCTAGAGCAGACTGCATGTATACAAGACGCGTTTCACCCTCTCGGAGGATTCATTTGGCGACCTTGCCATGAAACATCGAATAGGTGAAGAAGGCGTAGTAATCTGGATGATTCAGAACAAAGTCCGGTGACTCTGGCAAGCAAATACGCTGATACTC
>JAUVHW010000236.1 GCA_030593075.1 Ardenticatenales bacterium
TTCTCTGTTTCCATGGTTGCCGTCTCTATGATTCTTGCTTTCGCTCACATCTTGTCGAGCGAAACCAAAGCTTCTTCGTCAAATCCCGTCCGATCTTCCCTCAATTGCCAGGAACGGTGCCCGGCCGCCCGGCCGTCCCGCACCGACACGATCAGATAGGAATACCAGGGCCAGGCATTCTCGCGGTCGTGCTCCGACGGCCGGGGCGGGTGGTCAGGGTGGGAGTGAAAGTAGCCGACGACCTCCAGCCCTCTTTCTTCAGCCGCCAGCTCGCCCTCCAGGGTCTGCTCCGGCGGAATGAGGTAGCGGTTGTGCTGGGCTCCCTCTTCACGCGCGTTGCCGGTCGGCAGTACATCCACCACGGTCTTGCGCTCGTCCTCCGCACGGCCGAGAAGGATTCCGCAGCCCTCAAAAGGGTAGGCGTCCTCACAATGACGCACCATTCGGGCTATGTGTTCTTGTGACAGCGCTAGCTCCATGGCCCTCGATCTCTACTGAGAAGTCCAGAAGGGCTCGCTCAGGTACTTGTGCCCGGCATCGGGCAGGACAGTCACCACCATGCCTGCTCGTAGCTCCCGGGCCACGCTCAGCGCGCCCACCGCGGCCGCGGCGGCCGAGACGCCGACGAAGAGCCCCTCCTCCCGCGCCAGCCGCCGGGCCATCTCGTAGGCCTCCTCGGTGCTGACGACCCGTTCCTCATCCACCAGATCGGGCTCGTAGATGGGCGGCACGGTGGCGCTCTGCATGTGTTTCAAACCCTCCAGCCCGTGGAGAGGGCCGTCGGGCTGTAGGGCGACGAGCCGAACCGCCGGGTTCATGGCGCGGAGGTATCGGCCGACGCCCATCATCGTGCCGCTGGTGCCCAGCCCGGCCGCAAAGTGGGTGAGTTCTCCGGCCGTTTGCTGCCAGATCTCTGGCCCGGTGGTGTGGTAGTGCGCTTCCCAGTTGGCCGGGTTGCCGTACTGGTCGGCGTAGAAGTACCGCTCCGGCTCGGCCGCCACCAGCTCTTGCACAGTCTGGATTGCGCCCTCCATCCCTTCTGAGGCATCGGTCAGGATCAGCTCGGCGCCGTAAGCGCGCAGGATCCCAATTCGCTCAGGACTCACATTAGCGGGCAGGACCAGTTTGACGTGGTAACCCCGCATCGCTCCAATCATGGCATATCCAATGCCCGTGTTGCCCGAGGTGGCATCAATCAGCACCTTCTCGGGTGTGAGCCTGCCAGTACTCTCCGCCACGCGGATGATGTTGAGCGCGGCGCGATCCTTGATGGAACCGCCGGGGTTCAGCCATTCCGCCTTGGCCAGCAGCTGCACGCCAGGCGCGACTCCCGCCGTCACCTGGCGCAGGCGGATCAACGGCGTGTTGCCTACCAGCCGCTCAACTGCAATCCCGGCCACAGCGGTGGTCCGGGCAGATCGTAGTTTTGGGACTGTCTCCAACATTGTAGTCCTCCAAATAAAAAAAGCCAACAGATGTGCGTAGCGGGTGAGGCATGCTCGCTACGACCGAGGAATACTCAGTCGCGGAGGCAGCATTCACCCGCCGTCTGTTGGCCTCTCGATTCGGCTACGAGACGAGGGTGGCTACTGCCCCCGCCTCAGACAGATGCACATCTGCACGTTGGCTTCCTACCAATAACCTGATAACTATCTGTGTAATTATACTCGCCTTTTCCCGTTTGTCAAGCAGGGACGGTCTCCAATGTGGGTTTCCGCGCAATATGCTGGTCTGTTCGCAGCAACTATCCGGCGCCCTGGGCTGCACCGCTCCCGCCCCCTGCTGTCTCGCTCAGGCAGCCCTCGCGCTCCTCACACCAGGGGGTAGGGCACACTCCGGCCGGGGCCCCGCTGGGGGAACCTACCGGACCGGATCAGCTGCTCAAGACGCGATTCCAGCGCCCTGATCTCCCGACCGGTGAGCAACTGAGACAGGGCCTCCCAGAGCGGCCTATCCGGCCGCAGCTCCTTCTCCAGAGCAACCAGGTCGGCCAGCCAGCCGCCCGGTATTGTGCGGCCGGCATACTCCCAGATGACGGTGCGCAGTTTGGGTTCGGCGTGAAGAGTGAGGCCGTGGTCAATGGCCCACACCTGCCCGTCCCTGCCCAGCAGACAGTGTCCTGCCTTGCGGTCCGCGTTGTTGACCACGGTGTCAAAGAGGCAAATCTGCTGCAAGGCCTCGTCGAACCGGCCGCTCTCCCGCAGGCGAAAAAAGTGGGCATCGTGATCCCCGTTGACAAAGAACTGGACCGATCCCAACCCGTGGGGGCCCTCGCGCAGAACGACCGGCGGGACTGCGGGCCAGCCCAGACGCTCACTCAGCAGGTAGGCAGCCACTTCGCGCCGGCACAGAGAGGCAGCGGAGAAGTCCCATAGAGGACGCTCGCCAGCGCACGGCTTGTAGACGGCCGGGATGGTAAGCTGGTCATCGCTGGCCAGGACCAGGAAGGTGTAGTTGGAGCTCCAGGGGAGCAATCCCTGCACCTCCAGATCGCCCTTGGCCAGAAGGTCCAGTAGGCGGTCGACGGATACCGTCGTGCTATCCGTCATCGCCTCGGTCATCCTCTGCCTCCTCGGCCGGGAGGTGGGCGGTGTCGTTGAGAGTGGTCACCAAAGGTCCGCCATGGCTGAAAGAAAGCGAGCTTATGGACGCCGGGCTGATGACCAACCGCTGGAAGAGATCCAGGTGAAGCCCTAGAAAGTGGGCGACGATGGCCTTGATGACGTCGGCGTGGGAGACGAGGGCAATGGTTTCTCCTTCGTGGGCGGCCGCCAGCCGCTCTACTTCATCTACGGCGCGGGTCTGCATCTGCCGCACCGACTCACCGTTGGGGAACCGTACCAGGCTGGGGCGTGTCTGAACCAGGCGCCAATAAGGCTCCTTGGCCAGCTCCTTGAGCTGCTGTCCGGTCCAGTCTCCAAAGTCCACCTCGCCGATGCCTGGCCTAGCCTGCACTGTCAGGCCATGCGGCCGGGCGATGGCAGCTGCGGTCTCCAGCGACCGCTCCAGCGGGCTGGAGTAGATGGCATGGATCGGATGCGTTGCCAGCCGCTGTCCCAGTGCCTCTGCTTGGGCCTCGCCCTGCTGGCTGAGGTGTACGTCGGGCGCGCGTCCCGCTAGCTTGCCCGACTTGACCCAGTCGTTGGTCGCGTGCCTTACCAGCAATACGGTGGTCTTCGGCTGTTCCTGGTTTTGTGTCACTTTTCGGCCCTACCGGTTTGTGTTGCGAGCCATTGTACCGCAGAGAATGCTAGGAGCACAGTCGGAGATGTGCGGCGTGCGACTTATTCCTACTGCCTGGGTTCGGAGGCACTGCTGGCTCCACCCCGGTACCACAGTGACTCCTCCGGCTGACATTCTTGTGCGGCGTGGGCACTGCCTGGCTGGGCTTGCCAGGTGCTTGGCGGAGCACACATTGACCCGGAAGGGCAAAGTGTCCTTGCTCGTTCCGGTACCCCAGCGGGGGGGCGCGTAAACTTGATTCGACTCACTATACGTGGTAAAAACCAGCAATCATGCCATTGGCGATTTCTGCTCCATTCGGGGCTGAACAGGTGAGAGCAGTGGACACGGGAGATGATCAGAGTTGAAGGCCTGAGCAAGAGGTTTGGCGACAACCTGGCGGTGGACGAGCTGACCCTGCACGTGAGGCGGGGAGAGGTATTTGCGTTCCTGGGCCCCAATGGGGCAGGGAAGACGACCACCGTGCGCATGCTGGCGGCACTGATTGCTCCCACCTCCGGCCGCGCCTGGGTGAACGACCATGAGGTGTCCAGGGATGATATGAACATCCGGCGCAGCGTGGGCATCCTCACCGAAGCCCCAGGGCTCTACGAGCGACTGGATGCGGTACAGAACCTGGCGCTCTATGCTAAGCTCTACGAAGTGGATGACGTCGCGCGCCAGGTGGAGAGGTACCTGCGCCTGCTGGGCCTGTGGGGGCGACGAGACGAGGCCGTGGGCGGCTTTTCCAAGGGGATGAAGCAAAAGCTGGCCATCGCCCGGGCGCTGCTTCACGAACCGCCGCTGCTGTTCCTCGACGAGCCGACGGCGGCGCTGGACCCCGAGGCGGCGCGCACGGTGCGGGATTTCATCGGCGAGGTCAAAGAGGAGGGCCGCACCATCTTTATGTGCACCCACAACCTGGACGAGGCCGACCGCCTGGCGGACCGGATAGGGGTCATTAGGCAGCGCCTGATCCAGGTGGACAGCCCGGCGAACCTGCGGCGTTCCCTCTACGGCCGGCGGGTAGTGGTCCATCTGGCGGCCGTGACCGAAGCCGTGCGGCAGGCAGTGAACGGTCTGCCATTCATCAGCGAGTGCGAGCAGGTGGACAACACGCTGGTGGTCGGTCTGGACAGCCCGGAGGAGCAGAATCCGGTCCTGGTGCAGCGGATCGTCGCTGCTGGCGGCGCGGTTCAGTTCGTCAACGAGTTGCGGCACTCTCTGGAGGAGGTCTACTTCTCGCTCATCCAGGAGGGCGAGCAGGAGGTGGCGCAATGAGCGGAGCCAAGATACTCGCCATTGTGGAGAAGGAAATCGCTGACGCCCGCAAGAACAAGATGATTGTCATCAGCATGGCTCTGGTTCCCGTCATGCTGGTCGTGCTGACCCTGGGCACCGCCATCTTCATGCTCAGGAGCGAAGAGGGAATGGACGAGGATGACCTGAGCATCATCCCGGCCGAGCTGCAGGACCTGGACCCCAAGCAGGCCTTCTTGATGATGATGAACGACCAGTACCTGTTCTACTTTTTGCTCATCCCTATGATGATGCCGGTCTACATTGCTGCCTACAGCATAGTCGGCGAGAAGGAGACCAAGAGTCTGGAACCGCTGCTGGCTACCCCAGTCTCGGTCTGGGAGCTGCTGGTGGGGAAGAGCGTCGCGGCCGCAGCGCCCTCGGTGCTCCTCACCTGGTTCAGCTTTGCCGCTCTTGCCGCCGCCGGCTATTTCATCATGCCCGAGCTGGTCTTTCGTGCTCTGATCCGGCCGGTCTGGCTGGTCGGGATGGCGCTGCTCAGTCCGCTCCTGGCGCTGCTCTCGGTGTTCAGTGGGGTGATCGTCTCTTCTCGCATGAACGACCCTCGGGCTGCGCAGCAGGTGACGGGGATATTCGTGGTCCCCATCATTGCCCTCAGCCTCGGAGTGCTCGCGGGGAAGATCTTTCTGGGTGTTGCGGTCGTCCTCGTGGCAGCCGCTGTCACGCTGGCGTTGGACTGCGTGGTGCTCTACTTCGCCGTCAGGCTGTTCCAGCGCGAGACGATTCTGACCCG
>JAUVHW010000232.1 GCA_030593075.1 Ardenticatenales bacterium
AGCAGCGTACGGGTAGCTCAAGATCAAGTGTCCAGAGAGGAAAACGCTGATCCGAGGCCCCACTACTTCAAGTACAATAGTATAGGGCGTCTCTGGATCAAGTATGAGAGTGACTCCAGTGATTGCACGCTGAACGGCGCCCCCCTCGTCCATTTCGAACAACTGAACCTTGTTCTTCGAGAGGCGCAGGGCAAAACCGCGGCCTTTGCGGGTGTACACCGTGCAGATGGAGGGAATAGAGACCCCAGCACCTGCGAGCACTTCGCGCAGGGCATCAAAGAGGTCGGGAAGCCGGTGAGTGTGTTCTGGACATTGCCCAAGAAGGCGCAATAGGCCCTTGAGCATGAGTTCTGTTGCCCTGTGAGATTCATATGTGACTATGTTCCATCTTTTGCTTTCAAGAGCAAGCGGTATGAACTGGTCTCTCACAAAACGGCCATCAGCGATGTTTTGCATCCCCATTTTGAACAGTTGGATCTGCTCTGGACTGGACATATGAGCGCCCTCTGTAGTTCTTCCCGTGCAGCTGAGTCGAGTTGAAGTCTAGCACGCAGTCACCCGGCGGCCGTCATTTGCGACTGCAAAGGAGCCGCCGTCCGCTTGTGCATACTTGAACTCCCTGGTTTTGCGCTTGCGACTGCTGGGCCGAGTTGATTCTACCCCACGCGCATTGGCACGGCAAGCGCGGACGGCGATCGCCCAGGACCGTGACGGCCGCGTTGTCATAATCGTCTGCCCCCAGGGCGCTTTCACCCTCCGGGGCCTGGCTATCTACCTGCTGGGGTCCAATC
Source organism: Ardenticatenales bacterium (assembly GCA_030593075.1). Taxonomy (GTDB): domain Bacteria; phylum Chloroflexota; class Anaerolineae; order Promineifilales; family UBA4811; genus JAUVHW01. The sequence continues at coordinate 792 of JAUVHW010000232.1, forward strand.
TGGAGCTGGACGTGGCCCTCAACCTGGATGGCGGAGCCTCCACCGGGCTATCCCTCCGCCTGGGAAAGGAGCGGCTGGAGATACCCGGCTTGCTGCCCGTTCCGGCCGTCATAACCATTTCCCCTGCCTGACGGGTGGATTGGCGGCCTCTCGGGCTCCATGCCCGTACTGACAGCGGATGGGCGCTGACGCCGGGCACAGGGGTGCCAGTGCCTTGCCCAGATGTACCATCGACATTCTCGCCGTCTCACAACACAAAAAGACCCGCCAACAGTGGCGGGTCTTGTGCGCCCGAGGGAGGCGCGTCGGCACTATGAAACGTCTTGCTCTCGGCCGCTGCTCAAGGCAGAGCAGCGATGATCTTTCGGTACTGGTCCTCTGTGAAGGCGCTGAGGGTTTCGGTGCGGATGGCGCCGCCCGCCCCGATGGTGAGGGCGAGCTTGGCTACTGTCTCGGAGTCCGGCGCCTCGCAGACGGCCACCATGTCGTACCTCCCCATCACCAGATAGAACTCTTTCAGCTCAGCTCCGGCCGCTTTGAAAGCCTTCTTGGCCACGTCGAGCCGGGCGGGGCTGTCCTTCACGCCCTCGATCCCTTTCTGCGTCCAGCCGATCAGAATAATGTAGGTTGCCATTTGTTACCTCCTTGCTACCATCTGAGCGCCTCCCTCGGGGTGCTGGCTTGCGGCCAACCTGGCTTATCAAACATTATAGCGCAAAACGCTCGCCATTTCAATCCCCTCAACCGAGCATACTGCAGGAGTTCAATAGCTGAAAGCTACCGGCCGTCATGACCATTTCCCCTACCTGAGCGGCGGACTGGGCCGTTCTCGGGTTCCATACCTGCACCGATGGCAGACCCAGTTTGACAGCGTGCACTCCCATGCTATAATGTTCTCCCATAGGCCCCAACCCCGTGTTGGGGCGTTGATTTGTGAGGAACGTCCCTTCGGGGCACGGGCTGCGGAGGCTAGGGTGTACGCGATAGTAGAGACCGGCGGTCGCCAGTACCGCGCTGAGGTGGGCCAGACCATCCAGACAGAGAAGCTTCCCCACGAGGTGGGAGAGAGCATCAGCCTGGACCGAGTCTTGCTGGTGGCCGACGACGAGAACCTGACGATTGGCACACCTGTGGTGCCCAACGCCTCGGTGCAGGCTACGGTGGTGGATCAGTTCAAAGGCAAGAAGATCCGCGTTCTCAAGTACAAGCCCAAGAAACGCTACCGCGTCCGGCAGGGACACCGCCAGAACTATACCCGGCTGCGGATTGACGAGATCGTCGCCGGAGGAGAGAGTTAGCCATGGCACACAAAAAGGGTGGCGGCGCTAGCCGCAACGGCCGTGACAGCCAGTCGAAACGCCGGGGCGTGAAAAAGTTCGGCGGCCAGTACGTGATCTCAGGCAACATCATCGTGCGCCAGAAGGGAACCAAGTTCCACCCCGGCAGCAACGTCGGGATGGGCCGAGACTATACCATCTTTGCCACCGCTGAGGGGTTCGTCAAGTTCGAGGAAAAGCGCGGCGGACGCAAGTACGTCAACGTCTCCCTGGAGCGCTAGGTCATGCGGCAAGGAATTCACCCTGCCTACTATCCCGAATCTCAGGTCTCCTGCAGTTGCGGCAACAGCTGGACGGTAGGTTCGACCCAGCCGGCCATCCATACCGACGTCTGCCACGCCTGCCACCCGTTTTTCACCGGTGAACAGCGCATCGTTGACACTGAAGGCCAGGTGGACCGCTTCTATCAGCGATTGGAGAGACAGGCCGAGATCAGGGCTCAGGCCGAGGCCCAGGAACAGGCGGCCGCGGCCGGTGCAGTCTCTGTTGATGACCTGGATCTGAGCAGCCGCACCCTGAACATCTTGCGCAAGGAAGGGTTCGACACAGCGGCCGACGTGCTGGCGAGGCTGGAGGAAGGGGAGGAAACACTCCTGAAAGTCCAGGGGTTCGGCCAGAAATCGCTCATTGAGGTCAGAAAACGGCTTCGGGCTCGCGGTTACATAAGCTGAATCGGCGCCAGAGGGGCGGCAATGATCCACGTTGAGTTGAGGCAGATGCCGATTTGGCATCTGCCTTTTGGTTGATGGCGGGAAGGACCATGACCGGGGACACCAGGGGAAAGCTGGAGATCATCTGCGGCAGCATGTTCAGCGGCAAGACCGAGGAACTGCTCCGCTTGCTGCGCCGGGCACAGTTCGCCAAACAGAAGATCCAGGTCTTCAAGCCCAAGCTGGACGATCGCTACGGCGTAGAGCGCGTGACCTCGCACAACGGTCTGCACGTCGATGCGCTGCCTGTCGCCAGCGCCCGGGAGATTCTGCGGCTGGTCGAGCCGGACACCTCGGTGGTGGGGATCGATGAGCTCCAGTTCTTTGACCCCGAAATCGCGGACGTCTGCCGGGAACTGGCGGATTCGGGAAAACGGGTGATTGCGGCCGGTCTGGACCTGGATTTCCGGGGCGAGCCTTTTGGCAAGATGCCGCTGCTGATGGCCCAGGCCGAGACCGTGAACAAGCTCCAGGCAATCTGTGTACGGTGCGGCGAGGCGGCCAGCCGGACCCAGCGCCTGGTAGACGGAGAACCGGCCGCCTACGACGACCCACTGATCGTGGTAGGCGCCAGCGAAGCCTACGAGGCGCGCTGCCGTTTCTGCCATCACGTCCGGCCGCCAGCCGGCGATGTGGAGGCATCCTAGCCATGCAGCTGCCAGACGGGATCGACCAGATACTCTCCAGCCAGGAAGAGATCAAGGCCACCATCCAGCGATTGGCGGCCCAGATCTCGGCTGACTATGAGGGCCAGGAGGTCCTGCTGGTCGGCGTCCTGAAGGGCGCCTTTATCTTCCTGGCCGACCTCTCCCGCCAGTTGACGATCCCTCACGTCGTTGACTTTCTCTCAGTCTCCAGCTACGGCGCCACCGCAACCACCTCGGGTGAGGTCCGCATCATCATGGATCTGCGGACCTTTATCCGCGACAAGCACGTGATCATCGTAGAAGACATCGTGGACACCGGCTACACCCTCAGCTACCTGCAGCAGCTGCTGGGCGCCAGGAAACCGGCCAGTCTGCGCGCCTGCGTTCTGCTGAGCAAGCCAGACCGTCGCCGGGTGGACACACCCATTGACTACCTGGGCTTTGAGATTCCAGATCATTGGGTAGTAGGATACGGGTTGGACTATTCCGACATGTACCGGACACTGCCGTACATTGCCGTGCTCAAGCCAGAGGTCTATCTCGAGTCGCAGTAGGTGAGAGGCCCCATGTCCTTGCATGATGACGTAGAGCGGGTTCTGATTGACAGCGACAGCCTGCAGGAACGGATCGCGGAACTAGGGGCAAAGATCACAGCCGACTATGCCCCCGATTCACGGCCGCTGCTGGTCTGCATACTCAAGGGCGCCTACATGTTCCTCTCGGACCTCGCCAAGAACATCACCATCCCGCACGAAGTGGACTTTATGTCTACTTCCGCCTATGGCGGCGGTCTGGACTCGCGGGGTGTGGTGCGGCTGGTGCTCGATCTAAAGGCCAGCATCACCGGCCGGCACGTGCTGCTGGTGGAGGACATTGTGGACCGGGGAGGCACCATCAGCTACATTCTGCGCCTGCTGGAACAGCGCAACCCGGCCTCGCTGAAAGTCTGCACCTTGCTGAACAAGCCGTCACGGCGCGAGTTCGAGGTGACGCTGGACTATGTGGGCTTTGAGATACCCGACGTGTTTGTCATTGGCTACGGCCTGGACATCGACGAGATGTACCGCAATCTGCCTTACGTCGGCGTGCCGACGGCCGGCCTCATCGACCGGCTGCTCGGGCCTGACGCGCAGGGCGGCGGGGAAGCCCAAGCGCTAGGTTCATAGAGTGGTTGATCTGCGGCCGTACGCCGGCCGGTGGGTGGCGCTGGTCACCGGCCGCGTTGCGGGCAGCGGTCGCACCCCCGCCGAGGCGCGCCAGATGGCGACCCGCAATCGCCCTAAGGAGCGCCCCCAGATTGGATTCGTCGCTCCTGGCGGCGAACCTGGCCTGATGAGCGAACTTCCCCTCACTGTATTGATGGAGGAACTCCGTCCGCTGCTGGCGGCCGGCGGCCAGCCGGTCTACCTGGTGGGCGGAGCGGTGAGGGATGCTCTGTTGGGCCGGGTCAGCCACGACCTCGATTTTGCCGTGGGGAGCGGAGCTGTGAGCCTGGCCCGGGCGGTGGCGGACGCGCTGGGCGGCGCCTTTTACCTGCTGGACGCGGAACGCGGTACCGCCCGTGGCATACTAGGCGGCTCGGTCATGGACTTTGCCCTCTTTCGGGGGGAGGACCTGCTGGAGGACCTGCGGCATCGAGATTTCACCATCAACGCGATGGCGCTGCCGGCGGACAGTTCGGATCCGGATGCCGTGATCGATCCGGTGGGAGGGCAGAGCGACCTGGCGGGCGGCGTGATCCGTGCCACCGGACCAACCGCGATTCGCGACGACCCTATCCGCGGCTTGCGAGCCGTTCGCTTGGCGGCCGAGCTGGACCTGCACATTGCGGCCAAGACCAGCGAACTGATCCGGGTCGGCTCTGCCGGGTTGGCAGCCGTGTCGGCCGAGCGGGTGCGGGATGAG
>JAUVHW010000358.1 GCA_030593075.1 Ardenticatenales bacterium
GTAGACCTCAATTGTGGCGATGCCGGCGGCCGTGCAGACCGGATGGCCCGAGTAGGTGAGGCCCATGGGCAGCGGCTTGTCCTCAAAGTAGTCGGCGATGGCCCGGGAGACCACCACCGCGCCCAGCGGCACGTAGCCAGAAGTGATGCCCTTGGCGACGACCATGATGTCGGGGGCCACCTCCCAGTTGTCAATCCCGAACCACTCGCCGGTGCGGCCGAAACCGCTCATCACCTCGTCGTCGACCAGCAGAATACCGTACTTGTCGCAGATCTGGCGCATGCGCGGCCAATAGTCGTCGGGCGGAATGATGAGGCCGCTGGTGCCGGTCACACCCTCCAGCATAAGCGCGGCGACATTCTCCGGACCCTCGAACCGGATGACCTGCTCTACGTGGCTGATGCACTCCCGGTGGCAGGTCTCCAGCGTCCAGCCGAAAGGGCAGCGGTAGCAGTAGGGGTCCAGAACGTGCACCACGCCGGGGATCAGGGGCTCCACCGCCAGCCGGCGCGGGTCACCGGAAAGCGCCATGGCGCCGGCCGTCGCCCCATGATAAGAGCGGTAGCGGGTGATGATCTTGCGCCGGCCGGTGTAGGTGCGAGCGAACTTGATGGCGTTCTCGCTGGCCTCGGCGCCGCCCAGCGTGAAGAAGGTCTTGCACAGGTCGCCGGGCGTGATCTCGGCGAGCATCTGGCCCAGGCGGCCTTTGGGTTCGGTGGCCATACCGGGGTAGACAAAGGCCATCTTGGCCACCTGGTCCTGGACAGCCTTGACGACCTTTTGGTTGCCGTGGCCGATGTTCACGTTCATGAGCTGCGAGGAAAAGTCCAGGTACCGCTTGCCGTCGGCGTCCCAGAAGTAGACGCCCTCGCTGCGGACGGCCGGGATGGGCGTGACCTTGTTCTGCACCGCCCAGGAAAAGAATACGTACTCGCGGTTGAGTTTGATGATTTCTTCGCCGGTCATGGTTGTACTCCTGTGTGCGTACTGCTTCTCCCTGGGTAGCCGCTTCGTCAGCGCACACTTAACGATGACAGGGTGTGCAAACCAGAGTGCGGTGCTGCATCCCCACCTGGTGCGCCCTCAACTTCACGAGTGAGACGTACGAGTCTGTAGGGGCTCCTCGTGTGGTGCCGCATTGGCTCGAGCCGGGGACCGACGTCTCAATGCAGATAGTGCGTTTCGTGCATTGTATCACGCCGCTGGGTTTCTGTCGCCTGGGTGGGCCGGTCATCCCCGGCCGCGCCGAGGCGCAGCCACGAGACGTCAATGACCGCGAGGGCTGGGCCTGGACGCGGCGATTCTGCGCGAGCGAGTCCCCACCAATAGAGAAAGCCCCGGATTGACCGGGGCTGTTGCTGGGCGAAGCCGGCCTGTTGCCGGAAACACCGGCGGAGGTCAGTGACTGTGAGGGTCAGCAGTGGCCCTCGCAAAGAGGCGAACTACCTTTGCGAGTTTGCCGCGGGCAGTTCGTGGCCAAGTGGACACGGCGCCAAGCGACGAGCTATCAGCCGGCCTGAGTTCCTGAGTTGGCGGTGTGGTGCAGTTCCGCTGTGTACACTCAGGGCCACGTCTCGCCGCCAAGATACCACAGGGCGAACCACTGCCATTCGTCACCGGAGTTCGAATATGCCTTGTGCCAGTCGTGCTCGGGGGTGCCGGTGTCGTCCGTCAGTAGCCAAGAGGCGATGGACGGGGTGCCCCCGTAGTGATACCCGCCGCCGAACTGCCACCCGGACTCGAAGAAGTGACGAGTGGAAAGTTCGCGCTCGGTCCCCTTACGGCTGTCGAGGCAAGCCTCCCCACCAAGGAAAGGTCACTGCAAATGGCCGCAAAGGCCGGCTGAGCCAAGCAGGAGAAGCAGCGGTCGAGGCAGGGCGACGGCAACCACAAATGGAGAACGCAAGAGCAACCGCGAAGGATGCATCTCTTGTCCTCTGCTCTCCGTTACTACTGGAGTGGATCGCGAACAACAAAGGCCGTAAAGAGGCGTTGGGAGCATCCGGACCGGTCCCTCACGAGCAAGACCAACCGGTCATTCGACAGCAGGAGCCGGCCACTGGCGCCCGGCTCAAGCGGCGGGAAAGCAGGCAGGATACTGAAAGGGACACCTCTCTGTAGATCATAGGTGCCCGGGCCAATCAAGGTGTCGCCCTCAAGCATCATTCGCATAGGCAGGCCGCGCACCGCCACGTCGAGCAACCGGTCCGTGCGGGTGGACAGGTCGTAGAGATGCTGCTCATAGAACCACCTCGTGCTGGTGACCGTCTCTGACTGCCCTGTTACTGAGTTTGTTTCCTGGCGAGTGATCTGCTCTGTTCGCATGCTGACCCAGGCCACTCGATCGCCGTCACAGGTGTGCTGCCTGCCGGCGCTCGCGTCAGGCGGGAATGGGACTTGACCGACCACGATGTCCTCGGCGGTTGCCAGATTGTGGGCGAGGAGGTCGGCCTCAGTCGGGTCGGCATACTCGTACTGCAGGTAGATGGCCCACTCCCGGCCGCAGGCGCGAGGAAATGCGCGCACCTCCTGCCGCTGCCCCACGGGCCCCTCCGCCACGATCAGCTCCCGACCGGCCCGCAAGTCGTATCCGTAGATACCCCACCCACTCTGACGCGCTTCCCCCCACACCAGAATGTCTTCGTTCAAGTCGAGTCGACGAACGGAGCCCTGCGCTACGGTAAACTCGCGCTGCGCGGCACGCTCGAAGGCCCGCAGCTGGTGCACGTCTGAATCCGCCTGCGGCACCGACTCTAACCAGGCAACGTACCGGCCCGAGATCTGCGGCCGCGTGATGGCGCGGTGGGCCACGCGGGCGAGACGCGTAACGTGCCCGGTTGGGAGGTCAATAGCCACAACTGTCATCCCGCCGGGCACCCGAACAGCGGCAACCAACGTGTCGCCGCCCAAGTCGAGGTCGCCCAGCTCTTCGATTGCGACGTCGGCCCCGGACAGGATCACCTCGGTAGCCGGGCTGACCCGCACCCCTCGGTCCGGAAATGGGGTGGGAGTGGGGCCCAGAGCGGGTTCAACGACGGGAGGCGTAATCGTGACGGAACAGTCCCTCGTGGGCGGAAGGGGCAGGGGCGACCGGAGTACGTCCAAGTCCGCTTCCGGGGGTGGACGGAAACCCTCGATCTGCGGCTCGATAGGCGACTGCAGCGCCTGCGCGGCCGGTTCCGGGTGTCTCTCCAGGTTCTCAATAGCCAGCACCGCGGCAGCCACCAAGACCACCAGCAGCAACAGGCCCAACAACCCT
>JAUVHW010000164.1 GCA_030593075.1 Ardenticatenales bacterium
AGGGCTGGACCAGCACCGCGGCCGGAATGCCCAGGCCCTGCTCCGGCCGGCGCATCATGCCGAGCGGCCGTGGCCCTGGTCGGCCCGGCGCAGGTGGAGCGCGGCCCGGACGGCGTAGACGGCAGCCGTGACAGCAGCGTGCAAGGCCATGGTGAACGAGGCCACCAGCGGCACGCCCAGCAGGGTGCTCAGCAGCAGGTGGAGAGAATAGGTGTTGCGCCGGCCGTCGAAGCGGCGGAACGCCCGGTCGAAAGGAGCATAGTCGGCCAACGACACGCCGGTCACCTGTTTGAACTGCATCGAGACGTGCCGGGAAAAGGCGTCGCAGAGCAGCATCATCGTACCGAGTGCCACCGGGAGCAGGCTCCCGCTCAGACGGTACATCCCCCAGGCAAAGCCGGCGTACCACGCCTGCTCGTACAGACAGTCAAACGAATGTTCCAACTCGCCCAGCTTGGAGGTGAGCCCCTTGACGCGAGCCAGTTTGCCGTCCAGCCCGTCCATCACGTTAACCACCAGCGCCAGCAACACGGCAGGAAGCAAGTTGCCGCTCAGGAGCAGCGCGGCCACACCGAACCCGACCAGGCTGGTGAGCGCGCTCATCTGATTGGGCGTGATGGGCAGCCCCGCGATGTGACGCACGATCCAGTTTTCTATGGGACGGTGGAGGTACCAGGCAATCACGTCGAGGGTGCCCTTCTGCGCGCTCTCGACGAGCGCGTCCCGGCAGTGCTCCGCGTCGGCCTGCGTCCGGATGCGGAACCAGAGAGGTCGGACTGCCCGTCTGGAGCCGGGAACGTAGGGGTCAACGGCGCCCACATCAAGGGCGGCAATGGGGCGGGCGCTGGCCAGCGCGTGCAGCTGCCCGACCCATCCCCTGTCTCCCCACTCGCGTGGGATGCCCAATGCCCGCGCCGGGCACACGGTTGCTCCAGCATATCCTCCGTGGGCGGTGGCGACTTTTGTGCCGATGGCCCGCAGCCGCCCATCCTCCACCGCCACGGGCACGGCCTGGGCGGACGCGGGCTGGCTGTCGTAGGCCACGACGCACCCGTCCGGCTGCGCCAGCAGCGCGGACAGGATCCGCTCGTCAAGGACATATTCACCGTCCACGACGAGGACGCGTTGGTCGGGGGCCAGCCCCAGGCTCGCAACGTCGCGTGCGAGGTCTGCCACCTCTGCAGACAGCCCCAGGCGCTCGGCTCTGGTCCGCACCGATGGCAGCCATTCCTGTTCACCATCTTCCGCAATGAGGACGACGCTATGCACCCCGATGGCCCGCAGCGTGCGCAGCAGCCTTTCGACCACGGGCATCCCGCACAAACTGACTAGCGCACCGGGCCCACCCTCCGCTCTCCCGGCGACGGTGATGATAGCTGTACGCGCGTGCGAAACGGTCACGCCTTCCCACAGAGGGATGGCGGGAGAAGCGGTCTGCTGCGCGCCTGCAGCACGCGCTCGGCGTCCCGTAGGTCGGCCAGAGTGTCCACGTCCATCCAGAATAGGCCCGACACGTCGCAGGCCCTCAGCCCGCTTCCGTGCTCGATCAGCCAGCGGCACGCCTGGGTGACGGTGGGCGCGGAGACGCCGGTTGCGCGCAGGTCCTCCACCGCCTGGAAGATGGCCGGCGTCAGCCAGAATACACCTGTATCCAGACCGTTCCAGCGCACGAGATTCTTGCTGATCCGCTTGATCCACCCCCTTCGGCCCACCCACACCTGGGTGGCGTCATCCACCTGAACGATGGGGGAGGGCTGGCGATCCACACAAAGGGCATCCTGCGTGGGCCGCGTTGCCAGCAGCCGCCCGACGAGGCGCGGCGAGATCAGGTGATCGGCCATCGTCAGGATGAATGGTTCCTCTCCAACCGCCTCGTGTGCCGCGTAGAGGGAAAGGCCGTTACCGTCGTCCCTGTCCAGACTCTCCACGTAGGTCAGGGGCAGACTGCGATAATGGATCTCGCCCAGCGCGTGTCGAATCTGGTCACCCAGGTGCCCCACAACGATAGTCAGTTCGGTCACCCCTGCCTCGATCAGTGCGTCCAGCCCATACGTCACCAGAGGATGTCCAGCGACTGCCATCAGCGGCTTGGGTATCCGCCGGGTGAGGGGATCGAGACGGCTGCCATCACCGGCGGCCAGAATCACACCTTTCATATCGTACCTCCTTCCGCTATGTGGTCTGAGCGTCTTGTGCTGGATGCTGGATACGCGATACTGCATGCCCCTGCGCGGCTAGGCCGCGAGGGCTGCCCCGGTTGTGTCGGGGGCTATGTGCAAGCGCTGCAAAAAAGACCAGTGCAGCAGCAGGCCACACCGGTCCATTGAAGCGCCCAGCTTTTCAGTTGTTGCTTCCTGCTGGCGACGGGGTCAGCTGGCGTGCTCGCGCTGGAGGCCTACCCTACTCGTTGCGCAGACGAGATTCACCCCACAGTGGTTCCCCCACTCCCTGCTTGGGGATCAGCCCCGATACCGTTCGATCAAGCGAGCGCTGCTCGAGGGTCGGCTTGAGCAGCAGAAGGTATCGGAGGGTAGGCCCACAAGACCGTCTCGAAACCAAGCGAGCGGCCCTCGAAAGGCTCTGATCACGTTCGGGCCGCCGCCCTGGCTCGATACGCTACGCTACCCGACTGGCGGCGCCTGGCCGAACAGTATCGGGATTGAGCGTACTCTGCTTGTATAATCAGTATACCACTACGCCTGCTCCCCGTCAACCTTCTGGTTGCGTTGGACAGGTATCCTCAATCATCCTGCCGCCCTTGGCCCAGGTGGCAGTCCGGCAAGAACGGTTCAGATCCGGGATGCCGGTTTCCTTGGGCGATGGTCAGTAGGGCACGCTTCGAGCGTGACGTCAAGGCTAGCTATCATCACAGCGTCTGCACAGACTGAGCCATGCGATCCCCGGCCGTCTCTCCTCACGCGCGCGGACCAGAGGGTGTCCTCGAGCCAGAGCGGCCGCTCAGCCGTCTCTCAAAACGCGCGCGATGACCTCCGCCAGCTCGTCAAGGTCGATGGGTTTCTGCAGCCGGGCAGTCACACCGGCCGCCTCCAGACCCTCGCCACCATCCTTCATTGAATGGCCGGTCACAACCACCAGCTTGACATCCGGGTCTCGCCGGCGCAGCGCGCCTATCAGCGCCTGGCCTCCCATCTCTGGCATCACCAGATCGGTCAACACCAGAGCAACCTGGTGCGACTGCCGCTCAAAGACCTCTAGCGCCTCCTTGCCGTTGGTGGCTTCCAGCACACGGTAGTTCATCCCCTCCAGGCTGGTGGTCAATGCTCGGAGGACGTCCATGTTGTCTTCCACCACCAGAATGGTCTGTCCATCACCCAAGGGGACGGCCGCCGGGTCCTTTTTCTGCGTCTCTGCGGGTTCCGGCTGCAGCATAGCAGGCAGGTAGAGACTGAACGTGGCGCCCTGTCCTGGGCTGGTTCTCACGTCAATGTGGCCGTCATGTTGCTTCACAATGCCGTACACCTGCGCCAGCCCCAGGCCACTGCCCTTGCCCGGTTCCTTGGTAGTGAAAAAGGGCTCGAATATGTGGGGAAGCTCGTCGGTCGAGATGCCGCGGCCGGTGTCCGACACTGCCACCTTCACCCAGTCGCCGGCGCCCATTTCCGGCAGAGGGGCCGATTCGCCATCCGCTACCGACACTTGCTCCAATTCGATGCGCAGCTTACCTCCCTCCGGCATCGCATCCCGCGCGTTGACAGCCAGATTCATCATCACCTGCTGCACACGCGTCGGATCAGCCTTGACCACGTATGCGCCGTCCCCGCAAACCAGTCTGATCTTGATGCTCGCCGGCATGGTGCGGCCCAGCAGCTTCACGTGTTCCTTCAGCAGAGGCACCAGGTCCACCGGCCGGCGCTCGACCACTGATCGGCGGCTGAAGTCGAGTATCTGGCCGATCAGATCGGTTGCTCGCGTGGCCTGCTGGTCAATAGTCGCCAGACGCTCGCAGGCCTTGTCTGAGAGGTCGGGGGACCGCTGCAGAACCTGGGCGTACAGGACGATTACCGACATGATGTTGCTGAAATCGTGGGCGATGCCGGCCGCTAGCTGGCCCACGGCCGCCAACCGCTCCTGCTGCTGAACGCGGCGCTGGGTCAGGCGCTCCTCGGTCACGTCTCGAAGCACCAGTACCCACCCCTGGCCCGTACGCCCGTGATGAGCTGGGCGGGCGACGACCCCAAAGTAGCGCCCAGCAGCCTTCACCTGGTGCCACGTCCCCTGGGCGGGCGGTTTCAACAGATCCCCCAATGGTACGCCAGCCAGGTGAGTTAGGATGTCCCCAACGTCGGCGCCGGCCAGAGTGTCGAGAAACCCCAAGGCGGCCGGATTGGCGAGGATGACGCACAACTGGTCGCTCAACAGAAGGACTCCGTCCGGCACGGCATCCAGGATCTGAACCAGCAACCGAGTGCGCTTGCGTATCCTCTCCAAGAGGACCTCGCGCTCCTTCTCAACTCGGCTGCGCTCGGCTATCTCCTCCTGCGCCCGGCCGTACAGGCGGGCGTTCTCGATGGCAATAGCCGCCTGCTGCGCAATCCCCTGGCACAGGGCAATCTCCTCAGGCATGAACTCCCGCTGATGCCTACTTTCCCACAGCTCGATGAACCCGAGGTACTGCTCCCGGATCCATAGCGGGACGTACAGTATCGTCTGGGCTCCGTACTCGAGCATGTGTGCTCTCTCAGCTTCGTCCAGATCTGAGTCGTCCAGGTTGACGATCTCGTGCCGCCCCGACTGCATGGTTTCCACACGTCGCACGCTGTGTTCCCGATACTGGGCGCCGAGATCGGACACCTGCTCTTTGGCGGAAGCCTCGGGGCCTATGTACTCAGCGGCTACCGTGGAGAGCATACTCTCAGAATCGTAGGTACACACATAGACGCTGGTGGCGTCTACGGCCTGGCCCATCTGCTCGGCAATGCGGGTCAGCACATCGGCCCGGTCCAGGGTCGAGGAAATGGCAGCGCCCGCCTCGCGCAGTGCGATTTGCTCTTTCAGTCGCTCGCGAGTCTCGGCCTCGGCTCTGCGCAAGGCCGCCTCTGTCCGCTTGCGCTCGGCAATCTGCTCTTTGAGCCTCTTCAGGGCTTCCGACAGATCCGCGGTGCGCTGCTTCACACGGGATTCCAGCTCACGGTGGGCCTGTCGGAGTTCCTCCTCTGCCCGCTCCCGCTTTGCCAGCTCGAGCTGGAGGCGCTCGCCAGCCTGCCGCAGAGCGGCCTGGGCTTCTTGGATCGCCCGCTTGCCGCCTTCCAGTTCAGTCACTGCACCATCACCCGTTGGGAACGGCTCCCTACCAGGCCGAGGCGCCGCCAACTCGTCAGCACCGCCAGTAACACCGCGGCCGGCATGGTGTCATGCAGAGCAGGCGCTGGGGCAGCGTCGCAGCCCGGAACAGGCAGCAACGCCTGCCCGGTCGACTCGCAGATGATCGTCTCCTCAGAGGGACGCCTCGGCGCATTCTGTCCCCGGGGTCCTCCCGGCCGGCACGGGGTTGCCGGCCGTCACCCCTGTGGGCGAGAGGGGACTCGAACCCATGACCTCACGGATGTGAACCGTGCGCTCTAACCAACTGAGCTACTCGCCCGATAATCAACATTATAGCACCGGCGCCAACTTCGGGCAAGTGCCAGGAGCGCGGCCGGCTCGGCCTTTGCGCCCCAGCCCGGCCGGGGTATAATGCTGGCAGTTCGCACATTTGTTCACCTACTGGGGAAGCAGTGTGAGTTCCACTTACGCCAGCATTGACGTCGAAACCACCGGCCTGGACCCCGAGCGGGACGCCATCATAGAGATCGGCGTGCTAGTCTTTCGGGGCGACGAGGAGCTGGAAAGGTGGTCCAGCCTGGTCAACCCCGGCCGGCGGGTGCCGCCCCAGATCACCGAGCTGACGGGCATCACCCAGGCAGACGTAGAGCGGGCGCCCCGGCTCGGCGAGATCCGTGACCAGGTAACTCGCCTGGTCGAGGACCGCACGCTGGTGGCCCACAACGCCAGTTTCGACCTGGATTTCCTGCAGCGCAACGGTATGTGCAAAGAGAACCAGGCGCTGGATACCCTGGAGCTGGCCTCGGTGCTGCTCCCCTCGGCCGGGCGTTTCAGCCTGGGCGCGCTGACCCGCCAGCTGGAAATCCCGGTGCCCGAGGGTATGCGTCGCCACCGGGCGCTGACCGACGCGCTGCTGGCGGCCCGGCTCTTCCGCGCGCTGGCGAAAAGGGCCGAGTCGCTCCCCTACGAGACGCTGGAGGAAATCGTCAAGGCAGGCCGGACTGTCTTCTGGCCTGAAGTGTCGCTCTTTGCCGATGCGCTGGGCGCGGTGAGCCGGGGGGCTATGACCGGCCGCGCGACGGCGGCCGCCGGCGCGGGGCGCGACGGCGGCCCCCATCGCGGCGCCGGACGCCGGCACCGGGCGCTCTTCCAGGCGCCCAAGCGAAGCGGCAAGACGCTCCGCCCGGCCGACCCCCCTGCCGAGATAGACGCGCAGGCGATCGCCGGTTTATTGGAGGAGGAGGGACTCTTTGCCCAGCGCTTCACCAGCTTTGAGCACCGGCCGCCGCAGGTGGAAATGACCTACGCGGCGGCCGAGGCCCTGAACCGCGGCGACCATCTGATGGCAGAGGCCGGGACCGGCATCGGGAAGTCGCTGGCCTACCTGCTGCCGGCCGTGCACTGGGCGGTCGAGAACGACGACCGGGTGGTCATCTCTACCAACACCATCAACCTGCAGGACCAGCTGGTCAGCAAGGATATCCCCGACCTACAGGCGATCCTGCCTTTCGAGTTCCGGGCGGCCGTGCTCAAAGGGCGGAGCAATTACGTCTGTCCCCGGATGGTCAACGCTCTGCGCCGCAACGGCCCGGCCGATGCCAACGAGATGCGGCTTCTGGCCAAGCTGCTCATCTGGCTGCCGGGGTCCGAAACCGGGGAGCGGGGCGAGATCAGTCTGCGCACCCCGGGCGAGCGGTTCGCCTGGGCGCGGCTCAGCGCGGACAATGAGGGGTGCACGGCCGAAACCTGCGCCAGCTTTCCCGGCGGCTGTCCGGTGCACGCTGCCCGGCAGGCGGCCGAGAACGCTCACCTCATCGTCGTCAATCACGCTCTGCTGCTCTCCGACATTGTCACGGGGAACCGCATCCTGCCCAACTATGGACACCTGGTGGTGGACGAGGCCCACCACCTGGAGGACGCTACCACCAACGGACTGAGCTTCGAGGTGGACGTACGGGCCATCGAGCGGCAATTGCGGGAGCTGACCTGGGCCCGGGGGCTGGGTATGGAGCTGCTGGGCCGCTGCCGCGCCACCCTACCGCCCGATTTCCTAGCTCCGGTAGAGAGCCTGCTGCTGGACCTGCAGGAGGCGGCCGGGACGGCCGGAAGGGGCGCGACCAGCTTTTATTCGGTGATCGGCCGTTTTCTGCAAGAGCACGGCGGCGGCGGGTCCCGCCAGTACAGCGCGCGAATCCTGATCACGGGCGGGCTGCGCCGGCAGCCCGGCTGGGAGCCCGTGGAGGTGGCCTGGGAGTCGGTGAGCCAGCGGCTCCACTCGCTGGTGGAGGGCCTGCGCCGGCTGAACCGGGAGCTGGACGACATCACCGATTCGTTCGAGCTGCCGGATGGCGAGGACCTGATGATGCGGGTCAAGGCATTGCAGCGGAACATCGCCGAGACGCGGCGCAACGTGGACGAGCTGGTCTACAACCCCTCGGACGAGACCATCTATTGGGTCGAGCTGCCGGTGCGAGGCGACCGCATCTCGCTGCACGCGGCGCCGCTGCAGGTGGGCCCGCTGGTGCAGGAGCACCTGTTCCACCAGAAGCGCAGCGTCATCCTGACCTCCGCCACGATGCAGACCAGCTCCCCCTCTTCGGACGGCCGGAGTGGGTTCGACTATATTCGCGAGCGGCTGCACGCCTGGGAGGCGGAGGAGTTGGCAGTCGGCTCTCCCTTTGACTTTGAGTCCAGCACCCTGCTCTACCTGCCGACCGACATGCCGGAGCCGCGCCAGCCAGGATACCAGCGGCTGATCGAAAGTAGCCTGATAGCGCTCTGCAAGGCGCTGCGCGGCCGCACCATGGTGCTATTTACCTCCTACAGCCAGCTGCGGCAAACGGCAAGCGCGGTGAGCGGGGCGCTGAACGACGCCGGGATTGC
>JAUVHW010000343.1 GCA_030593075.1 Ardenticatenales bacterium
CGGGTTCATCGGCTCCAACTTCACCCGGTACCTGCTGCAGCGCTACCCGAGCTACTCGGCACTGGTCTACGACAAGCTCACCTACGCCGGCAATCTAGATAACCTGAAGGATGTCGAGCAAGAGTTCGCCGGCCGGTATGCATTCGTCCAGGCCGACATCTGCGACGCGGCCGCGGTGGAGCAGGCCATCCGAGCGCACCAGATCGACACTATCGTGAATTTCGCGGCCGACTCTCACGTCGACCGCTCGATCATGGACCCCGACGCCTTTGTCAAGACCGACGTCTATGGCACTTACGTCCTGCTGGAGGCGGCCCGCAAGTTCGGCCTCGAACGCTATCATCAGATCTCCACCGACGAGGTCTACGGGCACGTGCCGGTTGGCTCCTCCAGGGAGACCGATGCCGTCGCTCCGCGCAGCCCCTATGCTGCCAGCAAGGCCAGCGCCGATCTGATGGTGGGCGCCTACCGCGTGACCTACGGTCTGCCGGTATCGATCACGCGGGGCGCCAATAACATTGGGCCATACCAGTATCCCGAAAAAGTAGTGCCGCTCTTTGTGACCAATGCCATCGACGACGAGCCACTGCCCGTGTATGGAGATGGTCTTCAGGTGCGCGATTACGAGTACGTGCTGGACCACTGTGAAGGGATTGACCTGGTGCTGCACAAGGGCGAGCTTGGCGAGGTGTACAATATAGGGACCGGCACTGAGATGCCCAACCTGGAAATGACCCACCTGGTCCTCGACCTGCTGGGCAAGCCGCAAAGCTTGATCCGCCACGTCCCGGATCGGGAGGGCCACGACCGGCGCTACAGCGTTGACGTGAGCAAGATACGTGCTCTCGGCTGGGAGCCCGACCACAGCTGCGCCGAGGCACTTGAACTCACCGTGCGCTGGTACCAGGAGAACGAGTGGTGGTGGCGCAAGATAAAGTCTGGCGAGTACAAAGAGTACTACCAGCGGCAGTACGGCTGGCGTCTGGCTCAGAGCTGACTCCAGCCTGCGAACATGGCGGAGAGAGGGTGTGGAAGGACGGATGGAACGCCAGTCCGCCGGTGGTTGTGCGCTGGAGAGGGAAACAGGCGGGCCCGCTCATCCCTCCCGCAGGCGGCGGGCTCCTTTTGCAGCACCCTCCGTAGATAGTGTTGACCCTGTCTGCCTCCGCCGGCCGGGCTCTCGGGCCGGTCTGGCTGGGCGCAGAAACAGCCGTGCAGGAGGAGTGGATACGCAATAGACAACTGATCGCCCACGAGGAGCGGGCCGCGCTACGGCGGGGCCCATGCTGGTTCTTATTCTGTTTCACGTCACTTGGGAGACAAAGACATGTCGGAAATCCTACAGAAAATCGCCGAGAATCTGTATGATGGCGAGGAAGAGAAGGTCAGTGCCCTGGTCCAAGATGCGCTGGACAAGGAGATGGCCCCTGAGGAGATCCTGTCGGGTGGGCTCATCGCCGGCATGGATCAAGTAGGCCGGGATTTCAAGGCCGGCGATCTGTTTGTGCCCGAAGTGCTCATCGCGGCGCGAGCGATGCACGCCGGGATGGACATCCTGCGCCCCTTGCTCTCAGAAGTCGACGCCGCCGGCGCAGGCAAGCTCGTCATTGGAACGGTCAAGGGCGACCTGCACGACATCGGCAAGAACCTGGTCAAGATGATGCTGGAAGGCGCTGCCTTCCAGACCGTCGACCTGGGGACTGATGTGGAGCCTCAGGCCTTTGTGGACGCGGTTCGCGAGCACCAGCCTGAATTGGTTGGCATGAGCGCCTTGCTGACCACCACCATGGTCAACATGAAGGCCACCATCGAAGCCTTGGAGGAAGCGGGGCAGCGGGAGTCGGTCAAGGTGATGATCGGCGGTGCGCCGGTGACGGCCGCCTTTGCCAAGGAGATCGGCGCCGACGCCTACGCTCCCGACGCGGCCGCGGCCGTGGACACCGCGCGCGACCTGGTAGCCTAGAAGCCCGGCCGGAAACGCCGACCGGCACTGCCCGGTCGGCTAGCCACCCGCCACACAGAAACAACAATGGGTCTAGCCGTGCGCGCCGGCCTGTTGCAGGCGTTTCCTGGTGCCGGCGCGCACTATCATCTTGAGGCGATTTCCCTGTGACTAACCAGATTCCCATTTCGACTCTGCATCCCACCATGCGGATGCTCTCTGACGAGCAGATCCAGGCCATCCACAATACCAGCCTGGACGTCCTCTCCGGGACCGGCATCGTGATGAAGAACGAGGCCGCCCGCCAGCTGTTGCTGGAGGCGGGCGCATGGGAGTCAAGTGTGTCGGCTGACCGAGCCGGCGAAAGCCGGATTAAGATACCGCCTTACATGGTCATGGACGCCATAGGCGCCGCGCCCTCGCGCATCCCCATGTACGACCGGCTTGGCGAACTGGTGATGCCGCTGGAGGCCGGCAAGGTCTTTTTCGGGTCGGGCTCTGACTGCATCTATACCATCGACGTAGAGACCGGTGAACGGCGCATGGCGATGGCCGAGGATGTGCAGCGCATCGCCCACCTCAGCGATGGGCTGGACCAGATAGGCTTTGTCATGTCCATGGCTACCCCCTCTGATGTGCCGGCCGCAGACCACTATCTGCACAGCTTCATCCGCATGATTCGAGGGTCGACCAAGCCCAACGTCTACACCGCCAAGGACCGCGCGGACATGGAGGCTATCTACGCCATCGCCTGTGCCGTCGCCGGCGGCGAAACCGAGCTGCGGGAGAAGCCGTTCATGATGTACTACGGTGAAGCCATCTCTCCCCTGCTTTTCCCCGACGAGTCGGTGGACAAGCTGTTGTTCTGTGCCGACAAGGGCATCCCCACCGCCTATCCGCCTTCACCCAACACCGGCGGCGGCGGGCCGGTTACTCTGGCTGGAGCGCTGGCGCTGGGCAACGCCGAGTGTCTGGCCGGGCTGGTCCTCACCCAGTTGGTGCGGCCGGGCACGCCCTTTCTCTACGGTATGAACACGGCCGCGCTGGACATGAAATCTGCCATAGTCAGCTATGGTTCTCCCGAGTGGCCCACGGGCATGGCTGCTTGGACCGACATCGCCCGCTATTACGACCTGCCCGCCTGGGGCGCGGCCGGGGCTACCGACAGCAAGGTGGTGGACGCTCAGGCCGGGATCGAGGCCACGGTTACCGTAATGAGCGCCTTTCTGACCCGCTGCAACCTGGTCCACGACGTCGGCTACATCGAGTACGGCACCACCTCTTCGATGGAGATGCTGGTGGTGGCAGATGAGATCATCCGCGATGTGCGCTACGTGATGAGCGGAGTGGAGGTCAGCGAGCGCACGCTGGCCCGCGATGTGATCCATCGCGCCAGGCCGGGCGGAGGCTTTCTGGCCGACGATCACACCCTGGACAACTGGAAGTGGGCCCAGTGGCGGCCGGACCTGATCGACCGCACGCGCTA
>JAUVHW010000419.1 GCA_030593075.1 Ardenticatenales bacterium
GCGGGAGGACCTCGGTTTCCTCGTCGTGGCCAAAGATGAAAAGCCACCGGGCGCCTACCACCTCGATCCAGTTGTTGGGTAGGAGATGCTGCCGAACGAGCGGAACGTAGGCGTCTGCCTGTTCTACTGTCATCGTGATCAGCAAACTGCCATTGCGCTCCTCAAAGGGGATGCCGGCCGCCTCCAGAGCGGCGGCAAACCCCTCGTCGCAGCTCCCCGGCCGCACCTCGCTCTTGGCGGCCGCGCCTGCCTGGGCAATGACCGGGATGATGGGCAGGCTGAACTTGAGCGCAAACTCGAAATCCCGCTCGTCGTGGGCCGGCACGGCCATGATCGCGCCGCTGCCGTAGGTCATCAGCACGTAATCGGCGATCCAGATTGGGATTCGCTCTTCGTTGACCGGGTTGATGGCATAGGCCCCGATAGAGACACCCGTCTTTTCCTTGTCCGTCGCCATGCGGTCGATCTCGCTCTGGCGCTCAGCCTGGCGGCGATACTCTGCGACAGCCGGCCGGTACTCGTCGCTGGTCAGCTTGTCCACCAGCGGATGCTCGGGGGCCAGCACCATAAAGGTCGCGCCCCACAGGGTGTCCGGCCGGGTGGTAAAGACCTCAATGGGGTCCTCTTCTTCCGAAAGGAAGGTGACGTCGGCGCCTTCGGAGCGGCCGATCCAGTTGGTCTGCATCGTCTCCACCCGCTCGGGCCAGTCGATCTGAGAGAAATCCAGCAGCTCGTCGGCGTACTCGGTGATGCGGAAGAACCACTGGGTCAGGTCCTTCTTGATCACCGGGGTGCTGCACCGCTCGCAGTGGCGGTCCTCCCCCCAGACCTGCTCCCGCGCCAGCGTGGTGTTGCACCGGGGGCAGAAATCAACGGCCGCGGCCGCGCGGTACGCCAGCCCCATGTCGTACAGCTTGAGGAAGAACCACTGGGACCAGCGATAGTAGCGGGGGTCGCAACTGACTGCCTCTCGCTCCCAATCGAACATGGCTCCCATGCTGCGCAGCTGGCGGCGCATCTTCTGAATGTTGCCCATGGTCCATTTCATGGGATGGGCGGCGCGCTGGATAGCTGCGTTCTCGGCCGGAAGCCCGAAAGCATCGAAACCCATGGGGAACATCACATTGTACCCCTTCATCCTCAGGTAGCGAGCCCTGGTGTCCGAAGGGGACATGGCGTACCAGTGGCCGATGTGTAGGTCGCCCGAGGGATAGGGCAGCATGGTCAGGAAGTAGAATTTCTCCTTGTCCGCGTCAATCACTGCGCGGTTCAGTTGATCCGCTTCCCACCTTTGCTGCCACTTGGGTTCTATCGCTTCCGGACTGTAACGTTCACTCATCTCTCCTCCCTACAAAAAGAGCCCTTCGTCTCAGGGACGAAGGGCTCAGGCATACCCCTGCTGGGGTTGGGTCTCCGTGGTACCACCCTGGTTGATGAGGAGCAGCGCTCTCCTCATCCACTCTGGCGCGGTAACGGGCGCAAACCGTTGCTGGCTGCCTGTGGACGAGCGCGGCGCTCGCCCCTATGCAGGTTCACCGGCAATGCTCACAGGCGAGTTCGGTCTGGGCACACCCCGTGGGCGCCGTTGGTGGGCTTGCACCGGGTAGTCCCACCTCGCTGCGGGGTTGACCTACTACTCCTGCTCAACGCACACTCTTTCGTTGTTAAGCTCTAGCTGTCGAATGCTGCCTGCTCGAACAGCCTTGGTGGACCTGGAGGGACTCGAACCCTCGACCTTCTCAATGCCATTGAGACGCGCTCCCGGCTGCGCCACAGGCCCTCGAGCGTGAAACTTGCGGGGACAGCTCGCTGGTGGAGCTGAGGGGACTCGAACCCCTGGCCTCTACAGTGCGATTGTAGCGCTCTCCCGGCTGAGCTACAGCCCC
>JAUVHW010000068.1 GCA_030593075.1 Ardenticatenales bacterium
TCTGGCTACGTGCCGCTGGGCGCGGTGGTGGTCTCCCGGGCCATCGCCGACTACTTTGAGGACAAGCCGCTGCCCATGGGCCTCACCTACTCGGGCCATCCGGTCTGCACGGCCGCCGGCATCGCCACAATTGAGGTCTACAAGGAGGAGAAGCTGCTGGAGAACGCCCGGGCGATAGGGGTGACCCTCAAGGAAGGCCTCGACGAACTAAAAGCCGGGCATTCCAGCGTGGGCGACGTGCGCAGCATCGGGCTCTTCGCCGTGATCGAGCTGGTAAAGGACGAGGAGACCAAAGAACCCCTGGCGCCCTGGAATGCCAGGCCGGATGAAATGGGCGTCATGGCCCAGGTGCCGGAAGCGCTCCGGGAGCGGGGGATGTACACCTTTTCCAAGTGGAACTGGATCTTTGTGATTCCGCCGCTCTGCATCAGCGAGAGCGAACTTCGCGATGGCCTCCGCATTATCGACGAGGTGCTGGACATCACCGACGCCGGATGACTCGACGGCCGGAAACACGGTCACGGAACTGGTGGCAGGATTCCCCGGAGAGGACTGGATTCACCGCGGAGCACGCAGAGACCGCAGAGAGAAGAAAGGAACGCCCGCAATATCCTGAGAGTCTCACTGGAAGCCAGTGAGATCTCGATGGAGGCCTCAGGAACGCGGCGCTCTCCGCGGTGAATGAGCCGTTTCTTCGTTGGCGTTATGAAAAGGGAGATCAATGTCAGAGACCACTGTCCCAGCCGTCTACTTTGAAAAGCCGGGTCCCAAGAACACGGCTCGCACTTTGGAGATTGCCAAACGACGGGCCGAGGAGCTGGGCATCGGCGCGGTGCTGGTCGCCAGCACGCGGGGAGTGACCGGCGTTCAGGCTGCCCAGTTGTTCCAGGGGTACGATGTCGTCGTCGTGACCCACTCCACCGGCTTTCCCGGGCCCAACGTCCAGGAGCTAACGGAGGAGAACCGCGCTGCTATCCAGGCGGCCGGCGCCCAGATCCTCACCTGCCAGCACGCATTCGGCGGGGTCAACCGCGCCGTCCGCAAACAGTTGGGGACCTACCTGACCGACGAGATCATCGCCCACACGTTGCGCACCTTTGGCGAGGGGATGAAGGTCTGCTTTGAGATTGCGCTGATGGCGGCCGACGCCGGGCTGGTGCAGGTGGGCGAGCCCTGCATCGCCATCGCCGGCACCGGCCGCGGCGCTGACACAGCCGTCGTCCTGGTCCCCGCTCACGCGCAGCAGTTCTTTGACCTGCACGTTATGGAGGTGCTGGCCAAGCCCCACCTGGGCAGCTTTGAGGGCAGCAGGCAATAAGGCGCCAGAGAGGTCGCTTCCGGCCGGAAGAACTGACGCAGGTGAGCAAGAGCGGGCTGGCCGCACCGGCCGTAGCCTGTCCCGCCATGACAGCGGTTCTCGGTCCGGGCCGTGTGGGCTGCCTTTCGAACCTGTGCTATAATGATTCTTGCGAGAGCGTCTCGTGCAGTAGCTTGGCGCACTTGGCACCCCGCGGGTAGTCTGGAATGAGGGGCCGTGAGAGAGGGATGGAAGCAGGTGCGGAATCGCCATAGTGAGTCTGGAGGATACCGTGTCGAAGAAGAGACAGGCCAAGTGGCCGCGAACTGAAGCAGTCGAGGAAAAAAAGGCGCCCGAGCCGAAAGAGGAGACTCAGCAGGGACCCCCGAAGCTGAGACGAAAGGAGTACGAGCAGGACCTCGCTGGACTCCAGATCGAGTTGGTCAAGTTGCAGGAGTGGATCAAACACAAGGGGTTGAAGGTTGTCGTAATCTTTGAAGGACGGGACGCGGCCGGAAAGGGGGGCTCCATCAAACGCATAACGCAGAGCCTCAACCCCCGAATCTGCCGCGTCGTGGCGCTGGGCACCCCGACCGAGCGCGAGAAGACCCAGTGGTACTTTCAGCGCTACGCCCCCCATCTGCCGGCCGCCGGTGAGATGGTGCTCTTTGACCGCAGCTGGTACAACCGGGCCGGCGTCGAGCGGGTGATGGGCTTCTGCACTAACGAAGAGTACCGCGAGTTCCTGCGCTCATGCCCCGAATTCGAGCGCATGCTGGTTCGCTCCGGCATTATCCTGATCAAGTATTGGTTCTCGGTCAGCGACGAGGAACAGGAGGGTCGCTTCCAGACCCGCATTGACGACCCCACCAAGCAGTGGAAGCTGAGCCCGATGGATCTCGAATCGCGAGCGCGATGGGTGGACTATTCCAAAGCCAAGGATGAGATGTTCAAGTACACCGACATCAAGCAGGCACCCTGGTATGTGGTCAACGCCGACAACAAGAAACGCGCCCGCTTGAATTGCATCAACCATCTGTTGAGCATGATACCTTACGAGGATTTGACGCCCGAGCCGGTCAAGCTGCCGCCCCGGCGTGACCGAACAGGCTACGTGCGCCCTCCCATCAGCGATCAGACCTTTGTGCCAGAAGTGTACTAGAGGCCCGGCCGAGCGCCTGTCGGCCGGCCTTGTCGCCGGGAGTCGTAGCATATCCCCTCGTGGGCGTTTGGGTGGACGGATGGCCCGGTGTTGCTCAGCCCGGCGCTAGTCGGCCCGGCTAGAGCCGGCCCGGCTAGCACCGGCAAAGCATTGATGGCAGAGGACTGGTGATCTGCAGTCCAGGTCTGGCGGAGCTAGCGAAGGCACGAAAACTGGTTCTCGTGCCTTCTTTGCTGTTCTGTCGCCAGCTGGCCCCGGCGCCACAGCCGCTGAAGCGATTCACCCGTTCGAAGATGCTTATTTGGAGGCTCCCATGACCAAGCGCGTTGTTCACCCCCCCAGGGGTACCGAGCTGACCTGCGCGAACTGGCTGATTGAAGCCCCCTACCGCATGATACAGCACAACCTGGACCCAGAAGTGGCCGGCGACCCGGATAACCTCATTGTCTACGGCGGCAGCGGCAAGGCCGCCCGCAACTGGGAATGCTTTGACGCCATCTTGGAGAGCCTGCGCAACCTGGAGCCAAACGAGACTCTGCTGGTCCAGAGCGGCAAGCCGGTAGCGGTCTTTGAGACCCACCCAGATGCGCCCCGCGTCCTGATCGCCAACTCCAACCTGGTGCCTGCCTGGGCCAACCAGGACTACTTTGACGAGCTGGAGAAGCAAGGCCTCATAATGTACGGCCAGATGACGGCCGGCAGCTGGATCTACATCGGCACCCAGGGCATCTTGCAGGGCACCTACGAGACGCTGGGTGCCTGCGCCCGGGCCCAGGGCTGGCTCAGTCTCAAGGGCAAGTTCGTCCTCACGGCAGGACTGGGCGAGATGGGCGGCGCGCAGCCGCTGGCTATCACAATGAACGAGGGCGTCGGCCTGATCGTGGAGATCGACCGCTGGCGCGCCGAACGCCGCCTGAAGCTCAAGCAGGTGGACCGCATCACCGACGAACTGGAAGAGGCGATGACCTGGGTCGAGGACGCAGTGGCCCAGGAGCAGGCCCTCTCGGTTGGGCTGGTCGGCAACGCCGCGGCCGTGCTTCCCGAGCTGGTGACGCGGGGGGTGGTCCCGGACGTGGTCACCGACCAGACCAGCGCCCACGACCCGCTTCGCTACTTCCCGCGCGGCATGACCTTCGAGGAGGCCAAGGCGCTGCGTGACCGCGCCCCGCAGGAGTTCAAACGCCAAGCGATGGAGTCCATGGGGGCTCACGTTCAGGCGATGCTCGATTTTCAGGCCCAGGGGAGCGTGGTTTTTGACTATGGCAACAACATCCGCCAGCGGGCCTACGACGCCGGGGTAGAGAACGCCTTTGACTTCCAGGGTTTCGTTCCGCTCTACATCCGGCCGCTCTTCTGCGAGGGCAAGGGCCCCTTCCGCTGGGTGGCTCTCTCCGGTGACCCGGAAGACATCTATGCCACCGACCAGACAATCATCGAGTTGTTCCCCGAGGATGAGCATCTGGTCCGCTGGATCAGGATGGCGCAGGAGCAAGTAGAGTTCCAGGGGCTCCCCTCTCGCATCTGCTGGTTGGGCTACGGCGAGCGGGCCAGGGCCGGCCTGGCGTTCAATGAACTGGTGGCCAGCGGCCGGGTCAAGGCCCCCATCGTCATCGGCCGCGATCACCTGGACACCGGCTCGGTTGCCTCTCCCCGCCGCGAGACCGAAGGGATGAAGGACGGCTCGGATGCCGTCTCTGACTGGCCTATCCTCAACGCGCTCATTAACGCTGTTAACGGGGCTACCTGGGTCAGCTTCCACCACGGAGGGGGTGTGGGCATTGGCTACAGCCAGCACGCGGGAATGGTCATCGTTGCCGATGGCACGCCGGAAGCGGCCGCTCGCCTGCAACGGGTCCTCACCA
Organism: Ardenticatenales bacterium; assembly: GCA_030593075.1. Lineage (GTDB taxonomy): Bacteria > Chloroflexota > Anaerolineae > Promineifilales > UBA4811 > JAUVHW01. The sequence continues at coordinate 4,322 of JAUVHW010000068.1, forward strand.
CCGATCCCGGAATGGGTGTTGCCCGCCACGCGGACGCTGGATATGATAGGGCAATTGGGGTGGCGCGGGAACGCGGCGTCAAGGTGCCCATGATGCCCTGAAGGGCTGTCGCGGGGCGCCACGGCAGATGGAGCGGGACGAGAGCTAGATGAACCGAGTCCTCCTGAACGGCGAAAAGCTGACCCTGGAAGAGGTCACGGCCGTTGCCTACGCACCGGAACGTGGGCACGCGATTGAGGTCCAGCTATCTGACGAGGCCCTGGACAAGGTCCGGCGCGCTGAGCAGGCAGTGCAGGAGCTGGTCGAACGGGGCGAAATCGTTTACGGTGTCACCACCGGCTTTGGCGCCTTCAAGGACACGGTCATCCCGCCCGACCAGGTGGCGCAGCTTCAGCGCAACATCCTCATGAGCCACGCCGTCGGTGTGGGGGATCCGATGGACCAGGCAGCCATCCGGGCCATGATTCTCATCCGCGCCAACACCCTGGCTAAAGGGCACTCTGGGATCCGCCAGGAGACGCTGTGGCTGCTGATCGAGATGCTCAACCGGGACGTTCATCCGGTGGTGCCAGAGCAGGGATCACTGGGAGCCAGCGGCGATCTGGCGCCGCTGGCTCATATGGCTCTTCCTCTCATTGGCCTGGGCGAGGCGGTATATGAGGGGGAGACCCTGTCCGGGGCAGAGGCGCTGGCGCGGGCCGGCCTCTCGGCGCTCGATCTGGCGGCCAAGGAGGGGCTGGCCCTCAGCAACGGCACGGCCCAGATGGCGGCCATCGGCGTGCTGACCACGTGTCAGGCCGAGAACCTGTCCACCACGGCCGATGTGGCGGGCTGCCTGAGCCTCGAGGCGCTGCACGGCACGCCGCGAGCCTTCGACGCCCGCATCCACGCCGCCCGGCCGCACCCGCGCCAGGTCGAGTGCGCCGCCTTCTTGCGGGAGATCACAAAAGGCAGTACCTTCACCCGGCCGGACGAATCGCCCAACGTGCAAGATGCCTACACGCTGCGCTGCATCCCCCAGGTACACGGCGCGGTTCGAGATGCCATCCTCTATGCCCACTGGGTGCTCGAGATCGAACTCAACTCCGCCACCGACAACCCGCTCATCTTCTTTGACGACGAGACGGGCCAACCTACCATTATCTCGGGTGGAAACTTTCACGGCGAGCCTATTGCCATTGCCATGGACTATCTGGCACTCGCCCTCACTGAACTGGGCAACATCTCGGAGCGTCGCCTCATGCGCCTCACGGACGAGGCCAGCAACCGGGAGACTCTCCCAGCGTTTCTCATCCAACACGGTGGGCTGAACTCTGGTTTCATGCTGACCCAATACACGGCCGCTGCGCTGGCTTCCGAAAACAAGGTGTTGGCCCACCCTGCGAGTGTGGACACTATCCCATCCTCCGCCAACATCGAGGACCACGTGAGCATGGGTCCGGCCGCGGCCCGCCAGGCGCGACAGATAGCCGATAACGTGGAGCGCATTCTGGCTCTGGAGCTGTTTGCTGCCGCGCAAGGCATTGACTTTCGTCGCCAGGTGATGGGCACCGACACCAGGCTGGGCCAGGGAACCGCCCCCGCCTACCGATTGATACGCCGGCGGGTACCCTTTCTGGAGCACGACGCGGTCATGTATCCCTACATCGAGGCGGTGCGAGAGCTGGTCGCCAGCGGAGAGCTGGTGGCGGCCGTCCGAGAGGCCCTGCCTGAGGCCGGCTAACCGCCGGCCACACCGCTTGAGACAAGTGAAGCTATGGAGCCCTGGAAGACCCTTGCCCGAGAGACCATCCTCGATCACAGCAAGTTCCTCCAGGTCGAGAACCACACCGTCCAACTGCCCGATGGTCAGATCATACGTGACTGGCCCTGGGTCATCACGCCTGACTATATCAACGTGGTGGCACTGACCGAGGAGGGTTCGTTCCTCTTTTTCCGGCAGACCAAATACGGTGTGGAAGGCACCTCGTTGGCCCCGGTGGGTGGTTATCTGGAGCCGGGCGAGGAGCCGCTGGCGGCCGCGCAGAGGGAGCTTCTCGAGGAGACCGGGTATCAGGCGCCGGACTGGACTGACCTGGGGACCTACCAGGTGAGTGGCAACCGTGGCATGGCGAGGGCTTATCTCTACCTAGCTCTCGGGGCCCGGCCTGTGGCCGAACCGGACGCTGATGATCTGGAGGAGCAGGAGTTGCTGCTGCTCGGCCGCTCCGAGGTCGAGGCTGCGCTGGCTGGTGGCGAGTTCAAGGTATTGCCCTGGGCCACGGTGGTTGCGTTGGCCCTGCTGCAGCTAGACCAGCGAGCTGCGGGCTGCCTGGCGAGGCTTGGTGATTAGTGGAGCTGCCTCACCCGATGATCGAACGCACCCGTGCAAATCACTGACCTATTGACCGTCCCGGCCGTCGGCGCCTACTATCACGAGGACCTGACCGCTCTCCAGGCCAACCCTGTCCCCGTCGCGGACCGCTACACGGCCGCCCCCGTGACGGAGGGGTTCCGCGCCGTCCGCCAACCGGCCGAAGCGCTGTCGGTGGGGCTGGTGCTGGACGACGGCCGTGTTGCCTGGGGCGACTGTGTGTCGGTAGCCTACAGTGGGAAGGCCGGCCGCTATCCGGTGTTCCGCGCTCAGGGCGGTATTGCGACTGTCCGTGAGCTGGTGGCCCCGGTCTTGCTGGGCCGGACGGTTACCAGCTTTCGCGAACTGGCGGCCGAGGTAGACGCACTGACCGAGCCCGTCACCGTGACCCGGCCGGTCGCCGAGCCTGCTGCAGAGGCAGAAGACGCCGGCGCTCAGGGCACTCCTGTCGTCTCTCAGGGGATGTCCCGCAGGGAGCTGCTGACTGCCCCGGCTCGTTTCGTGCGCTCGGTTCAGCAGGAGATGGACCCCGGCCGGACCGAGCAGGTCACGGTAGAGAGGCCGCTTCATACCGCGATTCGCTATGGCATCAGCCAGGCGCTGCTCCAGGCCGCGGCGTTGGCACGCGGCATCACCATGGCTGAGGTCATCGCGCAGGAGTGGGGCTTGCCGCTGCCTGACGGGCCGGTGCCGATCCACGCCCAGTCGGGGGGCGAGCGCTACTCCAATGCCGACAAGATGATCGCCCGCCGGGTTGCCTCCCTGCCGCACGCCCTGATAGATGATATCCCGGGACAGCTCGGCGAGGAGGGGGTGGAACTGATCCGCTACCTCCGCTGGCTGGTGGACCGCATCCAGGCTCTCGGCGGGCCGGATTACCGGCCGGCCATCCATCTGGACGTACACGGCGCGCTGGGAGTGATCTATGACCAGGAGCCGGGCCACATTCTGGGCCAGCTCTATGCGTTGGAACAGGCCGCGCACCCTTACTCGCTGCGGATAGAGAGTCCGGTTGTACTGGAGAGCCGGGCTGCTCAGATAGAGATGATGAAAAAGCTGCGCGACTATGTGAGGATGCGCAAGATGAAGGTTCAACTGGTCGCCGACGAGTGGGCCAACACGCTGGAGGATATCCGGGCCTTCGTCTCGGCCGGCGCGGCCGACATGATCCAGGTCAAGATGCCCGACCTGGGGAGTGTCCACAACTCGGTTGACGGGGTGTTGGCCTGCCGCGAGGGCGGCGTCGGCGCTTTCCTGGGCGGCAGCTGCGCCGAGACCGAGCTCTCGGCGCGGGTGTCGGTCCACGTGGCGCTGGCGACCCGGCCGGACATCCTGATGGCAAAGCCGGGCATGGGAGTGGACACTGCTGTCACCCTGGCCCACAATGAGATGGCGCGGACCTTGGCTCAGATTCGCACCCACTAGGAGTAGTTCATGGAACCTGACTACGTCTCCCTTCAGCCACCGCTCTTCCGCGTCCTCTCCGACCGGCAGATCGACAAGCTCTACCAGGCAACGCTGGAATGCCTGGACCGCACCGGACTAGATGTTCGCAATGCTGATGCGCGCGAGATGTTGGCGTCGGCCGGCGCTCGGGTGGACGGCGTGCGGGTGCGCTTTCCCGCCCCCATTATCCAGGACGCCGTTGCGGCCGCTCCTCGTTCTTTCACGTTGTGGGGGCGGGACGGCACTCCCCGCATCGAGGTGACCCCCGGCCGGGTGCACTTTGGCCCCGGCCCTACCTGCACCTACTTTACTGACCCCCAGAGCGGGGAGAAGCGCATGGTGCGCCGCGGGGACCCAGGGCTTACTGCCCGAGTCTGCGATGCCCTGGACAACGTGGACTATGTCATGTCGCTGGGGCTGATCGATGACGTGACTGCCTCTCTGGCCTCGGTGTACGAGTTTGCCGAGATGGTGGCTAACACGGTCAAGCCGGTTCTCCCCTGGGCCTACTCGGTTGAGCAGGTATCGGACATCTACCAGATAGCGGCGGCGGTGGCAGGCGACGAGGAGGAACTACGTCGCCGGCCGTTCCTGGCGTTCTTCTCTACCACCCAGGCTCCCTTGACCCTCCCCGACGAAGACACGGCAAATGTGCTCTGGGCGGCCGGCCACGACCTCCCCATCGTCCTCCTGGGGAGCGGCACGGCCGGTACCACTGGCCCGATCACCGGGGCAGGGGTGCTGGTCACCTATTTGGCCACCGCGCTGGGTGGCCTGGCGATCATTCAGCTCAGGAGGCGCGGGACTCCTGTCTGCATCGGCGGCGTGCCGGATGCAATGGACCTGCGTAGTGCTCGAGGCGCCTATGGCTCTCCCGAAATGAGCCTCTACAGCGCTGCTGTCTCCGACATATGTCGTCACCTGGGAATTCCTTTCATGGGAACCGCCGGAGCCTCCGAGTCCAAAGTGGTTGACTGTCAGGCCGCCATCGAGAGCACCATGCAGGTGGTCCTCTCTGGCCTGAGCGGCGCCTCGCTGGTCCACGACGTTGGCTTTTTGGACAGCGCCAACCTTGGCTCGCTGGAGCTGCTGGTGATGAACGACGAGATCATCTCCATGACCCGCCGGATCATGCGAGGAATCGAGATCAGCGACGACACGCTGATGCTCGACCTCATAGACCGCGTTGGTCCGGGCGGGGAGTTTGTCTCCACTAAGGAGACCGCCCGGCGCTGTCGCAAGGAGATCTGGAACCCGACCCTGATGGATCGCGAACCCTGGGAAAAGTGGGAAGCCTCCGGTTCGCTGACCATGGGCGACCGCATCAAGTCCAGGTTAGACGAAATCATCTCCACCCACCGGCCGCCCCCTCTGGCCCCGGAGGTACATGAGAAGATCGATGCCATCCTCCAGGCGGCCGAAGCGCGCGAAGCGCGGTCCCATTGAGCGGCGGCGCACAAGAGTCCGCCCGTCACCTGGCCTATTAGCAGTGGAATGCCGCAGCGGCACAGCATCTCTTTCGTTCTCAACGACCAGCCGGTAGCGATCCAGGCTGATCCCGGCAAGAGTCTGCTGGACCTGCTCCGGAACGAACTGGGGCTGACCGGAGCCAAGCAAGGCTGTGACTCTGAGGGGGAGTGTGGCGCCTGCACGGTCCTACTGGACGGCCGGCCGGTTCGCTCCTGCCTCACACCGGTGGGCAAGATTGCCGGCCGGCAGGTTCTCACTATTGAGGGCCTGGGGGCACCCGACGGACTGCATCCCTTGCAGACTGCGTTCATCGAGGCGGGCGCGGTGCAGTGTGGCTACTGCACCCCCGGAATGCTCCTGGCGGCCAAGGCTCTCCTCGACCGCCAACCAGAACCGTCCAGGGGGCAGATTGTCGAGGCGTTGGAGGGCAACCTCTGCCGCTGCACTGGCTACTCGGCCATCTTTGATGCGGTGGAGACGGCGGCTGCTCGCATGCGAGGGGAAGGCAGGGACCAGGCCCGGGCTGCCCTTCCGTCGCCGCCTGCCTCCAGCGCAACGCCGGTGGGCGGGGATGCTCTGCGCAGGGACTCGGTCGAAAAGGTAACCGGCCGGGCCAAGTACGTCGAAGATATGGCGGTGCCGGGCCTCCTGCACGCGAGGGTGCTGCGTAGCCCGCACCATCACGCCCGCTTGCTCTCGCTCGACCCCGGCAAAGCGGAGCGATTGCCAGGGGTGGTGCGTGTTCTCACCGCGGCCGATGTCCCGGGCGCCAATGACCTCTCTGACTATAGTCGGAACGAGCCGGTGCTCACACCGGTCGGCGACACTGTCAAGATGAAGGGTGCTCCCGTCGCGCTGGTGGTAGCGGCCTCCCCGGAGCAGGCTCGGGCGGCCCTGGAGGCAGTCGGGGTCCAGTACGAGCCGCTGCCCCACACCTTTGACGTCGCTGATGCCCTGAGAGAGGATGCCTTTCCCATCTACCAGGGGGGCAATGTCTTGACTTCCCACCGGTTGGCCCACGGGGACCTGGATGCTGCTCTTGCGGGCTCGGACGTGGTCGTAGAGACCGGCTACCAGACCACCTACCTGGAGCACGCGGCGCTGGAGCGTGAAGCGGTCCTGGGCTACGTTGACCAGGAAGGCCGGCTCACCATCGTCGGCGGCACCCACGAGCCTCATTGGCAGCAAGCGTACATTGCCCGGCTGCTGGCGCTGGAGCCACGCGAGGTGCGCGTGATCATGCCGCCCACCGGCGGCTCCTTTGGAGGCAGGCAGGACCCGTCGCCTCTGCTGGCTACCGCGCTGGCGGTCCACTTGCTGCGCCGGCCGGTACGCCTGGTCTATTCCCGGCTCGAGTCGTTCACCGCCTCGCCCAAGCGGCATCCCTACCGGGTCGGCTACAGGATTGGCGCTACGCAGGACGGCCGGCTCACCGGCGTGCGCGTACGCATTGCGGCCAACACCGGTGGATACGATGCTCACGGCCAGTACCTCCCCGACTTTGCCGTGGTCGCCAGCGGTGGTGCGTACCGTTGGCAGGCCGTCGATGCCCAGGCGCAGAGCATCTACACCAACGGCCCCAAGGGCGGCCAATTCCGCGGCTTTGGCACCCCCCAGTCCAATCACGCCCTTGAATGCACTCTGGACGAGTTGGCCCAGCAGTTGGGAGAGGACCCGCTGGAGTTCCGGCTAAGGAACGCTCTTGAGCAGGCGGACGTTTCGTTTCTGGGATATCCTATCGCCGAATCACTGGGCTACGGCGCGGTGCTGAAGGCGATCCGACCACGTTATCTGGAGTCTCGTCGGCGAGTGGAGGCCTTCAATGCCACAGCCGATGAGGCGGTGCGCAAAGGACTCGGCCTGGCTGGCATGTGGTACCGGTTCGGCAAATCCGGTTCGCTGCGAGTGGAGGCTCACGCCGAATTGGCTCGCGATGGCCACATCGTCGTCTACTGCTCGGCGCCCGACTATGGGCAAGGCATTGCCACCGTGATGAGCCAGCTGGCGGCCGAGCAGTTGGGCCTCTCTAGAGATCTGATCGAACTGGTGAACGCTGACACGGCCCTCACTCCTGATAGCGGCATTCAAGGCGCCTCTCGAGCGACCTACTGGGTTGGGAATGCTGTCTGCCGGGCGGTGCACAACCTCGAGTTAGCTATCCGGGGGACGGCCGCAGAGCTCCTGGACTGCCCACCCTCTGATCTGGAGCTGGTGGATGGCCGTGTGGTCGTCCAGGACCACCCCGACCGTTCTCTCTCCCTGGAGAGCGTCGCCGAGGCATTCGACAGCCTGGGGAAATCTAGGAGGGTGCCCGGCTTTTTCGATCTCTCCTCTCAGTTCCCCGAGGAGACGCGCCCCAAATACACCCCCCACTTTGTCACTGGCGCCCAGACGGCCGAGGTCACGGTGGATCTGCACACCGGGCAGGTCAAGGTCGATCGAGTCGTGGCAGTCCATGACGTGGGCAGGGTGATCAATCCGCTGGACGCTCGCGGCCAGATCGAGGGTGCCATCATGATGGGGTTGGGCGCCGCCCTGATGGAAGAGCACGTGCCCGATCACAGCACGGGGTTTGGCAGCTACTATGTGCCTACCGCCAAGTCGACACCCGAGATTGAGGTGATTCCGGTCGAGGTGCCCAGCTATCAAGGCCCTCTGGGTGCCAAGGGTCTGGGTGAGGCTGCGATTCTTCCCTCCACGCCGGCTATCATCAACGCCGTCTCTCGTGCCATCGGCGCTCGCATGCGCCAGCTGCCTGCCACGCCCGAGCGGGTACTGGGGACCATTCAGGGCCGGCCGCCGGAGGGGAGTCGATCGTGACCGAGTACCTCTACCCCGCCTCGGTGGACGAGGCCCTTCGCTGCCTGGAAGCGTACCAAGGCAATGCCCGCCTGATTGCCGGCGGCACCGACCTGATGCCCGACCTGCGGAAGGCGCGAATCAGCCCCCGGTGCCTGGTGGATATCACTCGCATACCAGCGCTGGATCAGATCGCCGTCACCCAGGACTTCGTCGAGGTGGGAGCTGCAGTCACTCTTGCTACAATCCGGGATTCCGCCTTCCTGAACCAGCACGTGCCCGCGCTGGTCGATGCGGCGCGCTCTGTCGGGGCCACCGCGATCCAGTCCGTCGCTACCTGGGTGGGGAACATCGTGCAGGCGATGCCGGCCGCCGATGGCGCCATCGTCGCCCTCGCGCTGAATGCCGAGGCTCGAATAGTGGATGGACATGGCGAGCGGTGGCGGCCGGTTGAGTCCCTCTTTGTCGAGCCTGGGGTATCCGCTGTGGACCCGTGCCGCCAGATCGTTACCCGCCTCCGTTTCCCGCGCCCGCCGTCGCCGTCGAATGGCGGCCCGTGCCTGGTGGTTGGCACTGCCTGGCGACGGATTGGACGAAGGCCGTCTCTGGTCCTGCCCATCCTTGCCTGCGCTGTGAAGATGTGCCTCAGGCGCGATGGCGGCCGAATCGAACGCGCCGCCGTTGCCCTGGGACCAGTTGCTCCGGTGCCCTACCGCGCGCGCGAGACCGAGGCCTTATTGCAGGGACGGCCGCCAACGGGCGAGGTCTTTGCCCAGGCCGGCCGGGTCGCCCAGGGGGAGTGCCACCCGCGGAGCAACGTCCTGCGCGCCTCGCGAGAGTACCGGCTTGCCATCATCCCTGCCCTGGTCAGCGACGCACTGAGCACGGCCGCCGAACGAGCATTGAGCCTGGTCCAGTAGGAGTGCACGAGGAGAACCCCGGTGACACTGGAGAGTAACTACGTCGAGTTCGAGACACCCCAATTCCGCAAGCTCTCCGCCCCTCAGCTGGAGCGCATTCATAACGCCAGCCTGGAGATCCTGGATCGCACCGGCGTTTGCCTGTATGACCAGGAGGCGATTGATCTCTTGGTCAAGGCGGGCGTCAAGGCGACCGAGGCCCGGGTGCGCATCCCGCCTGACCTGGTAGAGTGGGCACTCTCGGTTGCGCCCCAGCGAGTGGTCCTGTGCGACCGGAACGGCCGGCCGGTGATGCCGCTGGAAGGCAGGAACGTCTTCTATGGTCCCGGCTCCGACTGCCTCAATATCCTGGATCATCGCAGCGGCGAGCGGCGGCGCGGCACGCTGCAGGACGTGGCGGATGGCATTCGGCTGTGTGATGCCCTGCCGAACATGGATTTCCTGATGTCCCTCTGCATCGCCTCGGACATTGAACAAGAGACGGCCGACCGCTTCCAGATGCGCGCTATGCTGATGAACAGCACCAAGCCAATCCTCTTTGTCACCACCGGGTTCGGGGGGTGCGTGGACGCAGTGGAGATGGCCGAGGCGGTCGCCGGAGGCGAGGAGGAGCTGAGGCGCAATCCCGTTGCGGCCTGCTATATCAATGTGACCTCCCCGCTGCGCCACAATGCGGAAGCGCTGCAGAAGCTTCTCTTCCTGGCTGGGAGAGGGCTGCCCACCACCTATACCCCGGTGGTGCTGCGCGGGATCAGTGGGCCGGTCACGCCGGCCGGCGCCCTGGCGCTGGCCAACGCCGGGGAGCTGGCGGGGCTGGTGCTGGCCCAGCTCAAGCAGGAAGGAGCACCCGTGATCCTCAGCGGCGGCACGAATGACATGCTCGATATGCGCACCATGGGCGACATCTATGCCGCACCGGAGAACCGGGTGATGTGTGTGGAGATGGCCCACTTCTACGGCCTGCCCATCTTTGGCCTGGGCGGAGCGAGCGACTCCAAGGTCCCCGATGAGCAGGCCGCGGCCGAGGCTGCCTTCTCACTGCTGCTGGAGAGCCTGGTCGGCGCTCACCTGGTCCACGATGTGGGCTATCTGGAATCCGGCCTCTGCAACTCCTTTGAGCAGTTGGTCATCTGCGACGAGCTGATCAACTATGTGAAGCGGTTCATGCAGGGCCTGGAGGTGAGCGACGAGACGCTGGCGCTGGACGTGATAGACGAGGTCGGCCCCCACGGTGATTTCCTGGGCACCAAGCACACCAAGAGACACTTCCGGGAGGACTGGTACGCTAAGCTGTTCGACCGCAACAACTTTGAGGGCTGGGTCTCGGCCGGGGGCCAGACGCTGCGCCAGCGAGCCAAGGAGCGGGTAGAGGCCATCCTGGCAGACCATCGGCCGGAGCTGCTGCCGGACGCTGTGCAGCGCAGAATAGATGAGATAGCAGAGCGAGCGAAGGGATAGGCGTGGTTCACCTTGGATCCGAGCGGTATTGGATGCTCTGGGAGCGAGGGCTGACAGGGCCGGAGCCCGCCAGCACTGCGAGCTGCTGCACACTGCCGAGCTGATCCCAGGACATGACCTCAAGGAGCAGATACATGAAGGCGGTCAGGTTGGTGAAGATAGGAAAACCCCTGCAGATGCAGGAGGTACCCTTGCCTGAGGTGGGCCGGCGAGATGTACTGGTGCGGATCAGGGCGGCCGGCATTTGCCACTCTGACGTTCACTACCGGGCTGGCACTTCGGGCGTCGGCCCCCTCCCGCAGACC
>JAUVHW010000198.1 GCA_030593075.1 Ardenticatenales bacterium
GGGCGCTTCTGCCTGGAGCCGACTCCCTCCCCCTGCCAGGGGGAGGGCTGGGGTGGGGGTCGGACCCGCACTCGCCCGAGACTGCTCTACCATGATTGCATCGCAACCAGGGTCTCCCGACCCATTCGGAAAAAAACACCCGGGAAACAATTACCGGAACCGGGACGCAAGGACCGCCTCTTGGCCGATCCTGTGACCGGCACGCTGTGCAGTCCCCGCCCCTAGACCGCTGGTCCTCGCCCGCCCTGAGCGCCGGCTCCCTCCCCCTCGCAGGGGCGAGTGCGCCGGCCTCGGCTGAGCCGGAGGCCGGTTGGTGGGGGTGGAACCAGCTCTCGCCAGGCCGCGGGGTTGTGGTGCCGCCGCGACGCGGCGCCCCCCCCAGTCCTGGCCTAGAACTCCTCCAACAACTCGGGCCAGACCGGGAAGAACATCATCCACTCCTCGGGCCGGGCGCGAATCACCTCTTCCGCCAGCGCCAGCACCCGCTCGGCGTTCAGCACGGCGTCCTGCCGCCTGTTGCCGGTGCGAACCAGCTCGACTACCTCAGGCCCTGCGATGCGGTACCTTGTGGGACCCGTCGACTCGGTCGATATGAACAGCAACTGCGCGTCCGTGGCCAGGGCCAACCGGGCGTAGCCGGTGGGCAGAGCGGTAGGCCGGCCGAAGAAACGAACCGGGGCTGCGGGCGATGCTTCGGGCAGCGGCCGGTCTACTCCGGTGCAGACGAGTCCCCCGGCGCGGAGACGCTTCAGCGCAGTCTTGGCCGCCTGCCCATCGGCCGGGGTGACGATGTAACCGGCATTTGTGCGCATCTCGTTCTGCAGCTCATAGCCGCCGGGCGGCGCGGAGTAGCTTATCATCTGCATGGGAAATCCATGCGTCCCAAGGGCGACCGCCGCCAGGTCAAAGTTGCTGGTATGCGGACCCAATACGACGGCCGGCCGCTGGCGCTCCACCGCAGACCGCAGCAGCGTGTCCAGGTCGGGCGAAACGGACACCGCCTCCCGCACGGCCTCTCGCCCTCTCGCCAGCAGGTGATAGAGGTCATAGTAGTAGCGCCCCGCGTTGCGAAGCACCTGGCGCACCGCCACGTCCAGCTCCGGCGCGTCCAGCGGCAGGTCGCGCACCACGCTCTGGTTGGCGCGGATAGAGCGGGCCAGGGGGGATTTGCGGCGGCGCGCGATGAAGGCGCTGGTCAGTTCGATAAAGGCCGTGCCGGCCCGCCGTGGCAGGTTCCGGCCCAGCCACATCGCCAGGCCGGTTCCCGTCTTGCTGGTGGCAAAGGTCTGGAGATTCATTCGCCAGGCGCCGAACCCTGCAGCAAGGGCCAGGCGTCGACCAGCACCGGCACTCCGCGCAGCAGGCAGATGGCTGCTGCTACCCAGCTCACTATCTGAGCGGCCAACAGGACTGGCTCGCTAGCCGGGTGGGGGAGCGTCCGCAGCCCCAGGGCTAGCGTCAACAGGCCAAACGCGAATCCTTTGCTGACGCCGTACACGGTGCGCATCGCCGACGACGCTACCAGCAGCTTGCCCAGCCTGGACCGCATCTGGCTGAAGGGGCTTTCTCCCTGGCTGGCTCTCACGCCGCGCACCGCGTCCACGAGGACCCCCCGGGTGATGACGATAAGCGGGATGGCGACCGAGATGAGGTGCAGGTGCGCGAAAACTACCCACAAGACGAACTCTAGGGTTCTGTCGGACGCTATGTCCAGCACGCTGCCCAGCAAGCTCGTCTCTCCACGCCGGCGAGCCACGGCGCCGTCTACGGTGTCCAGCATAAAGACTATCAGGAACACCGGCACCGCCGCCAGGCGGACGGCCGCGTTGCCGCTGTAGAGCATCAGAACCAGGATGAGAAGCAAGGGAAAGCGAGACAAAGTGATCCAGTTAGCCATAGTTCAGTTGACTCCGTGGAGAGAGCCTTGTTATCGGTCTGGCAATCTCAGGCGTTCGCCGTCAATGCAAATCGAGTGCAGCCCCGGAGAAGCTCCGAGGCCGCAACGGATTCTATCACAGTGCACCGCGGCCGAAAAGAGCCGGGGCGGGCTAGAGCCCGAGAAGGCTCAGGAAAGACCCCTGTGTTCGCCGACCTTGGCCTCGCCTCCACTGTATTGCTCCCAGTCAACGATGCCCAACTCGCTGTCATAGACGAACTTGGCGCGAAAGATGGGCCCATCTCCAATGACCTGCGGGAAAAAGATGGCGTCGGCCTCTGGGATAGGAAGAGTGCGGACGTCAGTGATCGGAACCCAGGCCAGCGTGCCCTCCGGAGAGTCTGTCGGTCCGGCCTCGGCAACGGTTCCATCCGCCTGGTGGGTGACAAAGATGAATATGAGCCACTGATAGTCATCCCGGGGAGAGACCTCGGTGATGATGCCTCGGAGCCGGGCGCTCTGCGCGCGCAGGCCCGTTTCCTCCCACAGCTCTCGCAGAGCGCATTCCTGTGGGGATTCGTCGGTCTCGATCTTGCCGCCGGGGGCGACCCACAGTCCGAGGTTGGGCTCTTTGGTGCGGTGCAGCAGCAGCACCCGGCCGTCGCGGACCGCGTAGCACAGGGTTGCCAGAATGCGTTCAGTCATGGTTTGCTCGTGCCGAGGCCGGCCGCCCGAGAGGGTAGCACAGGGGGTCAAGTTCCGCAACTGCCGCCCGAGAGAGGCCTGCATTGGAGTGCAGCCGAGCCAGCTGGCATGAACACGATGAGTGGTGCCGGGTGAACCTTGCTTGACCGGATGGTGGCAGTTATAATTGCCCGCCCTAGCAGCCTGGTGGCCAGCATGTTGGCTCTGATCTATGGGTGAGGCTCCAGCCGGCCGCTGGATGCCGTGACAGGTGAAGGCGTGAACAGAGCGCTGTCTTTCCGCGTCGCCGACCATCCGATTCTGACGGTCGAGGATCGTCAGGAGTCGGTTTTTTTCTGGGAGGGGCGCGAGATGGTGGCGCTGCCAGGGGAGACCATTGCCTCCGCTCTGTTCGCCAACGGTGTGCGTGTCTTTGGCCACCATGACAAGGATGGGGCGCCCCAGGGCATCTTTTGCGCGAACGGCCAGTGTGCCCAGTGTGCGGTGCTGGCGGACGGGCTGCAGGTCAAGTCCTGTATGGAGCTGGTCCGGCCGGGTATGAGGGTTGAGCCGATGGAGGGCCGGCCGGCGCTGCCGGAAGCGGAGCCGGCCACCACGTTTGCCCCCACTCGGACTCTCGAAACGGAGGTCCTCGTGATTGGGGGCGGACCGGCCGGGCTTTCGGCCGCCATCGAACTCGGGAAGCTGGGCGCCGGGGTCCTGATAGTGGACGACAAGCACCGCCTGGGTGGCAAACTGGTCCTGCAGACCCATCGGTTCTTTGGCAGCATCAACGCCTGCTATGCCGGGACTCGCGGGATTGACATTGCGACCCGGCTGGAGAACGAGGTCCGCCAGCACGAGAGCGTCCAGGTCTGGCTGAACGCCGTCGCGCTGGCAGTCTTTTCTGACGGATACGTTGGCGTGGTGCGCGGCGGCCGTGAGTACGCTCTGGTGAAGCCCCAGGTGCTGTTGGTTGCGGCCGGGGCTCGGGAAAAGTCACTGGTGTTCAGGGGCAACACCTTGCCCGGTGTCTATGGAGCCGGCGCCTTTCAGACTCTGGTCAACCGCGACCTGGTCCGCTGCGCTGATCGGCTCTTCATCGTCGGCGGCGGGAATGTGGGGCTGATTGCAGGCTATCACGCGCTGCAGGCGGGCATTGAGGTCGTAGGCCTGGTGGAAGCGCTGCCCGAGTGCGGCGGTTACAAGGTACACCAGGACAAGCTGACCCGCCTCGGCGTGCCGGTCTACACCTCCCACACCATCCTCAGCGCCAACGGCGAGACCCAGGTCGAGTCGGCAACCATTGCGGCCATTGACGAGAGCTGGCAGCCCATCCCTGGCACGGAGCGAACCTTCGCCTGCGACACAGTGCTGATCGCCGTGGGGCTGGACCCGGTGGACGAGTTATATCACAAGGCTGTCGAGTTCGGGATTCCGGTCTTTGCGGCCGGGGACGCGGCCGAGATCGCAGAGGCCTCAGCCGCCATGTTCTCCGGCAAGATTCGGGGATTGGAGATAGCGCAGAGGCTGGGTTATTCGGTGGGAGAGGTGCCGCCGGACTGGATTCGCACCGCCGAGATCCTCAAGAGCCGGCCGGGAGCCACCTATCCTGAGGTCCGGCCGGAAGAGGAGCAGGGGGTGGTGCCGGTTTTGCATTGCAGCCAGGAGATTCCCTGCAACCCTTGCACTTCGGTCTGCCCCCAGGGGAACATCCACATTGACCCGCAGGACATCCGCCAGATCCCCGAGTACATCGTTGAGCACACCGGCAAAGAATGCACGGGCTGCGAGAAATGCGTCACCATCTGCCCTGGCCTTGCAGTGACGCTGGTCGACTATCGCAAGGGGGGGGACCCAATCGTCACCATACCCTACGAGTTCGGCCGGGTGGCCCTGAAGGAGGGGGATGTGGTCGTAGTAACCGACACCGAAGGGAACTGCCTGGGCAATGTGGAGGTGGTGCACACTCGCATGGGGAAGGCCACTGACCGGACGATGATGGTCAAGGTCCGTGCCCCGCGCGAGTATGCGCGGCAGATCGCGGGCATCCGGGCTCAGGAACCAGAGGCCAGCGCTTCAGCCGAGCAGTACACGGAGCAACTTTCAGAGGACATGATAGTCTGTCGTTGCGAGCGGGTGACGCTGAGAGAGATCAAGGATATCATCCTGGCTGGCAGCCGGGACGTGAACGAGATCAAGGTGTTGACACGGGCAGGAATGGGCGCTTGCGGGGGCAAGACCTGCCAGGCGCTCATCATGAGGGTGTTTCGGGAGCTGGGCGTGCCGGCGGGCGAGGTGACGCCCAATGTCAGCCGCCCGCTGTTCATGGAGGTGCCTTTCGGTGTGTTCGCCGGCGCGGGGACCAGCCCGGAGCGGCCGCATACGTAATTGGCATGGCGCAGACCATCTACGACGTCATCATAGTCGGTGCAGGAAGCGTTGGCGCTCCGGCCGCCTTTTACTTCTCAGAGGCGGGCCTCAAGACGCTGGTCATCGACCGCTTTGCCAGTGTCGGACAAGGCTCCAATAAGGCTGCTATCGGTGGCGTGCGGGCGACTCATTCTGATCCGGCCAAGATTCGGCTGTGCCTGAAGAGCATTGAGATATTCTCTACCTGGCGGCAGCGCTATGGAGACGACATCAAGTGGGCGGCCGGAGGCTACTGCTTTGTGGCCTACCGCGAGGCGGAAGAGCGGACGTTCAAGGAGCTGCTGGTAACTCAGAAACAGTACGGGCTGAGCATTGAATGGTTGGATCGGGACGCGTTGCTGGAGCTGATCCCGGCGCTCAACCCACAGGGACTTGTCGGCGGCACCTTCTCGCCCGACGATGGCAGCGCCAGCCCCATGCTAACCGTCCTGGCCTTCTACCGGGGAGCACTAAAGGAGCGAGCGGTCTTTCTCTTTGACGAGGAGGTCACAGACGTTCTGGTGGGCGGCAACCGCGTGCTGGGTGTCAAAACCGACAAAGACATCTACTATGCGGACACCGTGGTCAACGCGGCCGGGCCGTGGGCCCGCGAGGTGGCGAAGATGGCTGGCTTGGATGTGCCGGTAGTGCCGGATTCACACGAAGCGGGGGTCACTGAGCCGGTAGCGCCCTTTCTGCGGCCAATGGTGGTGGATGTCCGCCCCGCTCAGGGTTCAGCCAACTATTACTTCTATCAGCACGCCACCGGCCAGATTGTCTTTTGCATCACCCCTGAGCTGCCGATGGTCGGAGTGGACCGGCGCGAGACTTCGGTCTTTCTGCCCCAGGTTGCGCGGCGCATGGTGGATCTGATGCCCCGGCTGAGCAACCTCAAAGTGCGCCGCACCTGGCGGGGGCTGTATCCAATGACGCCCGATGGGTTCCCCATTGTGGGTAGGGCTCCCGAGCTTGAGGGGTACATCCACGCGGTGGGGATGTGCGGTCAGGGCTATATGCTGGGACCAGGATTGGGACCGCTTCTGGTACGGTTGGTGCAAGGCAGTCTAGAAGAAGGCGATCAAGAGATACTGGACGGCCTCCGGCCCGATAGGGAGTTCAAGGGCGATGAGAGGCTCAGGTAGACCGCCGGGCCGAAGGCGGATGACTGGAGCGGGAGGAAATGGCTGAAAAGAAGGACAAGGGCCGAGTGCGCTGCCCGGAGTGTGAGAGCGAGATTCGGGTCGACACCGACCTCCGGGAGGGAGACAGCATTGTCTGCTCGAATTGCTCCGCCGGTCTCCTGGTTGCTGGCGTGAACCCTGTCTGGGTGGACGTGGCGCCGGACACCGAGGATGGGTGGCAGGCTCCAGCGGAGCTGGAGCCCCTGGCCCTGCACGAGGTTGAGGA
>JAUVHW010000405.1 GCA_030593075.1 Ardenticatenales bacterium
CGTGTTTGGGCACGGCACGCCGTGCCCACTCCGGTGCACCCCCTCCGATGTCCCAAATGTCCCAAAGCAGGAAAAAACGCAAATCGGCGCCTGGCCGGAGACAGAGTTGAGTGGTCTCGCCGGGCGCAGTGCCGCGCACACAATACGCCGGCCAGGGATGCAAATCGGGCGTGTGGTGATCGGTTGAGTGGTGCGCGTGGCCGAAGACCCGACCGGCTGCGCTTCGGCATGAAGCCAGCGGCCACGCGGATGTGCGGGGAAATCCGTGGATTTCCTTCGGGTTTTCCCGGCGGGCGGCGGAGAAGGGACGGGAGGCGCGCTTCTGGGGCAGGGGTGTGCGGGGGAAATCCGGGGAAATCCGTGGATTTCCTTCGGCTTTTCCCGGCCTGCGGCGGAGAAGGGACGGGAGGCGGGCTGCTGGGGCACGGATGTGCGGGGGAATCCTTGGATTTCTCGGGGTGCCGAGGCAGGAAAGTCTGCGGATTCCCTTTGGGTCTTCCGGGTGGGTGGCGGCGAAGGGAGAGGAGGCGCGCTTCTGGGGCAGGGATGTGCGGGGGAAATCCGTGCGGCCCAGAACGAGCAAGCCGCAAATGGGCAAGGCGGCGAAGGAGGGGAGGGGCCAAGAGGAGGATCAGCAAGGAGCCAAGCAGGTACATGGGGGAGAGCTGGAAATCACAAATGAGCAAATCGCGAATTGACGAGCCGGCGGGCGGAGCGCGTTGGCGGTTGTGCCGGGTGCCGCTCTGCCGCCGCACCGGTATTGGGTCGTGAACGCATTATAGCACAACTGTGCTAGTGGTGTCAAGGGGAGATGGGCGAGGCCGAGCGCGCCTGGAGCTTTGATGCCGACGGAGACTTGTTTCGGCTGGTGGCTGAGGCGTACCGCATTCACCTGGCGCACCTGTTTGACCCGGTGCTGGCTGTCCACACCTCGCTGATTGAAGCGCTGCCGCATCAGATCACCGGCGTCTATGGCGAGATGCTGCCGCGCCAGCCCCTGCGTTTCCTGCTGGCTGACGGTCCCGGCGTCGGCAAGACCATCATGGTGGGTCTGCTCATCAAGGAGCTGATGGTCCGGGGCGATGTGCAACGCTGCCTGATTTGCGTGCCGGGGAACCTGGCGGCCCAATGGCAGGATGAGCTCTGGTTCAAGTTTCAGACTCGATTCGAGATCTTTACCCGCGAAACCTACGAGACAGCGGTGAGTGGCAACCCGTTTCTGGAAAAGGACCTGGTGATCATTCGCCTCGACCAGGTGGCCCGGGACGAGGGCTTGAAAGAAAGGCTGTGCCACACCGACTGGGACTTGATCGTGGTGGACGAGGCGCACAAGATGTCAGCCCACTTTTGGGGTGGCGAACTGGAGGAGACCAAGCGCTACAAGCTCGGCGCTGCAACTGCTCTTGGAGCAGGAGCGAGGGTTGACTGTGGTGGGCGAAGCCGTTGATGCCGACGACCTCCTGGACCAGGCGGGGGCTACTTCCCCCGATCTGGTTTTGCTAGACTGGAGCTTGCCGGGCATGGCGGCGTGCGATTTGCTGCCTGCCTTGCGCAGAGTTTGTCCCGACCTGCTCGTGGTCGCCCCCAGCGCGCGGCCGGAGGCGCGTCGAGCAGCCCTGGCGGCCGGGGCGAATGCCTTTGCCAGCAAGGGAAACCCGCCCGAGCGGTTGCTGGCGGCCATTGATGGTTGTTAGCGCAGGCAGCACACAGTCAAGAGCAAGTACCCAGACAGCCGACGTCATCGGGGATAGCGTTGCAGCCACAGCCAAGACTGGGGTCATCGTAGTCACCACGCTCTATTCCTTCACTGGCCTCCCCGCTTGCCCTGGAAACATCTTCCCAGGAGCCGCAGCCAGACCCAGGCTCTACGAACAGACTCGGAAAGCCTCTTCCGACGCCCGGATGGTCTGCTCGATATCCTCGTCGGAGTGGACCAAGGACATGAATCCGGCCTCAAACTGGGAGGGCGCCAGATACACTCCTCGCTCCAGCAGGGCCTGGAAGAACCGGCGAAAGGCCACGGTGTCGCTGGTCTTGGCGGCCGCGTAATCAGTGACCGGTTCTCGCGCAAAGTAGGTGCAGAACATGGTGCCTACCTGGGTCTGGTAGACCGGCACACCGGCCGCCTTAGCCGCGTCGCCGATGCCCCGGCACAATCGCTCTGTTTGGGCGACGATCTGCTGAAAAAGACCCGGTTTCTGCAGTTCCCTCAGCGTGACCAACCCGGCCGTCATCGCCAGAGGGTTGCCGGCAAGCGTCCCTGCCTGATACATTGGGCCGGCGGGAGCGACATGCTCCATGATCTCCCTGTTGCCAGCATAGGCGCCCACCGGCAGACCCCCTCCCATCACCTTGCCGAGCGTCGTCAGATCGGGATCT
>JAUVHW010000192.1 GCA_030593075.1 Ardenticatenales bacterium
AGGGTCGTCTTGCCCGCCAGCAGGGCTGCGGCCGAGGGACCCATCTTGACGACCCAGCCGGCCTGGCGCCAGCGGGCTATCAAGTCACCAAAGAAGGCGCGATGCGGCTCATCGCACCGGTCAAAGAACTCCTGTGCAGTCATCGTTTTAGCTCACATGTCTTGCCTCCTATCACGACAAGCGCCGGCCCGTGCTGGCCGGCGGACGGAGCCTAATATCCCACATCGCCAGAGAGCTGTCAAACTGCGGTTGTGCGGCGCCCACCGTCTGTCCCAGTCTTTCTCTATCCGCGAACCGCTCCTGCCGCCTCCCACCAGGACCCCCTGCCAATGCAGCCTCCGCCGCAGCTGGCGACCCTCCTACGATGCTAGCCGTACGGTCATGCGCAGCCCTTCCTCGGCTACCGCGTCCCTCGTTTTCAGCGCAGTCAGCTGAAGGGCCTCTGCCATCAAGGTCGTCATCTGTCACAGCACTGGTTTTCATCATGCGCCCTCAGCCTGCGGCTGTTTTACCTGGGTTGTGGAAGGATAGTCAGACGCGATCTCCCACGCCCCTAGCACCTGTGAGGTCTCGGCGCGGCGAGCATAGGCAGGCCTGAGAGGGCTGCTTTAGGCCAAGGTAAGGTCCGCGGCGCAGCCGCGGGGCTGGACACGGCCGTCCAACCTGAGCCAAGGCCGGTACACAGTGAGGTGCCAGGCACTTCAGAAGTGCCTGGCACCTTCAGCCAGCTCACTCCTCCCCCCAGCGGCCGACCATCAGCAGTGCGAACCGGTGCGATCCGTGAAATCCGTGGCAGGAATGAGGATCACACCACAGGCGTGGCGAGGGGCAGCCGGTCGTGGCGCGTGTAATCGGGCAGCAGGATGGGAGCCACCAGGCCGCCATCCAGGCCTGCCTCAGCTCGCTCGGCCGTCCAGGCCTCCACGTGTTCCAGGCTGATGGCACCTAGCTCTACCCCGGCCGCATAGGCGGCCGCCGCCCGGCCGGCGCGCCGGCCAAACACTGTGATCTCCAGTAGGCTGTTGCCCATCAACCGGTTGCGGCCGTGAACCCCGCCCGCTACCTCGCCCGCCACGTAGAGCCCCTGCACAGCGGTCTCCCCGTTCACGCCGATGGATAGCCCACCGTTCTGGAAGTGGAGCGTGGGGTAGATCAGCATCGGCTCGCGCGTTATGTCAATGCCAAAGCGGGCAAACTGGCGGACCATGGCCGGTAGCTCCCGCGCGATGGTTCCCTCCCCATGCTTGAGCTCAATCAGCGGGGAGTCGAGCCAGACGCCGACGCCGCCGGCCGGGGTGGGAATCCCCTTGCCCCGCTCGGTGCACTCGCGGATGACGGCCGCGGCCTCAATGTCACGCGGCTCCAGCGGATAGGTGAACTGTACCCCATCAACGTTGCAGAGCTGGGCGCCCAGTCCGCGCACCTTTTCGGTGACCAGCTGGCCCACGATCTGTTCCGGGTAGGCCGCCCCCGTGGGATGGTACTGCATGGTGTCCAGGAATGAGAGTTCCGCGCCCACGCGATAGCCCAGCACCAGCCCGTCGGCCGTCGCGCCATAATGGTTGGTGCAGGGGAACCCCTGGTATTGGAGCTGCCCACTCCCACCGGTGGCCAGGATCACTGCCTTGGCGCGTACCACCAGGTACTCGTTGCTCTCAAAACTCCGCAGCACCGCGCCCGTCACCCGTCCCTCGCCGTCGGTAAGCAGCTCAACGACCGGCGAGAACTGCAGCACCTGGATCTCCGGCCGGCAGCGCACCTCATCGCGCAGGGTGCGCATGATCTCGGCCCCGGAGTAGTCGCGGGCATAGTGCATTCGCTTGCGGCTGGTGCCACCCCCGTGAATGGTCTCCATGACGCCGTCCGGCCGCTTGTTGAACATACATCCCAGCTCCTCCAGCCACCGGATGACATAGGTAGCGTCCATCACCAGCACCTCCACCAGCTCGGGCACGTTGGTAAAGTGACCACCGCCCATCACGTCCAGATAGTGGATAGCGGGAGAGTCGCTGGGCTTGTCGGCCGCCTGGATGCCGCCCTGTGCCATCATCGTGTTGGCGTCGCCAAATCGTAGCTTGGTGACCAGCGCTACCTGGGCGCCGTTCTCCTGAGCCAGCAACGCTGCGCTGGCGCCGGCCCCGCCCCCACCGACGACGAGCACGTCGGTTTCCAGGTCCACCCTCTCCAGATCGACCAGGTCGCGTGTGAGGGCGGGAGCGCCTTCCAGCACCTCGGCCAACTCGACGGGGGCGCGGCTGCCTTTGTTGCGGCCGATGCGCAACTCGCGCATCCGTTCCTCAATATAGTCGGGGTGGAACCTGCGCAGCACCTCCTGCGCTTCGTCGTGCTCCAGGCTGGGGTAGGTTTCGGGCAGCCGCGCCTCGCGGGTGGCTTCCACTTTGGCTATTGACTCTCGCATTGCTGCGGTGTAGGACATGTTCAGACTCCTCTGTCGAGACGCCCACAAGGGGCGAGGCTACCGGAATGCCCACGAGGGGACGTGATACCGAGACTCCCGCTGGGGGCTGTGCGGCCGTGACGCCCACAAGGGGCTAGGCTACGGGGGTGGGCCGACAGGATCATGGTACGGCGATGCGGCCAGGGGTCCATGCTACGCCTCCTGCAGAAAGGTCTCAAGCTCCAGGTAGTGATTGGCGACCGCCATTCGGCTGTTCTCCAGGCCAGCCTCCAGGGCCTGGTCCGGCACCAGGTTGCGGTACATCCGCAGCGCCGGTTCCCTATCGAGGTAGTTGGTGCCTCCGTGCACCATGATGGTCTTGTCGATGATGGAACGAATCATCTCGGCCGTGAACAGCCGTACCAGGTTGGCCTGGTGATGGGCGTCCTCTTCCTCGTCCAGCAGCCAACCGGCGTGATAGACCATGTAGCGGGCTGCCTGGATCTGGGCTGCCATCTCGGCCACCATCCGCATGACGGCCGGGCGGAGCGCCAGCGGCTTGCCCATGCTGACCCAGTCCTTGGCGTACTGGGCGGACATCTCTAGCAGGCGCTGGCCCATCCCCACGTAGCGGGCGCCCATCTTGACCTGCTGGTGGGGCAGGTACTCTGCGCCCAGCTTCAAGCCCCCGCCGACTTCCCCCAGGACTGCCTCTTCGGACAAAGCGCAGTTCTCCAGGATCAACTCCGCTTTGCCGTTCAGCCTGACCCCCTCGGCGTCCGGCTCAACTAGAAAGGCGGTGACACCCTCGTCGCTGCGGGCAAAGACCACGTAGTAGTCATCATCGCGCGGCTTGTGGCCCAGCAGCTTGCGGCCGTTGAGGACGTACCCCTCACCCTTGACAGCTGCGGTGGTTTGCCAGGAATCCGGCGCCAGGCTGCCCGGCTCGCGCAGCGCCAGCACCGGCCGGCGGTCCCCTTCCACGGCCGGCTCCAGGTAGCTCTCCGCCTGCTCCTCATTGCAGGCAAAGAGCACCGGCGGGATATCCCCATACTCCACAGGCACAAAGGTCTGCCCCAGCTCCTCTTCGATCAGGCAGGTGCTGAGCATATCGAGCTCTTCGCCACCGTACTCTTCGGGAACGGTGACGGCCCAGAGCCCCATCTGCTCCATGATCTTTTCCTTGAGATCAGCTTCCTGCTCCTGGGTCAGCTCTCCCTCGTTGAAGAGCGGCATCTCCAGCGGCCGGGCGTCCTTTTGCACGAACCGCCGCATCATGTCGCGGATCATTACTACTTCTTCGTCTAGTTCGAAATCCATTGGCTCCTCCAGGGTTTGCACCGGCGGCGGTCGCTTTTTCACCGCAGAGCACGCGGAGAGCGCAGAGAGAGTGACTCTGCCTCTCTTACTTCTGGGGCCGTTTTCTCACTGCGGAGCACGCAGAGGGTGCAGAAGTCGCATGGTTGTCTCTCTTGTGTACCAGATCATTCATCACCGAAGGCGCCGAGAGTGCGAGCATTCGCGGTTCCGCTCGCTCAGCTGTGTTCTCGGCGCTCTGTGCGGCGCATGTACTCTCACTGCGTAGAGTCTGGAAAACCATCGACCACCCTCCGAATGCCCTGCTTGAGCACCTTCACATTGAAATTCAGGAGCAGGCCTACGTGGCATCCAGAAAGCCTCAGGTAGGAGAGTAACTGAGCTTGATGGATGGGCAGCAGGCGTTCCGCAGCCTTGATCTCGGCAATGACCGCATTCTCAACCAGTAGATCAAGCCGATAGCCACAATCGAGCTTCACTTCCCTGTAGACGACGGGCAGAGGCACCTGTTGGGCGACGCTGAGGCCGGACTCGACCAGCTCATGATAGAGACACGCCTCGTAGGCGGATTCCAGCAGGCCGGGGCCAAGAGCACGATGAACGTCGATGGCCGCACCAATGATGCGTTCCCTGATCCCATTCAGGCGCTCCCCTTCCGTCGTCATTATCTCTTACTGCAGAGACCGAGGAGATCTGTGGTTTCTCCTTTTCCTCTGCGCTCTCTGCGGTCTCCGCGGTGGGTAATTCCCTTCTCCTCTGCGATCTCTGCGGTGGGCAGTTACTGCGCCCTCCGAGGTGAGAAATCAGACCGGTTCGATGTCGCGGGTGATGTATTTCTGCTTGAGCTCCTCGGCCGGCATGGCCTTGAGTTCCGCGATTTCGTCCTGGTACTTGCCGGCGTCCAGCTCGGCGATTCGGGCTTGCAGGTCGGGGGCCTTGGGCTGGACCTCCCGGCCGTAGAGCCGCCGGCCGAGCAGCGCGATGTGCGGTGGAACCAGCTCGGCCGGGCAGCGCGCCACACAGAGGCCGCACATGATGCAGTCGAACGAGAGGTCCGCCAGCGCAGCAATGTCCCCGCGAAGCGCGGCGCTCACGTAATCCATAACCTCAAGCTCCTGGGGGCAGGATTTGGTGCAGGTGTTGCAGCCAAAGCACTTGATGGTCTCCTCATAGATCCCCAGGATAGACTGGGCATCGGCCGTCAGCTTGGTCACATCGTAGGCCGGCTTTTGCCCTGGGAAGAAGGGGATCTGCGCGAGGTACATCCCGTCCTGCACCACGGTCTGGCAAGCCAGTGCGTAGTTGAGCTTGGGATCGCCTTTCAGGCGAAACACCGTGCCGCAGGCGCCGCAGAAACCGGCCCGGCAGCCGACGCCACGGGTGAGCTTGTAGCCGGCGTACTCTAGCGCCTTGACGATGGTCAGCGAGGCCGGCACCCGGGCACTGCGCTCCATGACCTGAATAGTGACAAAATCCTCGTTGGGCATAGTCGTCTCCTCTAGCCTATGCGGCCGCCAGCAGCAGGTCGTAATACAGTTGCTCGTCAGAAGTGGCCTTCTCCAGCAGGTGGGCCATCCCCTCGACCAGGTGGGCGTTTACCACATAGTGCTTGATGGTGGTATCAACCTGGGGGCAGGCAATCACACAGTTTCCGCATCGATCACAATCCTCGGCGACCAGCGCCTCCAGGGCAAAGGAGGTGCGCTGCTCGGTGCGGGTGCGCCGCTGCGGTTCGCGGGCCAGCACCGGGCAGACATCTATGCAGTTGCCGCAGCCGATGCACCCCTTGAACCCCGACAGCTCGGGGACATCCTTGAAGGTGTGGGAGTGGCCAAAGCCGCTGGAAAGCAGCCGGCACCGGCCGACCGGCGGCTGCTGGGTGTTGAGCACCGTATCGAGCACGAGCTCTACATTCTTGACATCCGTCTGTTGTGGCAGGGGCATGAGCCAACTCCTCTCGCAAATAGCGGCGCAAATAGCGGTTAGACCATCATTAGCGCATCCACCTGGGCCATCACCTGGCGTGGGGTGAAATGGAGCAGGCTGATGGCATTCGAGGGACAGGTAGCGCCGCAAGCGCCGCAGCCCTTGCAGAGGACCACGTTGGCCCTCATCACCCCACGGCGGCCGTCGAGCTTGAGAGCGCCGTAGGGGCAGACGTCCTCGCACATTCCGCAGCCGGCGCACAACTCTTCCTCTACCACGCAGGTGGCGGATTCCACTTTGACCGTGCCCCGGGCAAAGGGGATCATGACCGAAGCGGCCGCTGCCTTGGCCTGCGCTATGGTGTCGGTGATGTCCTTGGGGCCCTGGGCGCAGCCTGCCAGGTAGATCCCGTCCGAGGCCGTGTCCACCGGCCGCAGCTTGGGGTGGGCCTCCAGCAAGAAACCATCGGATGAATGGGAGAGCTTGAGCAAGCGGGCCACCTCGGCCGTCTCCGGCCGGGGCACCATCCCGGTCGCCAGCACCACCAGGTCGGCCTCTAGCTCGGCAAACTCGCCCAGGAAGGTGTCCTCGACCCGGACCACTACCCGGTCGCCGCGCCGGTTGATCTCAGCCGGGTTGCCCCGCCTATAGTGCACCCCGGTCTCGCGGACCAGGTCGTAATACTCCTCGAAACCCTTGCCGTGGGCGCGCACGTCCATGTAGAGAACGGTGACGTTGGCGGCCGGCAGCTCCTGCTGGACCAGGTGGGCCTGCTTGGCCGTGTACATGCAGCAGACCCGCGAGCAGTAGGGGTTGCCCACCGTCTGGTCGCGCGAGCCTACGCACTGGATGAAAACCACGTCCCGCGGCTCTCTTCCGTTCG
>JAUVHW010000053.1 GCA_030593075.1 Ardenticatenales bacterium
GCGGGGGTTCAGCGAAGCGTAGGGGTCCTGAAAGATCATCTGCATCCGGCGCCGCATGCGGCGCAGCGGTCCCCCTTTGAGTTCCGCCAGGTTGGCATCTTCAAAGTAGACGTCGCCGGCCGTCGGCCGGTAGAGCTGCAGAATGGTACGGCCGGTAGTGGACTTGCCGCAGCCGCTCTCCCCCACCAGGCCCAGGGTCTCCCCCTTTAGGACCTCGAAAGAGATGCCATCCACCGCCTTGACGGCGCCAATCTCCCGCTGGATCAGTATGCCCCGGGTAATAGGAAAATACTTTTTCAGGTGCTCAACGCGGACCAGGGCCTCTTTGCCGTTCACGCTCATCGCTCTCTCCCAGTCTTCACGTCTATCCAGCAGGCGACCTTGTGACCGGGCGCCACCGGCGTCAGCGCCGGGTTGTCCTTGAGGCAGCGATCGATTACAAAGTCGCACCGGGCGGCAAAGGGGCACCCCTCCGGAAGAGCAATCAAGTCGGGCGGCATCCCCTCGATGGAATCCAGCTTGTCGTCTCGCAGCATGTCGATCCGGGGCAGCGACCCCAGGAGGCCGAGGGTATATGGATGGGTCGGCGAACCGTAGAGGTCGTTAACCGATGCCTGCTCGACGATAAAGCCCGCGTACATCACGACCACACGCTCTGCCAGACCGGCGATCACGCCCAGATCGTGGGTGATCCAGATGATGGCCATTCCCAGCTCATCGCGCAGGCGCTTGACCAGCTCCACGATCTGAGCCTGAATGGTCACGTCCAGCGCCGTGGTAGGCTCGTCGGCGATCAGAATCTGGGGCATGCAGGAGAGCGCCATGGCGATCATGGCCCGCTGGCGCATACCGCCGGAGAACTGGTGGGGATAGTCGCCGATGCGGTCGGCCGCTGCCGGGATGTTGACCATCTCCAGCAGCTCGATGGCGCGGTCCACCGCCTGGTGCTTGTTCATGCCCATGTGAAGCTCGAGCGCCTCGGTGATCTGCCGCCCCACGGTCAGCACCGGGTTGAGCGAGGTCATCGGGTCCTGGAAGATCATGGCCATCTCTTTGCCCCGGACCCCGCGAATGGCCTCCTTGTCCATCTTGAGCAGGTCCCGGCCCATGAAATGGGCTTCGCCTTCCGTTATCTTGCCCGGAGGCTCGGGTATCAACCGCATGAGGGACATGACGCCCACGCTCTTCCCACACCCGCTCTCCCCTACAATCCCGAGGGTCTCGCCCTCGTTCAGCTTGTAGGAGATGCCGTTTACTGCCTTGACGACCCCGTCCTGGGTGTAGAACCGGGTTTTGAGGCCTCTAACATCGAGAAGAGTTGTCGCCATAAAGGGGTCTCCTCCAATTGAGTCCTAGCGATCAAAAAAGGGTGTTCCTGTTCCTCGATGCTCAGACAACCGCCAGCGGCACGCACACCACGTCCGGATAGGCCATCAACTGAAGGCGCAGTGGCATCCGCCGTTCAGCCAGACGCTCCTGCCAACCGGGTGAGGAGAACAAGACCTGCTGCACTTGCAGCAGGCTGCGCTGCAGGCCCCTGCAAAGTGTCTGCCTGGGCACCACCTCTCGCCAGCTGACCAGGCGACTCTCGATCCGCTCCCAGACTGCTGGCGAGGGCTCCGCCCCCTGAAGAGCGCGCCGCAGGGAAACTCGCACAAAGGTATCGAAATTGGTCTCCGTGACGTGCAGCTGCTGCCTAGATGAACTCATAGACCATCTCGGGGGTCACCTGTTGCCCCGCCTCCAGCTTGCGCAGCAGCTTCTCGCGGCCGTAGTGGAGCCGCGATTTGACCGTGCCCACCGGGCAGTCCAGAACGTCGGCGATTTCCTTCAGGCTGAGCGAGTTGAGATAATAGAGAACCACCACGATGCGGTGGTTGAGCCCCAACGAAAAAACGGCGTCCATGACCTTGCTTCTGATCTCGCTCATCTCCGCTTGCAGCTCCGGCGAGGAGCGGCGGGGGCTCGCCAGAAGGTCCAGGACGCCATCCAGGGAGGTGTGCCACCGTTTCCTACGCGTCTCCCAGGTATAGGCCAGGTTGACTGTCACTCGATATAACCAGGGTTCCAAGGGCAAGGAACTGTCAATGTGATGGGCATACTTGTGGACTCGCAGGAAACAGTCCTGAACAATGTCGTCGGCCGCCAGCGGGTCACGCGTGACGACGAGGGCCGTCCTGTACACCCGCCTCTTGTGGCGCTCGTACAACACACCCAACACGTCAAGGTCGCCGGACTGCAGTCGCGTGACCAGTTGACCGTCGCTGGGCGGAACTGACATCCCTTTATTCCTGTGTTCCGTCTGCTGCGCCATTTGGGCCTTCTCTGGCTCCTGTCTCCAGTCTTGACGTGAACGGTACGGAGCACCGGCAGGCGTCTTGGCGCATCTTGCCGCCAACTATATTACCACGGAACTAGAGAAAAGGTTCATTGGAGTCATCAAACCGGACGGGATTATACGACATTGCTGGCAAACTGGCAAACCCAGTTTTCCAGAGTCAGCGATTCTCAGGTGGAATTCACCAAATCGAGAATTGCTGTTCCAGAGTGCGCCCGTCCGTGTACGGCAGGCCTCCGGCATCACGTCGCTGGTAAAGACAGGACAGAATCGCTCGATTGCGGTAAGATTGATCCAGTTTCGACTGCCAACACTCGAAAGGCTCAACTGTGACCAAGTCTCCCTATCAGACCATCCACAGCGATTATATCTGGAAAAGCAAATGGTACAACTTGCGCCAGGACGGAATCCGTACTCCGGATGGGAGCGAACTCAGCTACACGGTGGTCGAACATCCTGGAGCGGTGTGGGTGGTTCCGGTAACGCCCGACGGCCGCGTCGTCCTGGAGTGGCAGTACCGCTACACGGTTCAGGACTGGTGCTGGGAAGTTCCGGCCGGCGGCCTGCTGCCCGGATTCTCCCCCGAAGAGATGGCTCGCCGCGAGCTGCGCGAGGAAATCGGCGGTGTGGCGGGCGGGCTGCAGTATGTCGGTTGGTTCTACACCATGAACGGCATCGGCACCGAGGTGGCCCATATCTTTCTGGCAACCGGTGTTAAACTGGGCGAGGCGCATCGCGAACCGACCGAGATCATGGAGATTCGCCAGGTGCCGGTTGCTGAGGCGGCGCAGACAGGCGCTGAAGGCGGCGAGCCTGAGGCCCGGCGACGCGCTGCTGGACGTGGCAACCGGCACGGGAGACATGGTCTTCATCGCCCAGTCAGCGCTCCCTGACCTGCGCGTGGTGGCGGCCGATTTCACCCTCGAGATGATGCGAGTGGGAAAGCAGCGGGCGGCCTCTTTGCCAATCAGGAACAATGGAAAGTCGGGGCCGCCGGCCGGGTGGACCAGCGCCGACACCTACGCGCTGCCTTTTCCCTCCCGCACATTTGACGCAGTCACCGCAGCCTTCTTGGTGCGCAACCTGACAGACCCGCGGGCGGGTGTGCGCGAGCAGGCCCGGGTGCTCAAGCCGGGCGGCCGGCTGGTGGTCCTGGACGCCACTCCGGCGCCGGCCAACTGGCTCCGGCCGTTCATCCGCTTCTACCTCAACCCGGCGTCGGCCAACTGGCTCCGGCCGTTCATCCGGTTCTACCTCAACCGCATCGTCCCCGTGGTGGGGGGTTGGATCACCGATCATCCGCCAGCCTATCGCTCGCCAGCCTATCGCTGGTTGCCAGATAGCATCGCCGGTTTCCGGCCGCGGCGGCCGGAGTAGGGAGCCTGGTGCTGGTGCATTTAGAGCCGGCCGCGGCTATCGCCCAGCTGTTCCGCGATGTTGGCCTCCAGCAAGTGCGCTGGCGAAGCTTCATGTCGGGAGCCGCCGCCATGGTGGTGGGGGTTGCCGGGGGCAGACCATGAACCGGCGGGTCATCGTCGCCATCAGCGGGGCGAGCGGGGCGATGTACGGAATTCGCTTACTGGAGATTCTGCGCACGGACCCAGAGGTGGAGACCCACCTGGTGGTCTCGGCCGCCGCCCGTCTCACCATCGCGCAGGAGACTGACTGGGAGATGGACGACATTCTGTCACTGGCGGACGTGGTCTACGCGCCGGACGACGTCGGCGCGCCCATCGCCAGCGGCTCCTGCGTCGTGGCAGGAATGGTGGTGGCTCCCTGCTCGATCAAGACGCTGTCGGCCGTGGCGAACAGCTACTCGGCCGACCTGATCAGTCGGGCGGCCGACGTACAGCTCAAAGAGGGGCGCCCTCTGTTGCTGCTGGTGCGAGAGACTCCGCTGCACGCGGGCCATCTGCGGCTGATGACCCAGGCGGCCGAGTTGGGCGCCATCATAATGCCGCCGGTTCCCAACTGGTATGCCCGCCCGGCAACCGTGGACGAGATCATCAACCACACCCTGGGACGGGCACTATTGCGCCTGGGCCTGGACGGCGAAACATATCACCGGTGGCAGGGATCGCGGACCAAGTGACCACACGGCACAATGAGGCGCCAAAGCTGGAACGTTTGGCCTCACAACCGTCAGAACCATCGTCTCGAGCGCACCGCAGAGCATAGATGACCCAGGGCGAACCGGTGTGCGGCGTCGACAAGGCTGCCACTCGAGGCCATCCCAGCTATCTGTGGCGTGAAGGACAGGAGCGCCGTCTGGCGATGGTGCTGCGCTGGGCGCCTCTGCAGGGGAAGCGGGTCCTCGACGTGGGCTGCGGGGTGGGCGTGTACGCGGCCGCTTTCGGCCGCTACACGCCGCAGGCCTTTGGGATCGAGGTGGACTCTGCTCGGGCCGCCAATGCTCGTGAACGGGGGGTAGAGGTCATCCAGGCTGCGGGGGAGGCGCTCCCCTTCAGGGTAGGCAGCTTTGACCTGGTCTTTAGCCACGAAGTGATCGAGCACGTGCGGGATGACGCCGGGGCGGCCGCCGAGATGGCCCGGGTGACAGCTTCCGGCGGCCGGGTAGTGATCTTTTGCCCGAACCGCTGGTATCCCTGGGAGACGCACGGTCACTATTGGAAGGGGGAGTATCGATTCGGCAACACGCCCATCATCAACTATCTGCCGGACGGGCTGCGCAACCGGTTGGCGCCTCACGTGCGGGCCTACTCTAGCCGGCGGCTGCGAAGGCTGTTCTCGCGTCTGCCGATGCGGGTCGTGCACCACACACAGATCTACCCCGGCTATGACAACCTCACCGCACGCCGGCCGCGGCTCGGCCGGGTGCTGCGGCGCCTGACCTACCTTCTGGAGCGCACGCCGCTGCGCATCCTGGGGCTCTCCCACTTGTTGGTGCTGGAGAAGCTCCCGGCCGGGGAAGGCGATTCTTGATGCCTTGCGCGGCCCGGCCGCATTCGCGGCCGGTTTGCCGTGCGCGGAACCGGCCGGTATACTGCGCTAGGGCCGGAAGATGACGCTAGACAAAGAGTTGCTTCGCCAGGTCCACCGGCAGTATCGCCAGTGGAACGAGGATCAGCTGGTCGCGCGTGCCCGACGGGCCGGCCGGCTGTCGCCGGCTGAAGGCTGGCGCCAGTACGTCGCCCTGTGGCAGCTATGCCTGGAGCTCGCCCCTCCCCAGAGCCGGCGACAGCGCCAGCAGAGGCTGGAAGAGTGGGGCCGCTACTATGACCGCATTCGGCGGCTGGAGACGTGGAGGCGCAGGCGCGCCCGATAACATGGACGAAACACAACTTGAGAGACCCCTACGAACGGCCGTAGCGTTTCTCGATAAGCACGAGTATCGCTATGCCATCATCGGCGGGATCGCCCTGTCTCGGTGGGGGATTGTCCGGGCCACGTACGACGTTGACATCAAGGTTCTGGTTCCCGACACCAACTATGACGCCATCCGCACTGCGCTGCGGACCGCTTTCCCGAAACGCGCCCGGCCGGGCATCCCAGAGAACCCTCTCATCGTAGACGTCATGGTAGGCGACGTCATCGTGGATTTCCTGCTGGCTATTCCCGGTTACGAGGAGCTAATCATCGAGCGAGCGGCTGAGGCCAGTTTTGGCGACTGGTCGGCGTGGATCTGCTCGGCCGAGGACCTGATCATACAGAAAGCTGTCTCTGGGCGGGGCAAGGACTGGCTGGACGTGGAAGCGTTGCTGGTCGAGCAGTACGGCAAGCTGGAACAGGCCTACGTAGAGGAATGGCTGACCCAGTTCTCTGCGGCGTTAGAGAACCCAGACATCCTCATCACCTACCAACGCCTGCTTGCCAGAGCCAAGGCGTTGCACTGAGCCTGCCTGGTCCCGACCGGCGCCAGTGCCGGCCCGGCCTGCTCAGTCCTCTTGCCCGGCCTTCTTCTTGCGGCCGCGCGCCTTGCGCGAGATCCGGTTCCAGACCCCCGCAAGGCCCATGGCCTTTTTCATCATCATCAGGGTCTCGTCAGCGATCTCGTTGGCCCGCCGGGTTCCGTCGTAGATTATCTCCTCGACTAGCCCCGATTGCCCCTCATAGCACGCCCGGCGTTCGCGCAGAGGATCGAGGAAGGCGTTGATGGCTCGGGTCAGCTTTTCCTTGACCTCAACGTCTCCCACCCTGCCCTGCCGGTAGCGCCCCTTCAACTCCTCAACCTCGGCCTGGTTCGGGTTAAAGGCATCGTGATAGGCAAAGACCGGGTTGCCCTCCACCGTGCCCGGAATGTCGGCTCGCACCCGTTTGGGATCGGTGTACATGCCGCGCACCTTTTTGGCTACCGTCTGCGCGTCGTCGGAGAGAAAGATGGCGTTGCCCAGGCTCTTGGACATCTTGGCCTGGCCGTCGGTGCCCACCAGGCTGGGCACCTCGCCGATCATCACGTCGGGGATGGGGAACACCTCACCGTACATCCGGTTGAAGCGGCGGGCGATCTCGCGGGTGATCTCGACGTGCGACTCGTTATCGCGGCCGACCGGCACCAGGTGCGCGCGGGGCATCAGAATGTCGGCCGCCTGGAGCACCGGGTAACCCACCAGCCCAAAGGGGATAGCCTCATCCTCAAAGCGGGCGGCGCGGGCCATCTCCTTGATGCTGGGCAGCCGGCTCAGACGGGGCAGCGTGATTAGCATCTCAAAGAACAGGTCCATCTCGTAGACAGCGTGGGCGCCGGACTGCAGGTAGATCGTGGACTTAGCCGGGTCAATTCCGGCCGCCAGGTAATCCAGCACCATCTCGCGGATGTTGCCTCCCAGCGCGACGATGTCCTCCTTGGCCGGCCTGGTGGTCAGCATGTGCAGGTCGGCAATGAGAAAGTAGCACTGGTACTCGTCCTGCAGTTGGACCCGATTGGCCAGGCTGCCCACGTAATGGCCCAGGTGCAGCTTGCCAGTCGGCCGGTCCCCGGTAAGAATCCGTCTCTTTTCACTCATGATCATTTCTCCTGATTCAGCGAGGATCTGCTATGACTCTCATGGAGAAGCAGTTCATTCACCGCAGAGAGCGCGGAGAACGCTGAGTCCCGAGTGCTTTGTCAAGCATCATTTGATGGCTGTAGTCTATCTCCTGGGAAATGACGCCCACGGTCCCGTCCAAAACACGGGATGCTTCGCGAGGGCTAGGCTACCCGTCAAAACATCGTTGACAAAGCACTAGGGTGTGCCTCAAGATTCTGCTGGTTTCCTGTGAGGCTCTCAAGGTTTCGCACCTGTCCTCTTGTCTTCTCTGCGGTAGACCCGGTTTCTTCGGCACAGTCGTGTTATCCCAGGCCAACCCGCTCGGTCACCATCTCTAGCGTCTCGGCCGCCACGGGGCCAGCTCTCTCCGCCCCTTGGCGCAGAACCTCATCTATGTAGCCTGGTTCGGCCTCCAGTTCGGAGTAGCGCTCCCGGATCGGCCGCAGGTACTCTATGACGGCGTCCGCCACCGCGCGCTTGAGGCCGGCGTAGCCTTGGCCCTCGAACTGGCTCTCGATGGCGGCCTGGGTCTGCCCGGTGCAGAGCTGGTAGATGGTGAGCAGATTAGTCACCCCCAGCCGCTCTGGGTTGAAGCGAATCTCGCGGCCAGAGTCGGTCACCGCCCGCCCTATAGTCTTGCGCAGAACGTCCGGCGGGTCCAGCAGCCGCAGCGCATGCCCAGCCTTGTGCCCGGCGACGCTCTTGCTCATCTTGGCCGTGGGGTCGTCCAGCCCCTTGATCCGCGCTCCTACGGCCGGCAGCTCGACCTGCGGCATCACGAACGTCTCTCCGAAAAGCCGATTGAAGCGTCCGGCAATGTCTCGTGCCAACTCGACGTGCTGCCTCTGGTCTTCACCAACGGGGACATAGTCCGCCT
Source organism: Ardenticatenales bacterium (assembly GCA_030593075.1). GTDB lineage: Bacteria > Chloroflexota > Anaerolineae > Promineifilales > UBA4811 > JAUVHW01. Next base: position 8,204 of record JAUVHW010000053.1, read on the forward strand.
GGTAGAGCAGGATATCGGCCGCCTGAAGCACCGGATAGGCAAGCAGGCCGGCGCTCACGCTGGCCTGGGCAGCGGCCTTGCTCTTGTACTGGGTCATCCGCTCTAGCCAGCCGACCGGCGTCACGCAGTCAAGGATCCAACAGAGTTGCGCGTGCTCCGGCCGGTGCGATTGCACGAACATGGTCACCCTGGCCGGATCGATGCCGCAGGCAAGGTAGAGCAGAGCAACCTCCCGGATTCCCTGGCGCAGCACGGCCGGCTCCTGCGGCACGGTGATGGCGTGAAGGTCGACGATGCAGAAGAAGCAATCCCGCTCATCCTGCTGCCGAACCCAGTTCCTCAGTGCACCGGTGTAGTTGCCGATGTGCAAGTTGCCCGAGGGTTGGATACCTGAGAAGACCCGTTTGCGCGTTTCAAACGCCATTCTGACCATTCCGCTCAATCAACAGCAAAACCCCCTTGTGAAACGCACAAGGGGGTGCAGCCAGCCTCACAGTGGCGGGCACAGTCCGCGGGGACGATGCCCTCATCAGCATAACGGAGATGAATCCGGGAGAAGCTATTCGGGCGCCGACCCGAGCGCCGAGTTGGTACCCGACTCGGCGCTCGGGTCGGCGCCCTTTCGACTCTCCAACTCCCCGGCCCAACCGCCGTTCCCCAGCGTGCCGCTTTTCCACCAGCCAGCGGCTCTCTGTACGCCGTCCTGCCGGCATCATTGCCAGCGTCCACGGAACGGCCAAGACTCCGGTTCAAAGTCATTCAGTATTGACGTGCGTTCGGATGTTAACACGGGCAGCAGCGGCTGTCAATCATGAGGTCGAGCGTTCGGGACACTCACAGGCCATACCGGCCGTACAGGCTCCGGTTGACCAGCTACGAGCAATCAAGTAAACTTGGCTCAGAAGGAAGACCATGTCGCAACTGCCCGAACTCGCCCTCCTCTTCCAGCGCTTCGGTATCGCTCTAGGCCTGGGCTTGATGATTGGCGTCGAGCGGGAGCGAGGAGCCAAGGATGCCTTTGCCGGCATCCGGACCTTCCCTCTTATCACCCTCATGGGCTGCGCGGCCGCGATGCTCAACGACCACTTTGCCCCTTGGTCCTTCCCCTTTACCTTTGTCATTCTAGCAGCCTTTGTGCTGGCCTCGTACGTCTTTACCGGGTCGGCCGGCGAGCCGGGCATCACCACGGAGATCTCTTCTCTGCTTGGTTTTCTCTACGGGGCGCTGGTCTGGTGGAAGATGACGGAGCTGGCGGCCGCGCTGGCCGTCGTCACCGTGCTGCTGTTAGCCACCAAGCAGCCGTTGGAGCGCCTCTCGCAACGCATCGGCCCGCAGGACCTGGCGGCCGCGCTCCAGTTTGGCGTCATCACACTCATTGTCCTCCCCATCCTGCCGGACCAAACCTATGACCCGCTGGAGGTGATCAACCCGCGCGAAATCTGGAAGATGGTAGTCCTGATTGCCGGCATCGACCTGGTGGGCTATGCATTGATCAAGGTGCTAGGACCACAGCAAGGGATCGGGCTGGCGGGGCTGCTGGGAGGGCTGGCCTCCAGCACGGCCGTCACGCTGGGGTTCTCCCGGCACAGCCGGGAGGACCCGCGTCTGGCACCCGAGTTGGCGCTGGGCATGATTCTGGCCTGCACTATCATGTTTGTCCGGGTGCTGGCTGAGGTGTTTGCCATCAACCCGGCAGTCGGCCGGGTTCTGGTGACTCCCATTGCCAGCGCTGGCGGAGCCGGTTTGGCCGGCTGCGCCTACCTCTGGTTCTCCCAACGGAGAAAGGCGAGACAGGCGGGCCAGCAGACGGTAGAAGCCAGCAACCCTTTTGAGCTGTGGCCTGCAATCCAGTTCGGGTTGCTCTTTGGCGTCATCCTCTTTTTGTCCAAGGCAGCGCAGGAGTACTTTGGCTCGGCCGGAGTGTACGTGTCGAGCATCATCGCGGGGGCCACCGACGTCGACGCCATCACACTCTCGCTCTCCAGACTGGCGGGAGACAGCATCACGGAGAGGCTTGCTGCTCAGGGGATCACGCTGGCGGCGTTGGCCAACACGGCCGTCAAGGCCGCCATTGCTACCATAGCCGGCGCGCCTGCCTTGCGGCGCCACGTGCTGCCCATCTTTGGCGCCATGATCGCGGCCGGCATCATCGTCTCGTTCGTGGTCATCTAGACACCGGTTTCCAATTGATGGGTCTGTGGGGCCAGTGACATACAGCCACGGCGGCCGTATTCACGGGCCGTATTCACGAGCCGTATTCACGAGCCGTATTCACAGCCTGGAGTTTCCAGGATGATCCGCGTCACTCTGCTAGGCTCGGCCGCCACGCTGTCCGGCCCGGACAGCGACTCAATCTACCTGCTCATTCAGAGCGAGGATGGCTGTTACCTCATTGATTGCGGCGGCAGCCCCCCGCACAAACTAGCACGAGCTGGCGCGGAACTGCGCCAAGTGCGCGGGGTCCTTTTGACCCACGACCATACGGACCACATCTACGGTCTGCCGATGCTGGTTCAGAGCTTGCTGCTTTCCAACTGGTCGGAAGCTGGACTGATTGTGTGGGGATTGAGAGAGACGCTGGCGACGGCCAAGGCCCTGCTGGATCTGTTCCCACTGGTGGACCGGGCACCCCTTGATCTCCGGTCGCTGGCCCCGCAGCCGGACTACCTGGCGTTGGAGACGGCCGAGTTGCGAATCCGCACCACGCCGGTAGACCACACGCGGCCGAGCGTGGGAGTGAGGATAGAGGGAGTCAGAAGCGGCCGGGTTCTGGCCTACAGCAGCGATACGGAGCCCTGCGACGGGCTGCGCCAACTGGCGGCCGGCGCTGACGTGTTATTGCACGAGGCAGCCGCCATCCGGCCGACGGCCGGCCACTCCACCCCTGGTCAGGCGGGCGCAACGGCCGCCGCTGCCGGAGTGGGGCGCCTGGTGCTGGTCCATTTCGAGCCGGCCGAGGACGGGGCATCAATGCTGACGGAGGCAGCCAAGGAGTTCGGCGGCCCCGTGGAGCTGGGCCGCGACTGGATGACGTTTGAGTTGTAGATCGCGGAGAGAATGCGGTCTGTGGGAGCGGTTTGTCACCGCGACAGCCTACCCGTAATAGCCCCCCATCAGCGCATCGGCCGGGGCGTTCACCAGCACCGCCCCCACTATGCGCACATTGACCTTCTCCAACGTCTCTTTGGCCCTTTCGGCGTGTTCGCGCCGGGTGACCCCGGCGGTCACGACCAGCAGCACCCCATCCACCTTTGATCCCAGCACGGCCGCGTCGGTCACCGCCACCACCGGAGGCGCGTCCAGGAGCACAATGTCAGCGCTCTCGATCAGGCGGGCGATCACCGCGTCCATCCGCCGGGAGCCGAGCAGGTCGGCCGGGTTGGGAGGGAGGGGACCACTGGGAACCAGCCACAGGTTGTCGATTCCCGTCTCCTGCAGAGGCGGTTCGGTCATGGCTGATTCATCCAGCATCATGCTAGTGAGGCCAGAGCTATTGTCGACGCCAAAGATCTCGTGCAGCGCGGGCCGGCGCAGGTCGCAGTCTGCCAGCAGAGTGCGGTTGCCGCCCTGCGCCAGGGTGACCGCCAGATTGGCAATGGCAGTTGATTTGCCCGGCTGCGGCGCCGGTGTGGTCACCACCAGGGTGCGAATGGGATCATCCAGACTCGAGAATGAGAGATTGGTGCGCAGAGCCCGGTAGGCTTCAGCGGCCGCAGAACGAGGGTCGGTCACGGTAACCAGGCTGGCACGAATCTGACTGATCATAGCTCATCTCCTTACAGAATGCATCGGGTCTCTCAGCCGACACAGCGGTCGCCATAGCGGTCGCCATAGCGGTCGCCATGGCGGTCGCCACGGCGGTCGGCACGGCGGTCGCCGCGGCGGTCAGCGCAACTCCTCAAGCGCCAGCAAGATCAATAGTCGCCCTTGGAATGCAATATGGTCGGATCCACCGGGCCGACCTGGTCCTCATCCGGTGGGAGGTCAGCCTCGGCAGCGGTGTCAGGGGCAGCCTCCTCTTCGGTCTGCAGGGCCGCTTCGGGCGGCCAATGGGCGGGAGGCGGTGCGGCCCGCACCGCCTCGGGGCTGACCCATTCTCGCGGCAGCGGGGGGCGGCCCCCTTCGAGCCGGGCGCCCGCGATCGCTCCTAGCACCGGGACCCCAAGATAGCGTTCGACGTCCTGCGGCCGGCGCACCACGCCCGATTCGATCCACTCGAGTACGAAGACGATCACCCCACCCACCAGGGCGCCGAAAATGGACCCTGCCAAGGTATTGATCTTCCATTTAGGGCGAGCCAGCGCATAGCGCGGCGGGTCCAGTTGAATCGCCTCTACCCGGTCCTCTTTCCGCTGTTTGGCATTCTCTGCGTTACGCCACTGAATAAAGAGGTCCGAATATGCCTTGGCGATATCGTTAGCGCTGTCGCCAATCGGGTCCTCAACGGTGACCTGGATGACCAGCCGCGAGTCGTCGGAGGCGATGGTCACATCGCTTCGCAGGTCGCCCGGCAGCCGATCCAGGTTCAACACATCAATCACCTCTTGTGCGTGGGTCTCGGTATCCATCCAGGAAACGTAACTGCGCAGGAGAATCTTGGCCGCCTGGGCAAGCCCCCAATCGGCGCGAGCCGGCTGGACCAGGATATCCACCGACGACTTGTAGATGGGAGTCTGAAGCTTGCTAAAGGCAAAGGCGGCCGCGGCCGTCATTACCGCGAGCAAGATGATTATCCAGCCTCTGCGCCGGAGAATGCGAACGTAATCCCGAAATTCCATGATACAACCAGCCTACTAGTGGTCCGAGGTGCCAGCCAGAGCGCTGAGACACCTCCCTCTCATTTCCTCGGTACGGTACCGAGCACACTCAGGCCCAGGGCCTCCAGTTCGCGCCGGGTGCGCACCGTGGGATCCAGATAGTCCACCAGGAAGGCCAGGCCCACCCCTGCTCCCACCGCCAGCACCAACCGCAGCGGGAGGTCGAGAGCAGCGCGAAGCCCGGCCGGCACCTGGTTGATGACCGGCTCGTCCCAGGGGATCACGGTGGCTCCCTCCTCAAGGAACGGGAAGGCATCAGCGTTCTTGGTCTGCAGCACAGCAGTGGCGGCGCGGATCATAGCTGCCAGCTGGTCGCGATCCCCGTAGGTCATGGAAAGCAGCAGCACGCTGCGTTCGTTGTCGGACGCTACGCTGCCCCGAATCGCTCCGGCCGGCACCTCTATCCCTTCTTCCCTCAGCTCCTCGCTCACGGCCGTGGCAAAGGCGGTGCTCTTGACCCAGTCCGTCAACCCGTTGACGATGTACTCGGAGGTGAGCCAGGGGTAGTAGCGATCGTCCTCATAGTCAGCGCCGCTGCCTGCTACGGACGGCACCCCGGCCGAGTAGCGGACCCCGACGTTGTAGGCGGGGGCCGGCCGGCGATAGGTAGCCAGACCAAGGGCCAGCACGACGGCAAAGGGGACGACGGCCAGCGGCCAACGCCGCAGCAAGACCTTCCAGAGTTCTCTCAGCTCCATATCAGAACCTAACTTGACGCAAGCGCCCCGCGGAAGCACCCATCCGCAACCTTCGAAGAAAGGCTGTTCCTCATTCCCCCTCGTGCCTCGCGGCGGCCACCTTCTGCTCCACAAAGGCTGTAATCCGTTCCCTAAAGGCCGCGGGGCTGAACTGCTCAGCGTGGCGACGGATGCTGCCGGAATAGAAGCCCCGGTTCTCGAACTCTTCCACCGCGGCGGCCAGTGCTTCGGCCACCGGCTGGCGGAACAGGAGACCGGTTTCCCCCTCTATCACTGTGTCCAGTGCGCCGCCAGCGGCAAGAGCGATCACCGGCCGCCCAGCGGCCATGGCCTCCACCGGCGCAATACCAAAATCATCCACGCCAGGGAAGATGAACGCCCGGCAACGTGCCACCGCCTCGACCACCTTCTCGCCCGGTAGATAACCGGCAAAGTTGACGGTAGGCCCAGCCATCGCTTCCAGCCTGGCCCGGTCCCGGCCATCACCGATGATCAACAGCGGCTTCCCTAGTTGATTGAAGGCCTTCACTGCCAGGTCAACGCGTTTGTACGGAACGAGCCTGGAGACGACTAGGTAATAGTCGCCTATTGCGCCGGCGCAGGGTGAGAACCGGTCGGTATCCACCGGCGGATGGATTATCGTCGATTTGCGCCGATAGCGCTGGACGATTCGCCGCTGAACGGCCGTCGAAATGGCGATGAAATGGTCGACTCGGTCGGCCGCCAGCCGGTCCCAGAGCCGCAGATAGCTCAGAATGGGGCTGAGTATTGCCCGGCTCAATCGGCCGATACCCTCACGTTGAGCGTACCACTCAAAGTCCCACACGTAGCGCGTCGGCGTGAGGCAGTAGCAGATGTGCACTGTCTCTGGCCCGGTAAGCACCCCATGGCAGAACCCACTCTTGTTGCTCAACACCAGGTCATACGCCGAGAGGTCAAGGCCTTCGAACGCCAGGGGATAGAGCGGCAAGTAGGCCCGGTGCAGCCTTTTCAGCAGCGGCAGCCGGCTCATGGAGGAGGTGTGGATCTGCCACTCACGATATTCGTCGGGCATTACCTTGGGCCAATACATGGAGGTATAGATAGGCGCGTCCGGGTAAAGGCCGACCAGCGCCTCCAGCACACGCTCGGCGCCGCCTCTCTGGTTGAGCCAATCGTGGACCAGGGCTATCTTCATGTCGGCTCCCCGGCCGGCAACTGGCCGCAGGCCAGTAGCCTCTGAAATGGCGCCCAGGTGCGCCGATGAGCTGGGGTCGCGCCGTGCCTTCTGAGCGCGTCCCAGTGCACGCGCGTTCCATATCCCTTGTGCCGCTCAAAACCATAGTCGGGGTAGGTCACCGCCAGCTGCTTCATGCGCCGATCGCGGGAGACCTTGGCAATGATAGAGGCGGCCGCGATGGAGAGGCTCCGCTCATCTCCCCTGGTGATATTCCCTTGCGGGAGGTTCACTCCGGGAAGGCGCAGGTAATCAACCAGCAAGTAGTCCGGCCGGCAGGGGAGTGTCGCGACGGCGTCCCCCATCGCCCGGCGGGTGGCGGCCGCGATTCCGCTCTCCATTACCGCTTCAGGCCCGACCATCGCCACTCCTACCGCCACAGCTTCCCGCTGGATGACCTCGAACAGCACATCCCGCTGGGCGGCGCTGAGCGTCTTGGAATCGCGCACCCCATCCAGCCGCTGCTGCAGGTCTGGGCAGCCGGCCGGGAGGATGACGGCCGCAGCAGCCACCGGCCCAGCCCACGCCCCCCGACCGGCTTCGTCTATGCCAGCCACCAACTTGTGGCCCTCGGCCCAGACCGCGTTTTCCAGGCTCAGGTCAGGAAGTCTCACCCCGTTGGTCTCCGCTGGTACACCCCGTCCCGCCAATTGCGCCGAATCTGTAGAATCTCCAGAATCGCCGCCAGCGAATCGCCCACCAGCCGCATCCGGCTCTCATCGCTATAGTACCAGTTGACAGGGATTTCCAGAATCCGATAGTCCCGCTTCCGGGCTACAAACAAGAGTTCGATGTCGAACCCTATTCCGCTGAGCGTTTGCACCGTGAAGAGGTCCTGCGCGGCCGGTGCGTGGAACATCTTGAAACCGCACTGAGTGTCCTCAAAGCCACGCACCGCCAGAACTTGGATTGTGAGGTTGAGCACTCGCCCCATTAAGTGCCGGTACCAGGGCTCATCGTAGCGGACCGCGCCCGGCGCCTCACGTGAGCCGATGGCCACGTCAAACGGGCAATCTGCCTGCGGCGGCAGGAACTTGGCGATTTCTTCGATGGGCATCGACAGATCAGCGTCGCAGACAAAGCGGTACTCGCCCTTCGCCGCCAGCATGCCGGCCTTGACCGCCAACCCCTTGCCGCGGGTATCGACCACCATCAGCCTCGCGTAGGGATGATCGGCCGCAAACCGCTCGACGACTCCGGCCGTGTCGTCAGAGCTGCCGTTCTCAACCACTATGACCTCATAGTCATAGTTCTGTTGGCTGAGGAAGGCGTCGATCTTTGCCAGGCCGCTCGGCAAACGGTTCTCTTCATTGTGGGCGGGGATGATAATCGAGAGAAGGGGGCTTGAAGTCTGTGTCATGGGGCCAGTTCCAAGGCGCCCAAGGTTCAGGAGACCTGAGGGCCTTGCCAAATCAATGATACCATCCTAAGGACTCCCGTCAACCGGAGTGAGTATGGCCAACAGGTAATCGTCGGTGACCCGGCGGGTAGCCACCACCTGACGGCGGGCTCGCATCATGCGGGCTCGCATCATGCGGGGCAGACCAAGGAGGCCGGCCAGCTGCCCGCGCAGGCGAGCCCGAGCCGCCGAACCGCGCCAGGAGCGCAGCGCTTCACGGCTGATCCTCCACTGGGCCCGCAGCACGGCCGGCCAATAGCGCCGCAGCAGGGAGGCGGGGTAATTCTTGGCGACAACATAGATGGTGTTACGGCCGTCGTAGAAACTGGCGGTGGCCCCGCCGCCGGTGGCTTGCAGCTTGTGATAGACGACGGCGTCGGGCGCATAGAGGCAGCGCCAGCCGGCCAGCTGCGCTCGCCAGCCTAGGTCCACGTCCTCGCAGGAGTAAAAAAAGGCACTGTCCAGCAGGCCGATCTGGTCCAGCATCTCCCGGCGGTAGGCGGCCGACCCACCACAGGCACTGAACACGTACTCCTCCTCGTCATACTGGCCCCGGTCCTCTTGCCATACCCCCCGGTTGCCCGGAGTGCCGTCTAGCCGGTAAAAGTCTCCGGCCGTGTGAAAGACCGTGCGCCGGTCAAAGAGCAGCATCTTTGAGGCCACCGAGCCGGCTTCTGGGTGACGCTCGAACGCCGCCTCTACCGTTGCCAGCCAATCGGGGGCGGCCTCGGTGTCGCTGTTCAGCAGAACCAGAATGTCGCCTCCGGCCGCCACAATCCCGGCATTGCAGGCTCCGGTAAAGCCCTGGTTAGTGGGCAGTTGCACGAGCCTCACCTCCGGGTACTCCCGCTCCAGCAACGCCTGCGATCCATCGGTCGACGCATTGTCGGCGACGATGATCTCCACGCGAGGATAGCTCTGCGCTCGAAGAGAATCCAGGCAGCCTGGCAGGTGGGCTTTGCCGTTCCAGTTCGGGATGACGACGGAAATCAGAGGCTCAGGCATTCGCCCGCCCGGAAGATAGGCTCCGGGAAAGGTAATCGGACAGCGCCTCTTCCCAGGGCCGGAGGCGGATGCCGAGCGCGGTCGCGCAGTTGTTCTCCAGCGGTGCGTGGGCCGGAGGGGTGGAAGCGCGCGGCCACTGGGCCTGAAGAATGGGAGTGATGGGCACGTCGCCCCGGCCGCTCAGCTCCAGAATCTTGCTGGCAAAGGTGAGACGAGAACAGGCCCCTTCGTTGACCAGATGGTAGACCCCATAACGGCCGGTTTCCGCAAGTCGGATTATGGCGGCCGCCAGGTCCTCGACGTAGGTGGGGTTGGCGACCTCATCGGTCACCACTTTGAGCGCGCCATGCTTGTCCGCGGCGTCCTGGATGGTGTGAATAAAGTTCCGGCCGCCGCCAGCGTAGAGCCAGGCAGTGCGCACGATGTAGAACCGGCTGAGCAGGTGATGGACGTACCACTCGGCGGCCACCTTGGAGTGGCCATAGGGGTTGATGGGGTCCGGCTGGTCGAACTCCCG
>JAUVHW010000149.1 GCA_030593075.1 Ardenticatenales bacterium
TTGTCCTCCTCGTAGAAGAGGGCGAGCGGGTCGACATCAACGAACTCAAAGGGCAGGCCGATAGCGCGACGCTGATCGTCTACGCTCTGGTTGAACTCTTCCAGACCGAGTGAGCCACGCTTGGGGATGCCCTTCCAGAACTCGGGCTTGAGATCGAGCCGGCCAGCCCCCACGCCCTCAGCGGCCATCCAGAGGCAGCGCTGATAGTCGTCACCCAACAGCACGGTCACGGCTGCGTCATAGAAGCTCTCCAGCCCCTCACCGATCTTCTGCCGGGTGGTCTTCTCGGACTCGGCAACGAACACCGCAACTTCCGGCTCGGCTGACGCCGTGGCGTTGGCGTAGCGCTGCCCTTCTTGGTTGGGCGTGTCGGACTGGAAGGGGGCAATGTCCTTCACCCGCTCCTCGATGCCGAGGGCCTTCCAGTCTACGGGGACTTTGCGCTGCCTGATCTCGCGGCGGAGGCGCTGATCCGCGTGGTTGCCGAAGTCGGACTTTAGCTCGTGGGCCGCCTTGAGCGCCTGGCTAGGGGTCATCTGAGCCATCGGGCAGCATGCCTCCGGTTGGCCCCTGTCCCGATAGCAGGACGGACGGGCTGAGTTCTCGCCTCTAGCCTACCGCTGGTTCGGGCGGGTTGTCAACGGCTCCCCAGAAAGCTGTCCTGGTAGATGACTCGCTCCGACCGGCCCCGGCCAGCGTAATACTGCACCCAGGCTTCCAGCGCAAGGGCCAGGGCATCACCCAGGTCGGGGCTCTCATTCGACTCACCCGCCTTCTCCACCCACAGCCGCCCCATGCCGTAGGAGTCGAACTTGTAGGTCGCCCGGCCAAGCTCAGCCTGAAGCTGCGTCCTCAGCACGTCGTCCCCGAGGGCCAGCGACAACGGCTGCGGCGCCTCCGGGCTCAGGTTGTCGCGTACCCTGCCCCACATCTCCGACGGCTTGTTGTGGTAGAGCGTGGTGTCATCAGCGTTCGATGCCCAGTTCAGTGGCAGCACCAGCAGATCGAGTCCCTCCGTCTCCACCACCTCAATCAGCCGGTCCGAGACCCCGTGCATGTTGGTGTCGTCTATAGCGATGCAGCGAATGTCCCAGGCGTGGACGTAGCGCAGCACCTGGCCCACGGTGGCCATCAGCGACCGCTCGCTCCAAGCCTCCAGGGCTAGCAAGTCGGCATCACAGAGCACAGCCAGGGCGCTCCGGTCCATGCCATGTCGGGCTACATCCAGACCGGCCACGATAGACGCTGCGCTGCCAGCAGCACGCCTCGGTCGCGTAAGGGCGGCCTCAATCCAAGACAGCGAGATCAACGCATTGCCGCCCGTCTCCGGGAAGTCGCCCAGCACATGGACCCGCCAGAAGTCGGAGTCCTCACCGTAGCGCCGGCGCATGTCCTCGACCCACTCATGGGTGATCAAGCCAGGCTGAACAATCGGACACTCCTGGGGCACTACGTGGGCTCCCAACTGGGCACACGCTTGGAGGTTCGGCGTGTCGAATGCCGAGATGTGGAAGGTTTCGTATTCCTCCGCCCGTGTAGTGAAGGCTTCGTAAAAGGCGCCCTCGTTGCGAGTGGGGTTGCCGAGTACGAGCAACAGGAACTCGCCCGACGCCGTGAGTGTGTCCAGTGCTTGCCAGATGTCCTCGCCGATCTCCTGTGCCGAGGCCTCATCCACGATGACGAGCATCACCGCCGCATGCCGGCCAAGTAGCGCCTCCTTCGTGCTGGTAGACCGAGCGACGGCATTCCTTGTCGGGCTAATGTCCCACTCGGTGTCCAGCATCCGGCCAGGCAACGGGAGCCGCGCACCATGGTAGAGTCGGTGAATCTCGCGCCCCCACACGATGTCACGGAGTTGGTCGAACGTCGGCCCGGTTGTGACCACGCGCACGTCATCGAAGCAGCGTGGCAGCCAGAGCGTTGCCACAGCGGCGAGGAAGTCCTTTCCCACAGAGTTGCAGGAGCGAACAGCGATGCGACGCTTCCCCTCTTGCTTGAGCCCACGCGCCAGGGCCATGAGAGGCGCCCGTTGGTGATCATACAGCGTGATGCCGAGCACCTCGTCGGCAAAGACATCGGGGTGATAGCGCCAATCATCCGGCTGAGCAGCAGCCTCTTGGGCACCCAAGTCTTGGAGGGCTAAGTCCAGCTCGACCAGCGGCAGCGCCGCCGCGATGCGCTCTTGGTGAAGGGCAGTTGCCATCGCTAGCGGTAGCGCCCCGTCCAGAAGCGCCAGGTTTCACGCCACCCGAACCATGAGAACATTGGGGGCTTCCAGTAATGCCAGGTTGTCTGCCCCCAAAGCGGCATCAGGAAATACTTCAGCCAGCCACGCCACCCAACCGTCGCGTAATGCATCGAACCCATAGCTAACTCACCAGGCGAATGCCGCGCTCTTCGGCCATGCGACGCACGTCATCGACGGTTCGGCCATGGGCGGTTGCGATGCGCTCCAGCTCACGTTCGCCAGCCTCGGTGTCCTCCCCGAGCCAGGTTGTCTCTTTGCCGTAGGCCCATTCCTTGAGTGCGCGAGCGGCGCCGACATCACCCTGCTTGGCCTTGGCGTAACCGGCCTCTAGTAGCTCTACAAGCCGAGGGCGGTCCGTGTCCGAGTCGCGCCCCTCCAGGAAGGTCTGAACCTCCTGGGCGAACCATCGATCCTTTCTGGGTCGACCGCGAGTATTCGGCGAGGTACCCTTCTTCCACCTGCCACGCTCGTCGCGTGATACCTCGTGCTCTGGGGTCCTTGCTGCAGCGCTCTTGGCCATTACGCCTTCACGCTACCCCGCCAGCCGGGAGTTGTCAAGATGGCGGCTATAGCAGCACCAGGATTGCCCCAGCCACAATGCAGCCGATGATGACTGCAATCACGATTAGAAAGAAACACCCCCAAAAGCGGATCTCTTCGGCGCTCTGATGATAGCTCATGGCTTTGTATCGGCAGCGTCGGGCTCTGGAAGCGCTGGCTGTGCCGCCCGCCGTTCCTCGATGGCCCTCCGCAACATGCGCCGGCCCTGAGCGGCAACGGCTCGGTCGCCATCCTCGGCGAACTTGCAGAGGCTCTGGTAGTCCTCCGGGTCCAGCCTGATCGTCACCTGGTTGTGCTCGCTCGTCTTGGTCATGTGGCCTCCTTTGGCTCCAGCACGGCACGGGCCTCAGCGGTCAGGCAACCCCGCAGATGCATACGCTTGTTGTCCTTGGTCGGCCCGATGCAGCAGCTCACCTCCAGCACCAAGTCCTCCAGCGCCTCCACCAGCCTGTCCACGTCGCGGCAGAGGGCGCCTATCCGCGACCACGCCTCCGCCATCAGCTCTACGCTGGGCTCCTCTGAGAGCAACAGGTAACTGGCTTCCAGCCATCCGGCCCGTTCCTCTTTCGTCGTCTCTAGCATGTCACTCTCCTAGCGGGCATTGCGGCCCAGGAGCCGACGCAGAAGCGAAGGACCAGCCTTGGACTTCCAGTAATCCGCGTTGCCCTGGTTCTGTCGGGCAGTATCGATCCAGTTCTCTCGTTCCTGCATCACGCCCGCGAGCACTTGGCTGAAGCTCTCAGCGAGGGCCACATCCATTTGTTGGTGCTGATGCTCGGGCTGGCACCATATCTGCGCCGCCAGTGCTGTCGCCTCCTCCTGTATTGAGGTTCCGTTCAGTTGTCCCATCGTTCACTCTCCTTCCGATGGTGCCCCCCGCTCTATCGACCTCATCCTCCACTCCCCGGGCAGCGCTTCCTGTAGCACGGCCAACATCGCGTCCGGGTCGAAGCGCCGGCAACTGAAGACATCCACGAAGCCCACCTTACCGCGGCCGTGCGCCGAGATGTGCGACTCAGCGATCGGCACGAAGGCCGACCAGTCGGGGGTCCTGACGGAGACGACGGGTGCCGAGATGACATGGAGCCGCGTCTCCTCTATCGCTGCATCGAGGAAGCGGCGCAAAACGACGGCCGTCGGCACGTCCGAGAGTTCGCCGTCGTACAGGGTGTGGTAGCCGCTAAGGGGGTTTTCTTTCACCGCGTCTGATCCGGCTCGTATCTGGCGCACACGTTTTCTTTCACTTTCATTCACCCTTGTCTCGCGTGATCGTATCTACGTATACCCATACCCTAACCACAACCACACGTATAGGACTTAACATAATTGCCTTTTCTTTCACTTTCATTCACCCTTTTCAGGGAAAGAAAGTAGATACGGGTGAGTGAAAGAAAGATAATCATCCCGCGTATCTGTAGACTACTGGCTGCCGGCCGCTGCCAGTCGCCCGATCTTCAAGTTCCCGTACTACCTCGTCGGCTGCGATCAGCGTCTCCATGCACTCGTTGAGGGTCCGGGCCTTCATCTTCGTCTTCCGCAGTAGGGCGCTGTGGTGAATCGTTCCCTCGTTGCGAATGATGCGGCGCACCACTTCGAGCGTGTCGGCCTCCTGGCTGTGCCCCGTGATCATCCTGATAAGCGCCTGGCTGCACCCGAAGCTGTACTCGAAGAGCTCGATCGCCTGCTTGATGGCCTGGGGTGGGATCTCGCTCAGGTCGTCTGTGCCACGACACGCCAGTATCCCCATGGCCAGCTTGATTACCTGTGTGCCGGCCCTCTGGCTGAAATCTGCGGGATCCTTATCCTCGTCTTGCCACTCAGCCTGGAAGCCGCGCAGCCAGCGCTCCAGCGTGTCCCTGGCGCCTGTGCTGGGCATGATCTGGCGCGGCTCGTTGGTGCCTACCCGTGTGAGCCCGCGTAGGTGCTCGACCAGCGAGTCGCGCTGAATGCCCTGGGCGCTGGAGGTCGGCGTACCGAAGAATTTCCCGTTGCCGTTGTTGGCGTCGGCACTAACGAACATCCAGCGACCGATGAATCCACCTTCGATGTCTTCCCGACTCGTGTTCTCAACAAACCAGCGAGGCTTAGCAGCGGCGAGAATCGTTATAGCCGGGCGCTCGAACTCTAACATGCCGGACTTGAGCGTGCGCCGCACGACCGTATCAGGGCTGTCCCAGAAGTCCGTCAGCGTCTCTTTCACGCCGCTATTATAGTCGCGCTTCATGACCTTCAACACACTGCCCATTTCCCGCCACCAGAGCAGGCCGCAAGCGTGTGCTGCAAGCTGTTCGTAGAGAGCCTCGCGGCTAAAGTCGTGGGGCAGCATTAGCGTCTTATCAGCCTTCGCTAACAGAGACGCAGCGAGGTTGCCCGAAGTAGTCTTTCGGACGCCGCTACGACCTATAAAGCAAGTCCAAGTGGACGGGTAAATGTTGCCCCAACCAGCATCCATATAGAGCCTATTACCGAGCGCTGCGCCACACACGGCGACAGCGGCGTAGCGGTGAAACGCTAATGGGGCATCTGTCCTAGCAGCCGCATATTCGACGTAGGCTTTACCGAAGTTGGTCTGCGGCATCCCTGCACGTCCTCGTCTCGTCTCGTGGGTCGAAGCTAAACTCGCAGCGGCACTGTCCGCACACCCACGCCTCCCGGTCGTGCCGGTACGTCAGCGTCCCGCTGCAATGCGGGCAGGGCGGCGTGAGGCGGCGAGGGCGGGTCAACGCTTGCATCTTTCATAAGCGAGGTTCAGCTCCTTCATCTTTTCATTGCTGCCGCCCAGATCGGGGTGATAAATCTTAGAGAGTGAGCGGTAAGCAGCGTCAATGAGAGATGGTGGCGCACCGGGCTTCAAGAACAGTACGTCTAGGTCGGTTCGCTGTGCGCCCGGTGGGGGTGGTGGGGGTCGAAGGAATTGAGTGAGGCACTCAGCACATGGTTGAAACCCCCAGCGATGAAGGATTCGCTCGAAGATTTCAAACTCACCGCTAACCACCCACGCCTCTTCTTCGGGGTCCCAGCGCCGAAGGCGCTTTGCAACTCCGACCTTGAGTGCGTCAATGAGATCGGTGTGATAGTCGAAGCGGTACTGCCTGAATGCGCCCGCGCGCTCGAAGTGGTAGATGCTTGTCACCACTCTCCCACCTCCGGCACCGCGCCTTCTTCTCGCGGCGCCTGTGGTGTGCGCCGCAGCGCTGCCCGTATGTCTCGTAGCAGGCCAGCGAGGACGCTGCGTGGGTCTCGGCAAAGCCGTGGCAGCACTACGCCGTCCCGCGTGATGCCGCTCAACTCCTCGTACCAGCGACCCACCACCTCCCGGGTTCGTCTCAGAGCCCCGTCGGCGGCCAGAGCCGCACAATGGGCCTCGAAACACGCTTCACGCCGCCCTACGTGGTCTGGGTGGTCACACGGCGGCGCCTGGGCCACGTAGCCCACCACCCCGAACGCCTCCGGCATATCGCACCGGAAGCGCAGCGCGGCCGTGATGGCTACGACCTCCATGGCCAGGCTACCCGGCCACTCCTGCTGGCCCCTCACCGCCCAGGCATATACTAGGGAGTCATATACTACCCGGGATCTTGGCTCCGTGAAGTCGTCTGAGCGTAGCAACCCCCAGGCGGCAGGTATGCAATCTGCCGGGTAGACCAGCATGGCGGACGCGACGGCCAGGTCGGTGGTGGTCAACGACCCAGGGCCTCGATGCGGGCGCGGAGAACCGCTTCGCGCTCACTGATATTGATTTCGATTGTCCCGAGTAGTGGCGGCTCAGGCAGAGACATTGCCTCATCCAGCACCGCCAGGGCCAGGGCGCGGGCTAGGTCGGCGTCGCTGGTGAACTTGCCGTTGCGATACGCGCGGCCAGGCTTCGGGTTCAGCGCTGCCCACGCTTCCTCGATAGTCTGCTCTGTCACGCCTCCTCCTCTCGTGTCATCAGCGTTTCCCACTCGGCGAGGGCCTTGCGGGCATCTTCTAGCTCACCTTCGCTGTCGTACTCGGCCCCGTCATTGTTGGCCTCATGCATTGCTGCTGCCGCTAATGGCACCAAGTCCTCCAGCGCCCCTATCGCCGTGATAGCCACGGCCAGGGTGGCGGGGGTGAAGCCTAACTCCTGAATCTCTCTCTCGGCCTGAGATCGTCTATGGTACTCTCCTTCCGACATGTAGTGCCCAGCGTCGCTGTCGGCCTTCACCGTCGCCGCCTCCAGCAGCTTCCGGGCCTGGTCGGTGGCGGTCATGGCCGCACCGTCCGCCGCGCAGCGTAGTACTCACATCTCGGGCATAGAAGGATACGTCGCTCAGTCACGCCATTCTCTTCCACGGGCAGAACCTCCACCGCACAAGCCGAGGTCACCTCCCCGAACAGCTTCCTGCATTCCGTGCATCGCATGTAGCGCTTCTCAATCACAACACCTTCTCCTTTGCTGCTAGGGCCGCGTCCTGGGCCTTGTGCCAGCCGCGCTTCACCTGTACCGTCTCCAGCGAGGTCGGCCAGGTCTTCGGGATCCCGCACTTGCGGCAAGCCGCGCTCACGGTCACGCCGTTGGGCGGGGGGATGACGTAGCGGTGGGGGCACGTCATAGCCCAGCCACCATACGGGCAGCCTTGACCTCCGACTCGATATTGTTGCCGGCGCCCTCTAGGCCGTGGAGGTCCAGCCATGCTAGGTATAGGGCTTCGCAGTCGGCGCAAAGGGCCAGCACGCTATCGGTGTGTGGACAGTTCACACCCATCAAGGTGTCACCGGCCTTCACTTTGTCCCAGCGCCGATTCCATTGCGCCCAGTCGCCGTAACTCATTCCCCCTCCGGCGCGAGGGCGGCGCGGGCTTCAGAGCACTCTGGACGGGTGCAATCGACCAGTGCCCCCTCATGGTTTCGGCAATGCAGACATGCCTGAAGGACGAGGTTCTGTTCTCGCCTCTTCTGCTGTGCCTTCTCGCCCTCCAGCTCGGCGATGCGCTCTTGGGCACTGCCCAGCTTAGAGCGCACGGCATCCATTTCATCCCTGAGTACATCAATGTGAACCATCACGCCTCCACCATCTTTTGGGGACGCTTCCACGGTAACTTCTTCCGGCGTAGGCAGTCGTAGCACATCCGCTGACGCCCATTCGCACAGAGTTCGTTATGGCTGCCGCAATACTGGCAATGAAAGCCAGTGCAACGCCCCAGCGGGTCACGCTTGCAGTAAGTCATCACGCCTCCTTGAGCGCCTCCTGGGCGGCCTCCCGCACGGTGGCGAGGGCTTTGCGCTCTAGGCAGATGAAACACCTGCCACATTGAATATGAGAGTCACCGTGAACCTGTTGGCTGCAAGTGCTCTGCCGCCCAGTAGCGAGGCGGGCCTCCCTCGCAGACTCCAGCGCCTCCAGCACCAGCCCGAAGCTGTTCACGGCCAGGTTGGTGTAGGCGGCGTTAGCCTCAGCTTCTCCTAGCGGACGGCGTAGAATCTCGGCCTGAACGAGAGTTTCGCAACCGTTTGTGGTCGCATGTTTGCCGTCGCAGACACGGGTGCTCCCTTCCATGTGATGCTGCCACGGCCTCGGGCTCGCCTTCTCCCCCAGCTTCGCCACCAGGGCGGATGCGGTGTCCGGTGTCATCTTGCGGCTCCCTTCAGCGTCTCTGCGATTTCGTCCCAATTGTGGGGCCTTGCGATTGCGGCAGACACGAACTTGACCTGCTTCAGGCTCATAATCCATGCCTGTTGGTCCGTTGTCACCTTGCCCTTCTCGGACTTTAGCTCTAGGAACAGCATGGATACACCGCGCACCAGCGCGAGGTCCGGCCAGCCAGCATTGGAGCGGCGAGAGTCATAGGT
>JAUVHW010000352.1 GCA_030593075.1 Ardenticatenales bacterium
GGTCTTGGTCGTCGGCATTGCGGCGGGTCTCTCCGGCGCGGCGTATGCGGCCACGAACAGCAACATCGACCCGGAGCACAAGTGGGCCTGGAGCACGAATGCGGGCTGGATCAACTTCAATCCGCCCAGCGGTGGGGTAACGGTCTGCTCCGATCATCTGGAGGGGTACGCCTGGGGGGAGAACTTCGGCTGGATCAGGATGGGTACGCACGCCGGCGGCGACGCACACACGTATGCCAACACTTCAGCCGCCGACTATGGTGTGAACAGGGACGCTTCCGGCAATCTGTCCGGCTATGCCTGGGGGACGAACGTGGGCTGGATCGACTTCGCCCCCGATGGTGGCGGGGTGACGGTAGATTCTGTCACCGGCGACTTTGGCGGCTATGCCTGGGGGGAGAACGTGGGGTGGATTCACTTCAGGAATACGGAACCCGTTGCGTACGGCGTATCCATGGTGATCCATCGAATCCACTTGCCGCTTGTGCTGAAGGACTCTTGAATGGCGCAGCCGCCTGACCCCTGGTCAGCGTGCCCTATAAGCTGTCGTCTGCCAGCCGATCGCGCCCTCACTCACACCGCACTGCGGTGCAAGTCATCGCGTCATGTCCCCGAGCTAGTCAGTGTCCATTCGTCAAGTGGGTCAATGTCGGTCACTAATCAGGAAAACACACGAGCCTCGCGGCATCATTATCTTGGATCATTCAAGAGGAGGAGTGCCAAATGAAATACAGAGTTCACCGATTCGATCTCAAGATGACCAGGGATCACGGCAGATTGGAGCAATTCCTGAATAGCCTGGAGGGCGAAGTCGTGGCAATAGTCCCGAACGTCACTCCCTTTCCTGCCACCTTTGTGGACTTTGTTCTCATCGTGGAGAAACTGGGCTGAGCTGCAGGAATTCGAGTTCGCGGCAGCATGGGGCAATGGTACGGCCCATCTTCTCGCACTTCAGCCAAAACAGACGGTGTGAAGGGGTTCTCCCAGCTCGCAGCGTCTCCCGCCAGGCCTGGCAGCGCGCCAGCCCCTCCTGCCAGGACTCCCCTCCTTTGCCGCCCCAGCCAGGCGACATAGCGCTCGAGATCGGCTGCCGCCCGCCGGCGCGTCATTGGTTCACTGGCTCAGTGATCCCGGCGCCCTCGCCTGCAGGGTGGGTCGGGCGCCCTTTGCCCCCGCGCAACGCGGCGCACAACGCTGCGCTTTACCCCACAACGCGGCGCACAACCCCGCGCTCTATCCCCTTGACGGCGATAGCACAGATGTGCTACAATGGTGCTGATGTTCAACCTGAGATCCGGGTTACCCTACGCGTGCGGCCGGGGCCGCGGCCGCCCGAATCGCGCCCTACCCGCGCCGCCGATTGGTGATTTGCCGATTTGCCGATTTTGGATGTCTCCTATGTCATCACAAAAAATACCCGGGCGGCAATTGCCGGCGACAATTACCGGAACCGGGAGACGAGCACCACCCCCTCAACGATCCAGCTGATTACCCCGTTGCGCGGCGGCGCCAGAGCTGGCGCCAGCCGGCCGGGCCAGGTCGTCCTACGAAGCATTGCGGCTGACGCCCGAACAGAGCCGCATCCTCTATCCGCGCCTGCAGGAACTCGCTCGCCGCTACGGTCTGCGCAGTCACGTTGACTGCGCGATGATGCCCTTCGTCATTGAGGCGGCCCCGAGAGAGTCACGGCCGCTACACCAGCGTTGTTGCGGACTGCCAGCCCGGATGATAGAATCGGCGGCGTGCTGTGCACCAACCATCGAGCCCCGCGCAGGGCCTCCCGGCCGGGAGACGCCGATTGAGCAGCGGACGGCGGTGGGCAACACCACCTTGGCTCCTTGGCCTGGTGGGTCTGGCGGCCGTGGCAATCCTGATGGTGGCTGTGGTCGCGCCCCACCTCGGCCGGGCGCTGCTCGGCGCGCGCCTGGGAATCGGTGATTTCCAGGCCTATTGGAGCGCCAGTCGCCTGCTCTCCACCGCGCAGAACTTTGCCGACCCGGACTTGCTCTTGGCGATTGAGCGGGAGCATACCGGCTGGACACGGGACTATGCGATGGTGACCTGGAACCCGCCGTGGCTGCTTGTACTGCTGCTGCCGTATGCCCTTCTCCCCTTTCCGGAGGCGGCCGGACTGTGGCTGTTGACCAACGTGACGCTGATCTTCGTGGCCTCAGTCATGGTGTGGAAGGTCGTGGAAGGCCCCTGGCGCGGTTGGGTTGCGCCAATACTGACCCTCGTCTTCGCGCCGGCCTTGGTTGGGCTGTCGGTGGGGCAGGTGGTCAGTCTGGTTTACTTTGGCCTGGCCGGGTTTCTCTTCTTCGAGCGGAGGGACCGGCCGCTGTGGGCTGGCGCCTGCCTGGCTCTGACCCTGGTCAAGCCGCACCTGGTCTATGTCACCCTGCCGGTGATCCTGCTGGAACTGGCCTACCAGCGGCGGTGGCGCGTGTGGGCCGGTCTAGCCGGGGCACTGGCGCTCTCCTTTGTCGCGTTCCTCTTACGTCCTACTCTGCTCGCTGACTATGCTGGGCTTACGAGCGGGGCGCACCTCCTGGCCTGGCAGACGCCTACCCTGGGCGGTTTCCTGGAACTGGTCTTCGGCTGGCGCTGGTCAAAGCTGATGGGCCTGGTGGTCCTGCCGTTGGCACTGATCGCCTGGTGGCAGCGACGGGGCCGGCTTGACGTTCTGGCAACGGCGAACGTGACTCTGATCCTGTCAGTGCCGACGGCGCCGTTCGGCTGGGGGTATGACGCGCTGGTGCTCGTGCTGCCGATCCTACAGGTGTTCGCCTGGGTTTTCGACGGCCGCCTTGAACGGCGCGAATCGGCAGCCGTTGTGGCTCTGATAGCGGCAGCAGATATCGTCTCCTACCGCTTGCGACTGGTCGTCCTGAACGAGGTCTATTACTTTTGGCTGCCCCTGGTGGTGGCTGGGCTGTATGGCTGGGCGGCAATGCGGAAAAACGGCCGGGCCGAGCGCACAGATACGGCTGTCAGCGCCGCGGCCGGTACTGGATAGCTTCCGCCAGACCTGCCCTGAGCGCAGCCGAAGGATGCGCCGGCTGGATGCGTTGCGCCCCCGCCAGCTCGGCGATGGTTGAGGCGAACTTGAGGGCGTGGTGAAAGGCGCCAGCGGTGACGCCCAAACCTGATAGCCAGAGTTGCCTTGTCGGGCACCTCGAGTTGGAGGGAGAGACATGCTAGTGGCACTGATTGCCTTGGGTTACCTGCTCGGCTCGATCCCTGTCGCCTGGCTGATTGCCAAGTTGGTCACCGGGAAGGATCTGCGGCGGTTGGGAAGTGGCAACGTCGGCGTGATGAACACG
>JAUVHW010000418.1 GCA_030593075.1 Ardenticatenales bacterium
CAACAAGCCCTCGGTGCCTGGCTTGATGGGTATCCACTCGTCGGCCTTGATCCCCGTCACCGACAAGCGCGGCTCGATTTGCACGATGTGCGCCCGGTCGCCCGGCCGGCCCCGTCGCATGAAGCTGTAGGCGGCCAGCAGACGCACCGTGGGCTGGGCCGATTCTAAGAGTGGGTAGTTGAAGTTCAAAAGCTGACGCGTGCGTTCTAGATTGTAAGCGGGCCGAGCATCCCATCCCTGCGTTAGAAGGACGGCCTTGCTAAGTGCGTCAGGGCGGACATCTATGGCATTCGGTGTGCCCATGGCCTGGCAGAAGTAGAGGATGGTTTCCTCCAACAACCCAGCCGGCCGCTCGTAGAGGAAGGCCATGCGCTCCGGGGTACCGGCCATACGCAGAGCTAGCAGCCGAGAGGCCACAATCCCGATGGCTTCGTCCCAGGATATCGCCTGCCAGCGGCCCTCCCCTCGCTCCCCAACCCGCTTGAGCGGCGTCCGCACCCGGTCGGGGTTATACAGAAGCTGCAAACCGACCTGGCCCTTGGGGCAGGTTCTGCCCTGGTTGCTGGGATTCTGATGGTTGCCCCCGATCTTGACAGCTACGTCTCCCACGACCCGCACCCGGAGGCCACACTCGGCTGGGCACAGTTGGCAGACACTATGTACCCACTTCTCTTCACCAGGAGGGGTTTCCTTGTCAATCACGTTCAGTGCGGCTAGGATGGAACCGCTGGATTTATACACGGCCGCTGCAGCGGCGCTCACCCCGGCCAGTTGGAGAAAGGTTCGTCGGCTGATTTTCCTCATCAAGTGATCCAGTCCATTCTCCTATGGTATGCTAGACAGGGGCACTCTGTCTTCTGTCCCTGTAGGGCCTCAGACAGTTTCTCCGCTCTCCCCGACCAGGGTACTGCTCGGATGCCCCGTTTGTGATCCATTCGAGCAAGAGATCCAGTTCCGCCTCACTCAACTGGGCGTAGTGTTGTTCCCGTTGCACCTCGACGATCCGGCTCCCCTCCGGGTCACCGGGCACGACCACGGGTCCGGACAAGGCCCCAGTCATCAAAGAGGCGTAGTCTGTCAGGTTCAGGTCAGCTGTAGCCCCGTGGCAGGATCCGCACCGCTCGGTCAGCAGTGGGCCGATAGTGCGTGCGTAGGTGGGACTCTCCTCAGCGGGCATTTCCGAGAGCGGCAGAGCCACCGGCCCCCACGAGCGCACAAAGGCCGCCAGGTCCAGAATCTCCTCCCAGGAGAGTGGACCGCCATAGTCTTGGGCAAAGGCGGCCATCTCGCCGTGGGATCCGGCTCCGATGTCTTGTAGTATGGCCGCGTCATCGTGGGTGCTCCAGTACGCTTCCGCGCCAATGATACTGTCCTGGTCGCCTACCAGCGTGGTGCCGTCCTCGCCGTGACAGGTTGCGCACAACTGGGCAAAGAGCGTCGCCCCAACCCGTACGTCACCCACAGGCTGACCGGTGAACAACATGTGCTCCTCATCGGCGAAGATGAGCTGGTGGCAGGCCACGCAGCTCTCCGCACCAGTCGGGGCGGGAGTCTCCTTTGGGATGGGAGTGGGAATGGGAGTAGGCTCTGCCGCAGCGGTGGAGGGAAAGTGGCACAGGCTACACGTGTCATTGGTGTAGTCAACGTGACTACCAGTCAACTTCGGTGTGGTGCCTACCCCCTCGCGGTGGCACGAGAGGCAGTCTTCCCGGGCGACCACCGGGTGGGGAATCTCGCCTGCTGGTGCGCCGCTGACTTCGTGGCAACGCGCGCAGTCCTGGTTACTCCGCCCCAGGTGGTCCCAGGCCAGGCGGGGTGCGCCGGCTGCGCCGGCCTGGTGGCAACTGAGACAGTCCTCCCCTTCCATCACCGCGTGGGGCACGGGCGGCTGAGCGGTGATGGTCCCCACGATGGCTAGGAGGGCTGCCACGATC
>JAUVHW010000152.1 GCA_030593075.1 Ardenticatenales bacterium
AACCGGCTGCAACCGCGCCAGTGCCCGCTGAGACCTCATGCCCCGAATGGTGTAGTAGCAGATAGCATGCTCAAGCGGATTCGCCAGAACTGGAAACTGGCCCTCGGCGTCTCGATAAGTGTTCTGTCCCTGGTCATTTCCATCAGCAGCCTGAATCCCGGCGAGATCTGGCGGGCGCTGAGGATGGCCCACTACGGCTGGGTGATCCCGGCCGTCCTCCTCTATCTCGGCGCCTTGGCTGCCCGCACCTTGCGGATGAAGGTTCTCTTTGGCCCGGAGCGGATCGTTCCGTTCAACGAGTTGCTGGCCACCATGTCCATGGGGCGCGGGGCCAACAACATCTATCCCTTCCGTGTGGGCGAGATTGTGCGCTGGGCGCTCTTTAACCGGCTCAACGCCGTCTCTGGCACACTGGCGCTGGCCTCCATACTCACCGAGCGGGTGTTCGATGGGCTGACAATGCTCCTTTTCCTGGTGCTCGTGATGTTGACCGGGGGCATACCGGCCGAGTGGCACCAGCTCGCCTGGGCCGCGCTGGCTCTCTTTGGGGTTGCGGTTGGGGGCATCTACGCCATGGTCCTCTGGCCCACCCTCATCCAGCGTCTGGCTGCCCGTCTCATCAGCGGCCTTGTACCGCACCAATTTCGCGATCAGGTGGACCGGGTGGCGAGACGCTTGATACTGAGCTTTGCCACTATCAGATCAGCCCGATCGGTCAGTTTGGTCCTGGCCTTCTCTACAATGGTATGGGCCTTTGAGACCGCGATGTACCGCACGATGATGGCGGCTTTTGGCTTTGACGTGAGCTTGCATCGACTGATGCTGATGAGCGCAGCGGCCAATCTGGCGACCAGCCTGCCCTCGGCGCCTGGCAACATCGGCACCTTTGACGGTGCCGTAATCCTGACCCTCAAACCGGTCATCGGCGAGAGCATGTCTATCGCCTATATCTCGTTGCTCCACGCAGTCCTCTGGTCCACCGAGACCTTGGCAGGTCTGTACTTTATGTGGCGCACCGGCACCGGCCGGCAAGAGCTGGCAGGGTTGGCCGCCAGAAGCCCGACCACACCGCAGGGCACAGGGCACCAAGGGGTGGCAGTTCCATGAAGGTCGCCGTCGTCGGCGCGGGCGTTGCCGGCCTGGCGGCCGCCTACGACCTGGCCCGCGCAGGGCACCGGGTGACCCTCTACGAAGCGGCCGAGAGGACCGGGGGACTGGCCTCAGGATTCAAGGACCCCAACTGGGACTGGCCTCTCGAGCGCTTTTATCACCACTGGTTCCAGTCCGACCACGACGTGCTGAGACTGATCGACGAGATCGGCGCCGGGGGCCAGGTCTTTTTTCCGCGGCCGATCACCGCCCTGTGGTACCAGGGCCAAGCCCACCCCTTCGACAGCCCTGTCGCTGCCCTGAGGTACCCTGGCCTTTCTTGGGCCGGCAAGGCCCGCTTTGGTCTTGCGGCGCTCTACCTGCGCTTCACGCGGAACTGGAAGCCGCTGGAGCGCACCACCGTCGAGGAGTGGGCGCTGCGCTGGATGGGCCGGGAAGCCTACGAGCGCCTCTGGAAACCGCTTCTTATCGCCAAGTTTGACGAGGCCTATCAAGAGGTGAACATGGCCTGGTTCTGGGCGCGAATCTACAAGCGCAGCCCCAAACTGGGTTACTTTGAGGGTGGCTTTCAGGCCTTCGCGGACGCCCTCACCGCTCGGATTACCGAGCTGGGGGCCGAGCTGCGGCTGCGAACCCCGGTGGAGACCGTGGCGCCAGATCCGGCCGGCGGGGTGGCTGTCGGAGCAAAAGGGGGAACCGTCGGCTATGCGGCCGCCGTTGCCACTGTCAGCCCGGGCCTGTTACCGCGAATGGCCCCCTCTCTGCCGGCCGATTACGTGGCTCAATTGAGTGGGCTCAGATCCATGGGTGCCCAGGTCCTCGTTCTGGCGCTCAAGCACCGACTGATGCGAGACGTGTACTGGCTCAATCTGCCGGCCGACTCGCCAGACAAACAGCAGAACCGCTTCCCCTTCATGGGTCTGGTCGAGCACACCAACTACATTGACCGGCGCCATTACGGGGGAGACCACGTCGTGTACTGCGGTGACTATTTGCAGGCGGAGCACTCCCTCATGCAGCTGCCGAAAGAGAGACTGCTGGCCCTCTACCTTCCTGCTCTCAAGCAGATCAACCCCAGTTTCGACGCCGACTGGGTTCGCGCTAGCTACCTCTTTCGTACTGATTACGCGCAGCCGGTCCCGCCCATCAACCATTCGCAGAACATACCGCCCCTCCGGACGCCGATCCCTGGTCTCTACTTTGCCAGCATGAGCCAGGTCTACCCCTGGGACCGGGGTACGAACTATGCGGTAGAAATCGGCCGGCGGGCCGCGAGTCTGGTCATCAACGATACGCCCCCTGGGTGATCGCCATCCGGCTCCCGGATTCTACTGTTCCTACTCGTTCGATATGAGGAGACTTTTATGAAGAACATAACCGTCGTAGGTGTTGGGTACGTGGGCATCATCACCGGAACCTGCTTCGCCGACCTGGGCAACAACGTCTGCGGCCTCGACTCCAGTGAGGAAAAGATCGCCAGCCTGAAAGCGGGGGTCATGCCCATCTATCAGCAGGGCCTGAAGGAGCTGGCAGATCGAAACGTCAAGGCGGGCCGGCTCAGCTTCACCACCTCCTACGAGGAAGCGATCAACGGCCACCAGGCCGAGTTTGTCTTTATCTGCGTAGGCACGCCGGAGGGGGTGGACGGGGAGGCCGACCTCAAATACGTCCGAGCGGCGGCCCAGTCCATCGCCGAGGTGATGGACCACCCGCTTGTCATCATCAACAAGTCCACCGTCCCAGTCGGCACCGGAGACTGGGTAGCCGACATCGTGCGCGAAGCACAGCCAGAGCTAATCCCCTTCTCGGTGGTCTCCTGCCCCGAGTTCCTACGCGAGGGAAGCGCCATCAGCGATTTCATGAACCCAGACCGGACCATCCTCGGTTCCCGCGACCCAGAGGCGGCCGAAAAGGTCGCCCAGCTGCATCTGCCCCTGCGCGCGCCTATCGTGGTCACCAATCTGCGGACTGCGGAGATGATCAAGTACGCGTCCAACGCCTTCCTGGCGACCAAGATCAGCTTTATCAACGAGATCGCCAATATCTGTGAGGCGCTGGACGCCGACGTGCAGGAGGTGGCGGCCGGTATGGGATTGGACGGCCGGATCGGGTCCGCCATGCTCAACGCGGGCATAGGCTACGGGGGCAGCTGCTTCCCCAAGGACGTCAAGGCGCTGGCCTACATGGCAAACGTAAAGGGCAGCCACCCGCAGCTCCTTCAAGCAGTCATGGACATCAACGAGTTCCAACGCAAGACGGTGGTGCTCAAGACGCGGGCCATACTGGGAGAGGATCTGACCGGCCGGACGGTCGGCCTGCTAGGGCTGGCATTCAAGGCTGGCACAGACGACATGCGCGAAGCCCCCTCCGTCGACATAGCTCAGATGCTGCAGGCGGCCGGCGCCACGGTCAAGGGGTACGATCCGGTGGCGATGGAATGGGCCGCCCGGGTCATTCCGAATATCCAGCTTGCGGATGACGCATACGATCTGGTAGCCGGCTGCGACGCCGTGATCGTGTGCACCGAATGGAACGAGTTCAAGCAGCTGAACCTGGAACGAGCAAAGGAGTTGATGAAGCAGCCGGTGATCGTTGACGGCCGGAACATCTATGACCCCGGGGCGATGAAGAAAGCTGGCCTTATCTATCGGGGTGTTGGCCGAGGCCACGACGGCGGTGCGTCACAGACCACGCCGTGAAGGTGCTGAAAAAGAACCCGCCGCGTGACCATTGACAGCCTGACGAGAGCAGCTATACTGGCGCTATCACTCGCCGGGAAGGAGAAACCAGGGATGAGGAAGCAAAAACCACAGGAGTATCTGGGCGCAGCGCCTTCCTGAACCCCTGGCACAGATTCAAGTATCGACACGCAAGCCGTGGGTGCACACGCCCCACGGCTCTTTTTTTCTCTCCGACCGAGAGTGTGAACCATGCTTCAGATATCCAACGTCAGCAAGCAATACGGCGACAACTCCATTCTGGCGAACGTCTCCCTCACCGTCAGCCGGGCCGACCGGCTAGGGTTGGTTGGTCCCAACGGATGCGGCAAGACCACCCTGCTGCGGATCATCGCCGGCGAGGAACGGCCGGACAGCGGCTCAGTCCACCTCAACCCACCCAGCCTGCGGTTGGGCTACCTGGAGCAGGGCCTGCGCTACCACGAGTCTGATACGGTCGCTGATCTGCTCCAGGCTGACCAGTCAGAGCTGGAACTGGCGCAAGCAGAGGTGGCCAAGCTCGCCGACTCGGTGGCTGCCGCTGACCAGGCAGAGCAAACCCGCCTGATGGACGCCTACACCAAGGCGCTAGCCGCGCTGGAGGCCGCGGCCGGCCGCCAGACGGCCGCCCACGATGCCGAGACGGTGCTGGCCGGCCTGGGGCTGACCAGCGTACCACTCGACACGCCGGTGGCTGCTCTCAGCGGCGGGCAGAAAACGCGGCTCGGACTGGCCCGCCTGCTCCTGGAGCGCCCGACCATCCTGCTGCTCGACGAACCGACCAACCACCTCGACATCGAGGCCCTGGAATGGCTGGAGGAGTGGCTGCGCCGCTACCGGGGCGCGGCGCTGATTGTCTCCCACGATCGAACCTTTCTTGACCGGACCGTCAGCGCTGTCCTCGAACTCGACCCCCATACCCACACGCTGACGGTCTATCCGGGGACCTACGCCGACTATGTCAAAGCCAAGATTCGCCAGCAAGAGAAGCAGTGGGCGGCTTACAAGGACCAGCAAGAGCGCATAACGAGGGTGCATGCAGACGCCAGAAGGCTGAGCGGGTACGCTGGCAGCATCGAGCGCGGCACCACTGACTTTGCCACTCGCAAGATAGCCAAGGGCATTGCGCGGCGGGCGACCGTTCAACGGCACCGGTTGGAGAGGGAACTGGAAAAGGAACGTGTGGACAAGCCTACCCGAAGCTGGCAGATGAAGCTCGAATTCACGGATACGCCGCCCAGCGGCCGGGACGTGATCATTCTGGAAGGGGTGGCGGCCGGCTATGAGGGCGTGCCCCTCTTTACCAACGTCACTCAGGTGCTACGCGCCGGGGAGCGCGTGGCCCTGGTGGGACCCAATGGTGAGGGCAAGACCGCGCTCCTGCGCGTGGTCAGCGGGCAGCTGGAGCCTCTGGACGGCCGGGTCCGCCTGGGCGCCAACGTGAAGCTCGGCTACTTGCACCAGGAGCAGGAAGACCTCGACCCAACCGAGACCCCTTTCGACACCCTCCAGCGCTCGGCTCGCATGTCAGAAACCGAGGTTCGCTCCTTCCTGCACTTCTTTCTCTTTTCGGGCGACGACGTCTTTGTGCCAATCGGGGATCTGAGCTACGGTGAGCGAGCGCGCCTGATGCTGGCTCGCCTGGTAGCGACCGGCTGCAATTGCCTGCTGCTGGACGAACCAATCAACCATCTGGATATCCCCAGCCGCGCCAGGTTCGAGCAGGCAATGGCCAACTTTGAGGGAACGGTTCTGGCAGTGGCTCACGACCGCTACTTTGTCCGGCAGTTTGCCAGCCGGATTTGGTCCCTCGCCGACGGGACCCTGAACAGCTATCTGAGCCTCGACCACTGGTCACAAGCGCGTCATGCCCGAGACAGCAGACCGCGCCGCGAGCCAGCCTCAGCACCTTGAACCCTGCCGTGGCGGGCCGTGCTCAAGGTTCGCCAGGCCTCCCTCAATCGACGAACGGATCGCGCTGGCCTCGGTGGAAGCGGAAGACGTCATCCACCCAGGGGCAATCAAGATGGAGCGGGCCGGGCAGCCTGTCAGAGGGAAAGAAACCCGCGCCCAAGGTCTCCACCGGATTGGGGTGCAGTTCCCCGCCCAGAAGCCGGCAGTAGATCATCACACTGATCATGTGAAAGTTGATCGGGTATTGGCGGCGGTGCCCGTCATATACTCCCATCAACCTGTCTACCTCTACCGTTAGGCCGGTCTCTTCCTGCACCTCTTTCACGGCCGTCTCGGCCGGCGTGCAACCGACGTCCAGCCAACCGGTGGGATAGAGCCACTTCTGGCTGTCCGCCCGTTTGACCAGCAGCAACTCATCCCGCTCGTTGAACACAATCGCGCCCACTCCCACCTTGGGAGTCACATAGCCGGCAACCCCACTCTTGATCTCCGCCCTCCACTGGGACTCCAGGTCGGCCGCCAGCGCGGTGTCCAGGGCCGCCCGGCCGTTGATCGCCGCCCCCATCTCGGCCGCCAGCCGGAGCAACGCGTCGTAGCGCTCGCGGTCATAGGCATGTGGGTCGAACGCTAGACCAGTCTGGGCAATGGCGCGCAGCGAGTCGACCCAGACCGCCAATTGCGAGGTTATGTCAACACCATGCGTCATGAACGATCTCCTGCTTTGGACTGAGAGCTGCTTGGGAGTGAGGCTGGCGGCGCCGGAGGCTCAGAGCACCGTGTCCAGCAACTCGGCAATCACTGCATCCGGGCTGACACCTTCGGCCTGGCCCTCAAAGTTGAGCAGCAGCCGGTGGCGCAGAGCGGCCGGTGCAACTGCCATGACGTCGTCAAAGGCGACGTTGTAGCGGCCGGCAACCAGTGCCATGATCTTGGCCCCCAGCACCATCGCCTGCCCGCTCCGCGGACTGGCTCCGTAGCGTACATAGCGCTGGGCCAGCGGCGACGCCGTATCGCTCTCTGGATGGGTAGCTATCACCAGCCGGGATATGGTCTCCGACACGTGGCTGGCGATGGGGACCTGGCGGGCCAACTCCCCCATGGCGACGATGGTCTGGCCGTCGGCCGCCACCTCCGTTGCCGGAAGGTCCTTCCCCGTCGTTCGGGTCAGAATCTCCACCAGTTCGGCCGAATCTGGGAACTGTACGTCGATCTTGAACAGGAAACGGTCCAGCTGCGCCTCGGGCAGCGGGTAGGTTCCCTCCATCTCGATGGGGTTCTGGGTAGCCAGCACAAAAAAAGGAGCCTCCAGCGGGTAGCTCTCCCGAGCGACGGTGACGGTCCTCTCCTGCATGGCCTCCAGCAAGGCCGACTGGGTCTTGGGAGTGGCACGATTGATCTCGTCGGCCAGGATCAAGTTGGCAAAGATGGGGCCATGCTGGAAGCGGAAGGTTCGCCGGCCGTCCTCGGTCTCTTCGAGGATGTCGGTGCCGACAATGTCGGCCGGCATCAGGTCGGGGGTGAACTGGATGCGGCTGAATCTCAGGTCGAGAACGTCGGCCAAGGTGCGGACGAGCATGGTCTTGCCCAGTCCCGGCACCCCTTCCAGGAGCGCGTGGCCGCCGGCCAGCACGGCGACGAGTACGTGGCGAACCACGTCCTCCTGCCCCACAATGACCTTGGCTACCTCGTCTTCGATGCGGGAAAAAGTAGTGCGGAAGGTATCTGTGTCCATCATATCACGAATGCCACGAATGTCACCAATTCAACGAATCTCACAAATGGAAAGATGGCCTGTCAGATCAGTTAGCAACTCGAGCGTACTCGACGCGAGGCGCGCCGAAATTGATCAGAATGCCCAGTCCGAGGCCGGCTGCCCTCACGTACGACAGAGTCTACTGCTTGAAGAGGTCCGACAGGGCAGATACGGCTTTCAACTCCAGAACGATCTTGCCGTCCACGACAGAACCAGGGCGGTGCACATCCACGACGCACTCCTCATAGTACGCTCTGACCTCCTTCTGACGCTCGAAAGGTTTGCTGCGGCTCTCCAGCTCATGGGTCAGCGCCTCTTGGTAGACCCTCTCACCGAATCCCGGCCCCAGCGTGTTATGCACCTCAAACACAGCCTGCATCACCCGGTAGGAAAGCTGCCGATGGATCCCCTTGTCTTCTGGTTCGTTGGATTCGTGCATTCGTGCTATTCGTGCCATTCGTTATTGCTGGGCCCATGCTGCCAGCCCTACTCTTGCGGCTCCAGAGAGCTGAAATAGTCCCGGATGTAGCCGCGCAGGGCCAGCGGGATGTGCTGGTCTTCCAGCGCCTGATTGGCTGCGTCATAGTAAACAGCGAAAACCTGGTTGTAGGGGACCGTGCTCTGTCCGATTTCGGGGCTGGAAGGGAGTTCGCGCACCAGTTCCCCGGGGTCGCTGCCCCAGGGGAGTTCCATTTCCGGGCCGCCCTCGCCGCCCAGCCGCTGCGGGGCATAGATCGCTTCGAACTCGCGCAACCCACCGTCGCCTGGTTCATTGTCGGTCCGCATGGGTCCAGCCTGCCCACCAATACCCTCACTCTCTCCTTCGCCCTGGCCGGCCCCACTCCCCTGGCCGTTCGCCCCGGTCCGGCTTTCGCCGGCCTGGCCTCCCGCGCCGCTGCTCCCTTGCTGATCACACTGACCAGACTGGCCGCCTGGTCAGGTGCCACCAGCCTGGGCCACTTCACGGCCACTCTGGGCTGCCTGCTGGGCCGCGCGCTGCGCGGCCCGAGAGGCGGCTATCTGCTGGCCGGTCTGTCCGGTGG
>JAUVHW010000317.1 GCA_030593075.1 Ardenticatenales bacterium
GGGGCGGTCGATGGAGGATGTGGACATCGGCATCATGGATCCCGAGGGCAACATCCTGCCACCCGGCCAGGAGGGTGAGATCGTGGTCAAGGGAGCCCGCCTCATGACCGGCTACTGGACGCGCGAGGAGGAGACGGCCGAGGCCCTAGTCGATGGCTGGCTGCATACCGGCGACGTCGGCTGGATGGACGAGGGCGGCTATCTGTTCATCACCGGCCGCACCAAGGACCTGATCATCCGTGGAGGCGAGAACATATCGCCCGGCGAGATCGAGGCTGTCCTGCAGCAGCACCCCAAGATCGAAGATGCGGCCGTCATCGGCGTGCCCGACGTCGAGTGGGGCGAGGAGGTCAAGGCCATCGTCCAGCTCAAGCCGGGGGAGACGGCCACCGCTGGGGAGATTATCCATTACACCAGGAACTGCCTGGCCAGCTTCAAGGCACCAAGATACGTGACCTTTGTGGATGAGCTGCCCCGCAACTACCTGGGCAAGGTGCTGAAGACGGACCTGCGTAAGCTGTACGGCACGCCCGCGCCCTAGTCTCACGGTTGACCCTCACCTGGGCGGACGCTATGATGGTGAACGATTTCACGCTGATGAACCGACCTCTGGTATCCACTATGGCGGCGACCTTGGCATTTGAAGGAGTAGCGGATGGCCCCCTCTGTCCAATTCCCCGGTAACATATTCTTCTACCTCATACTTGCTTCCGTCCTCGCTTTCTTCGCCTATACCGTCTACGTTCGCACCGCCCTTCTCTTAGTGGGCAAACCCGACTGGCGCTTCGATCGCCTTTGGGAGCGGATAGTCTCCTTCGTTCCGCTGGTGTTGGCCATCTGGCGCGTCATTCGCCCCCGCTACTGGTACTCGGGCATTCTTCACCTGGCCATCTTCTGGGGCTTCCTGACCTTCCAGGTGAACACCATCAACTTCTTCCTGGAGGGCTTTCACAAGGATGCCGCCTTGCTCTCCTGGGCCGAGGGCTTATATACGGCCTACTTCCCGGCCATGCAGGTCTTCGAGATCCTGGTTGTGATCGGCGTAGTCATGGCGGTGGCCAGGCGCCTGATCGTCAAGCCGCCCCGCCTCAGCCTCAACTGGGACGCCTACGTCATCCTGAGCTTTATCGCCCTGCTCATGGTGACCGACCTGTTTGCCACCGGCTTCGCCATCGCCATCCACCCCTTCCCCGACCACAGTCGCGCTTTCATCTCGAACGCCATCGCGGAGGGTGCCCAGGGAACGGACATAGAGGTCCTCAAAGCCTGGCACACTACCTTCTGGTATCTTCACTTGCTGACCTTCATGGGCTTCCTGGTCTGGGTTCCTTACTCTAAGCACCTGCACGTATTCACCGCTGCCCCCAACGTGTTCTTCCGTCGCCTTCAGCCCACGGGTGTCCTCCAGCCCATCCCCGACCTGGAGACGCAGGAGGTGTTCGGTGTGGGGCGTATCCAGGACTACACCTGGAGGCAGCTCCTGGACGGCTACACCTGCACCGAGTGCGGCCGCTGTTCGGAGGCCTGTCCCGCCTATAACACCGAGAAGGAGCTATCGCCAAAGGAGATAGCTCATCAACTGCGCCAGCAGTTGCTGGTCAACGCATCGGATCTCCTGCCGATACCGGTACTGAATATGAATGTCACGGGCGAGCGCGGCGTACCACTGACCGAGGCCATGGGCTTCAACCCCATATGGGACTGCCTGACCTGCGGTGCCTGCCAGTACGAGTGCCCGGTCTTCGTCGAGCATATTCAGGAGATTATAGATGTCCGCCGCTACTTCGTGATGGACGAGGCCCGCATGCCGGAGACGGCTCAGGCCACCCTCATGCAGCTGGAGCAGCGCGGTCACCCCTGGCGGGGCACCCCCCTTGCCCGCACCTCTTGGATCGAGGAGATGGGCGACGTGCCGACGTTCGACGGCAGCCAGGAGTATCTGTTCTGGGTGGGCTGTACCGGCGCCCTGTCGGAGCGAAACGTCTTGACCACTAAGGCTATCGCCAGGCTGCTGAAGCAGGCCGGGGTAAGCTACGGTGTGCTGGGGGCCGAGGAGACCTGCTGTGGCGACCCCGCTCGCCGCCTGGGCAACGAGTACCTTTTCATGCTCCAGGCCCAGCAGAACATCGAGCTGTTCAATGCCAAGGGCGTCAAGAAGATCCTTGTCAGTTGCCCCCACGGCTTCAACGCCTTCAAGAACGAGTACCCCCAGTTCGACGGTCACTTCGAGGTGATCCATCATGCCGACTTCTTCGCTCAGCTCGTCAAGGAGGGTAGGCTGAAGCCACAGGAGGCTCCGGCTCAGAAGATCACCTACCACGATTCCTGCTACTTGGGCCGCCACAACAACCTGTACGAGGCGCCTCGCCGCATCGTCGCTAGCCTGCCCGGCACCCAGGCTGTAGAGATGCCTCGGGCACGGGCGCAGAGCTTCTGCTGCGGCGCTGGTGGCGGCCACATGTGGATGGAGGAAAGCAAGGGCAAGCGGGTGAACAACGAGCGCACCGAAGAGGCGACAGCCACAGGTGCCGAGATCGTCGCCACTGCCTGTCCCTTCTGCTTGCAGATGTTCGAGGACGGCATCGGTGCCGTGCCTGAGGCGGCCGAGCGAGAGATGAAGGTCTACGACGTGGCGGAGTTGCTGGATATGGCGGTGGCCCCTGCGCCCGCCGTCCCTGAGGCAGCCAAGGCCGACGCGCCGCAGGACCAGGCCGTGGAGCCACCTCAGTGAGGGGGATAGCCAGGTGGCTACCTGTATGTGGCCCTTGCGCGCATGACACAGCAGGGCGTGCGCGGCGCCACGAAGATCATCGGCGGTTTGCCGTAGCGCCTGCCAGCAGGCGGGCTCAGCAATCTTAAGAGTTTGGGCGACAAGACCGTGCCTCGCCCCAAGGGCAGGCGGGGCTGAGGGAGGAGGTACATCATGCTTCACATCATTTGCTGCGTCAAGCAGGTGCCCGACCCGGAGACGCCAGCTTCCCAGTTCAAGGTGGACGAGGCGACCAAGAAAGTGTTGCCGGTGCCGGGCATCGATCCGGTGGCCGACGAGTACGCTATCCTGGGCGTCGAGGCCGCTCTGCGCATCCGCGAGGCCTTGGGCGAGGCCAAGATCACTGTCCTTTGCCTGGGCCCCGAGGCCGCTCGCGATGCCGTCAAGAAGGCCCTGGCCATGGGTGCCGATGAGGGCATACAGCTCACGGATGGCGCTTTCGAAGGTGGCGACAGCTACGCCACTGCTCGCGCTCTAGCAGCGGCCATCAAGAAGCTGGAGCCCTTCGATCTCGTCCTTTGCGGTCGCCAGGCGCCGGACTGGGACGTAGGCGTGACGCCTTCGATCATCGCCGACGTGCTGGGCCTGCCCTGCGTGACCCGTGCCAGCGACGTAAAAGTCAGCGATGGCACCCTACAGGTGGAACGGGTGCTCATGGACGGCTTCGAGACGGTGGAGACCAGTCTTCCCGCCGTGGTTAGCGTCAGCAACGAGCTGGGTGAGCCACGCTACCCCCAGCTGCGAGAGATCATGGCGGCTGCCAAGAAGCCGGTAGCCGTCTGGGCAGCGGCCGACCTGGGCGTGGACCCGTCGCAGGTGGGTGCCGCCGGCTCTCTCCTCTCTTTGGACCGCCTCTACGTGCCCGTGCACGAGGCCAAATGCGAGTTCATCGAGGGGGAGACCGCGGACGAAGCAGCCGAGAAGCTGGCCAGCACGCTTCGGGAAGCGAAGCTCAT
>JAUVHW010000341.1 GCA_030593075.1 Ardenticatenales bacterium
GGCGAGTGGCTCAGCCAGGACCTGGCGTTTGATGACACGATGAGCAAGTGGACCGGCATCATCTCGGGTACGGCCGAGACCCGCTACTTCGTGCAGGTTGTGGACGGCGCGGGCAACGTGACTGTGGATGACAGCAAAGGGTTGTACCATCCACTCTCACCGCAGGTTCCCCTCGTTGCGGGCCCGGGTGTATCGGTCTACCTGCCGCTGGTGGTCAAAGGAGGGTAGCCTATGAAACTTTGAGGCACAGGGAAAGCGCCCTGGCGTCTAGCGATTTCGCGAGAGACCGGGCCCGCTTTCGCGAGTTCGGCAGCGTCCAGCAGCTTACGGGCTCTGTCGACAGAACGGGCCCTATTTCACCACGAGTGTCATTTATCAGGGAGGAACAAGATGAAACGGGTACGATTATCTCGCCGCTGGTGGTTGAGCGGCCCGATTGTGATCCTAGCAATCGCGCTGCTCCTGGTCACTTTTTTGGCGCTGTCTACAGCGGCAGCAATGGAAGCAGAGTTGGCCGACGACGAGGAGGTACCGCTGGACGAGGGCGACGAAGCATGGCTGGACGAGCGCGGCGCCTCACCTTCCGGCGTGCTGGGGCCGGCCGTCTGGGCCGGCCGGGGCGAGAGGGAGGTGGGCGTGGAATATGTCGCCAACTACCCCGGCACCGCCCACGACCTGCCCAACGCGGCCAACAATGCATGGGGGTTCTACAACATCCTTAGATGGTATGGTGGTGGTGGCTGCAGTTGGTACGGTAATGACTGCTACATCTGGGGGAACGCCAACGCCTGGGAAGAAGACTTTAAGCGAACCGACCGGGGAGGGACCAACAACAACTGGGTAGACGACGTGGACATAGTCTTCTACGAGGGCCATGGCAACCCTTCCCTCTTTACCTTCAAGACTCCGACGGGCGGGGGCACCCACGACGACTCCTATCTGACATACACCGATGCCCGGCGCGCCTGGGGCGACAAGGACGCCGAGTACATAGCCCTCCTCTCCTGCAGCGTGCTGGCCGACAGCCATGAAGTGGACTGGTCCAGGACCATGTATGGGCTGCACCTGCTGCTGGGTTTCGAGACCACCGCCTACGACGTTCGCAACTTTGGCGCCAGGTTCGCGTGGCGCATTGTCGCAGGCGACTACATCAGGACCGCCTGGTTCAGGGCCTGCGATACCCATCAACCCTCTGGGGTGAGGGCCAAGGTGTTGGCAAATGAGTATGCCCACTTCTTCGACACCTGGTACAACCGGTATGGTGACTCCTGGGACTATGACTACCGCGTGGTGACGCACCCGTGCGGCGCCACCTCCCACTGGGTCACCAGCAACCTGGTCAGTCCCGGCGCCCCACAGGAGGCCAATCAGGTCGAGGTCCTGCCCGTCTTCTATACGCCCCCTCTGAGCCTGGCCGAGCAGCAGGCCGAGTGGGGCTCTCTGACCAGCGCCTTCGAGATGCCGACCCAGACCATCCAGATGCGCCCCTCGGCCCCGACCGGCGACTACTGGGTCAGCGTGATCGACGGGCGCGAGCTGGAGATGGACACCGCCAGCGGCCAGTTCTACTACATCGACCACAACAAACTCTACTCGACGACCGCCTCCTCGCAAGCCCGAATCCTGGCCCCCAGCGGCGCCAAGGACATCGCCGACCAGTTCCTGACCAGCAATGGCTTGATGCCCGCCGACGCCCAGTTCACTGCGGTGCTTTCCGAGACCGTCGAGACGGTGGAGGTGTCGCCGACCGTCGGCATGGGACCGGTCGCCGCCCAGGTGGTCGCGCAGACGGTCACCGACTACCAGGTGTACTACTCCCGCATCATGACCTACACCACCACCACTGTCCAGGGCGGCGCCCTGGTTGAGCAGGTACATGAGGTCGCCGTTGTCGGCCCTGGGTCCAAGCTCAAGGTTTACGTCGATGCTGGAGGCGGCGCGGCACGGGTGGCTGCGCCCGGCCAGTTCGGCGCTGTCGTGGGCGCTATGGGCGGGTGGCGGAGCACGACCGAGGGCGGCGGAGCCTCAGCACCACAGGCTGCTACGGTGCCCCTTCTCGCCTACGACCAGATCGAGCAGCTATTCTACCAGCTGGAGCCCCAGGTGGCCCTGGAGCACGTGCCCTTTGACAATCCGACCCACAAGGAGATCATCTCCTACACGGTAGGAGAGTGGGAAGAGCCAACCGGGCTGGGACAGGCCGAACTCTTCCCCACCTATGTGCTCAAGGCCAGGTACGAGGGCGAGGTCACACCCAGCGTTGGAGTCACCGAGTCGGTGGTGGTCACTGACTTTACCTACATCCCGGCCAACCAGGCGTACATGCGTCCCCTGGCCCGGATCGATGCCCACTCTGACCTGAGCAAGAACTACTGGCCCGGACAGGTAATCACGGCCACCGCAGCCGACGCATCCCTCCCCTTGGTCGACCTGGGCTACCACGACTTGCTCACCTTCACCCTGGGCTCTGATGGGCTCTACATCTACGACTGGTATCGCGACAATGTGGCCGCTGAGAACCATATCGGCAGCAGCCGTGACCTCGTCTACACAATCACCACGCCCAGCGAAGCTGGCCACGCAGTACCGGTGGCTCAGACCATCATCTTGCAGGTCACGGATGTGGACAGTGCACACGCCTCCCAGGACACCAGCGTCACCTCGACGCAAGTCAACGTCATCCCGCCGGTGTTCCTGCCGCTCATATTGAGGAGCTCCTAGCGAATCAGTCCAGCGGCGCCGCTGGCGCAGCGCTGGATGCCTGTCAGCGCGTCTTGCCCCCGCTGACCACGAGGGACCAAGGCGCGCTGATCTTTACACGCAACGTCCAACGGGCCTGGCCGGAGATCCCGCTCACTGGGCCGGCCAGGCCCAATAGAAGCCATTGCGAGCAGCAGTCCTGACCTGATGCTTGCCGGTCCGGCCGCTAGTGCTGCAATCGCACTTGGCGAAACAAGCGCTCTGGGTTTCTGCTCCGCAGGCCTGTGGAAGAGCGTACCTCTGGCTGCACTGGTAGCCCGCGGCCTTCTTCGCGCTGTGCGAGAAACCACGCTTCGACAAGCTCAGGGTGTACCCTGAGCCCTCGGCTCCATCTTGGGGCCGAAGGATGATTTCCAGCGGGCGGCCGCGAAGCAACACTACAGCGAATTGAGAAAGGAACGAATCCCCCGACCGCGAGTTAGCTTCGTTCCTCATTCATCGGGGTATGTGGGCTGCCGTCCGGTCGATTCGAAGACCTGGGCGCGGAGGGCATCCTGCCACTCTCGCCGGGCTGTACACAGCCCGGAGGCTCAGGATGCCTGCTCGGAGCAGGGGAGTGACGCGAGGTTTCTGGACCGGGCTTCTACACGTACACTATCTCGTCGTCCGGCGGGGTGAGCCGCTCGAGGCCATCCGGCCGGACCACCCAGGTATTCTCGATTCCCACCACCCCCCGGCCGGGAAAGATCGCCTTGGGCTC
>JAUVHW010000143.1 GCA_030593075.1 Ardenticatenales bacterium
GCGGCCGATGATCTCCGCCGGATGCTCGACCTCCGGCTAGACGGAGATTGTGATCCCCTCCTGCCCGACACACGCCTCGCGTGAACCCCGGCCACGAGGTGACCCACGCGAGCGCGGACCAGCCGCGGTTGGGGCGAGGCAGGTCGGACAGGACCACCAGTAGGGTTGGACCGAGTTCTCGACGTGGCTCGCCCCAATGGATTTTCCGTCTTTGACTCCCTGCTCGACGGTCTCCACCCATGATTCGCCCGACTGTCCCCGTTGCTCAATCTGCCAATCCCCCAATGTACCAACCCACCAGTTTCCCAACCCACCGACCTCCCTTGCCCAGGTCTTCCAGCGTCTCTTGTTGACGGCCTACGGCCGTCGTGCTATACTGACCCAGCAGTGGAGCAAACCCCGTAAACCATGTCTTTAGGCCCCGCTTCGAGCAGGAATCGGCGCCCCGTCAGAGGCCCAGTACCCTGCGTGGGAGAGGAGGTGAGTCGGACAGAAGCCCTGGAATCAAGCGCAGTAGACGACCGGATTACAGGACGCATGACCTGTCGGATCATACTATCCAAGTTCTCACGGAGGAGAGGGCAATGAAAACCAAGAAGCTTACCACCGCAGTGTTACCCCTGGCGCTGGGCGCTGCTGCACTTTCGATCCTGTTGGTGGTACTGGCGGCCGGCCCCATCAGCGCCGCCCCGGCCGGCGAACCGAGCTCATTCCGTCGAACGTCAGCGGCGGTAGTCGTTGACGGTCTGGTGATCAATGAGATTGACTATGATCAACCAAGCACCGACAGTGCCGAGTTCGTCGAAATCAAGAACAACAGCGCCAGCAGTATTGACCTGACTGGATATACGCTGGAGTTGATCAATGGGACTGGGGGTGGTGCGGTCCCATACAACAGCGTCGACATGAGCGGCTGGTCTGTGCCGGCCGGTGGTTACCTTGTTGTATGTGGGGACGCCGGCAATGTCGCCAACTGCGACTGGGATGTATTGCCAGGCACTAACGCGATACAGAATGGCGCTCCGGATGCTGTTGCGCTGTGGTACGATGGCTCGATTGTCGACGCGGTCAGCTATGAGGGTGACACCGGGTCGCCGTACACCGAAGGATCCGGCGCCGGGCTGGAGGACAGCGGAGCCCTTGATGATATGAGCATCTCCCGCTGCCCAGATGGACTGGATACTGACCAGAACAATTCCGATTTCGTTTTCCAACCCAACAGCCCAGGCGCGCAGAACCTTTGCTTCGGCGACCTTGTCATCAACGAAGTCGACGCTGATCAGACCGGGACGGACAGTGCAGAGTTTGTCGAACTCTACGATGGCGGGTCGGGCAGCGTGCCACTCGATGGTCTGGTCTTGGTCCTCTACAATGGCAACGGCGACATATCATATGGTGCGTTTGACCTGGATGGTTTTTCCACGGACGCCAGTGGCTACTTTGTGCTTTGTGGAGACGTGGCCAATGTCGCCAGTTGCGACCTGGACGTCACGCCTGATGCGAACCTGATACAGAACGGAGCCGATGCCGTTGCCCTTTACATTGGTGAAGGGGCCGATTTCCCGGGCGGCACTGCTGTGACGACGAGCAGCCTGCTCGACGCCATCGTATACGACACCAACGATGCCGACAATCCTGGTCTGCTGGTCCTGCTGAACCCAGGGCAACCACAGGTCAATGAGGATGGCCAGGGCAACAAGGACGTACACTCCAACCAGCGCTGTCCCAACGGCGCTGGTGGAGCGCGCAACACTGATTCTTTCGGCCAATTGGCGCCCACGCCAGGCGCGGAGAATGCCTGTGCAATCGAGGTGGCCATAAACGAGATCCGCATCGATCAGCCCGGCACCGACATTGATGAGTATTTCGAGCTGGCTGGCACCCCCGCCGGGTCTCTGGATGGCTTGACCTACCTGGTGATCGGTGACGGGACTGGAGGCAGCGGGATCATAGAGGCGGTGGTCGACCTGACTGGCCAGGCCATTCCTGGCGATGGTATCTTCGTCGCCGCAGAGGACACCTTCACCCTTGGCACGGCCGACCTGACCACCATCCTCAACTTTGAGAACGGCGACAATGTGACTCACCTGATCGTGGAGAGCTTCTCCGGTGCAGGTGGGGACGACCTTGACACTGATGATGATGGTGTTCTCGACGTCACGCCCTGGACCCAGGTAATAGACTGCGTGGCATTGATCGAGACCGAGGGGAGCGGCGATCAGGTGTATTGCGCCACCACCGTTGGCCCGGATGGCGTCTACGTGCCTGGTCATGTTTTCCTCTGTGACTTTGGTTGGGAGATCGGCCAGTTCGACCCCGCAGGGGGCGATGATACTCCGGGGGCGGAGAACTCTCCATGTCTGGTGTGTGGCGGCCCCGCTACGCCGATCCACACCATCCAGTCATCCGGAACTGCAAGTCCTGAGGATGGTAACGTCCATGCGATTGAAGGCGTAGTGGTCGGTGACTATCAGGATACCAGCACCGGGCTCGGGGGTTTCTTTGTCCAGGAAGAGGACATCGACGTTGATGCCGACCCGATGACATCAGAAGGCATCTTTGTTTACGACGGCGGCTTTGGCGTGCAGGTGAATGCGGGTGATCTGGTGCGCGTCGTGGGTGAGGTTGACGAGTACTATGATCTTACGGAACTGACTAACATCATCACCGTGACGGTCTGTGGCACAGGTGATAGCGTCACGCCTGCATCTTTGACCTTGCCGGTCTCAGACACACTGGAATGGGAGTACGTCGAGGGCATGTTGATCAACATCCCGCAGGAGTTGCACGTCACCGAGGTCTACAACCTGGGGCGCTATGGCCAAGTACATCTGTCTGTGGGCGACCGCCTGTTCAACCCAACTCACGTCGTCGCCCCAGGAGAAGCGGCCAATGCGCTGCAGGACCTCAATGACCGCAGCCGGATCACCCTGGACGACGCCAGCAATGTCCAGAACCCCGACCCAATCGTCTATCCCTCTCCTGAACTCAGCGCGACCAACACGCTGCGGGCGGGATACACACTGCCAGAGCTGACCGGCGTTCTGGACTATGCGTATGGCGACTACCGCATACAGCCAGCAGGGCCGGTATCGTTCGTTGCTGCAAACCCCCGTCCTGCGGCACCGGATTCAGTGAGCGGCACGCTCAAGGTCGCCAGCTTCAATGTCCTGAACTACTTTACCACCCTCGACGGCAGCGGCGACATATGCGGGCCTTCGAGCGACCTGGGTTGCCGTGGCGCAGACAGTGCCCAAGAGTTCACCCGCCAGCGCACCAAGATCATCACCGCCGTTGTCGCAATGGACGCCGATGTGATAGGCCTGACCGAGATGGAAAACCACCCGACGGATGATGCGCTTCAAGACCTCGTAGACGGCCTGAACGACGCAGCTGGGGCCGGCACGTATGAGTTCATCAACACCGGCACGATTGGTACGGACGCCATCAAGGTGGCCCTTGTCTACAAAGCAAGTGCGGTTACGCCGGTTGGTTCACCCGCCATCCTCGATTCGTTGGTGGACCCAACGTTCATTGACACCAGGAACCGCCCTGCGCTGGCCCAGACCTTTGAGCAAGCTGCCACAGGGGAGCGCTTCACCGCTGTGGTCAACCACCTGAAATCAAAGGGGTCGAGTTGCGACGACATTGGCGATCCGGACACATATGACGGTCAGGGCAACTGCAACCTGACGCGCACGAGCGCTGCCGTCGCGCTCGTCAATTGGCTGGCGACGGACCCCACGGGCAGCGGTGAC
Organism: Ardenticatenales bacterium; assembly: GCA_030593075.1. Classification (GTDB taxonomy): domain Bacteria; phylum Chloroflexota; class Anaerolineae; order Promineifilales; family UBA4811; genus JAUVHW01. The sequence continues at coordinate 3,759 of JAUVHW010000143.1, forward strand.
CCAGATGTTCTCATCTTGGGTGACCTGAACGCCTATGCCAAGGAGGATCCCATCATAGCCCTCGAAGGGGCTGGCTACACCAACCTGGCCAACGCGTACGTCGGGGCGGCTGCGTACTCTTATGTCTACGACGGCCAGTTCGGATACCTCGACTACGCGCTATCGAATTCCAGTATGAGGCCACAGGTGACAGGCGCAACTATCTGGCATATCAATGCTGACGAGCCATACGCTCTGGACTACAATGTGGAGTACAAGTCGCCGGGTCAAGTCGCTAGCCTGTACGATGACGAAGCCTATCGCTCGTCTGACCACGACCCGGTCATCGTCGGGCTTGACCTGACGAAACGGCATCGGGTCTACCTCCCACTGGTCATGCGCGGCTACGGGCCGTAGGCGGCTCGAACCACCCGGTTTTTGCAGCTAGCGGCTGGGAAGGCGGAATCGACACTGTGCGACGAGTGCGCGAACCATCAGGCTCGTGCACTCTTCTGCACTGACTGCCGGGCGTGGGACTGCATACGGGCTCCGGCCTGCGCCGCTTGGTTCGCCAGGCATCGTCCGTGATGCTAGCGTCGGCCCGCCTTCCTTCCGGCCGAGAGGGATGAATGCATGTCCGACCTGAGCGAGATAACGGACGCCAACTTCCAGCAACAAGTCCTGGATTCGGAACTGCCCGTCCTGGTTGACCTCTGGGCTGCCTGGTGCGGCCCCTGCCGGATGATTGGACCCATAGTTGAGCAACTGGCTCAAGAGTACGACGGCCGGCTCAAGGTGGGCAAGCTGGACGTAGACAGCAACCCTGTCACACCCACGCAGTACGGCGTGCAGGGCATTCCCACTCTTATCCTCTTCAAGGACGGAGCAGAGGTGGACCGGGCTGTGGGAGTGCGCTCCAAGAAGCAGTTTCAGTCGATGATTGAACCGCATCTCGGCTGAGCGGGTTCAAATTCGCGGGCGGCCGGTTTGACAGGCTGCCACCTTTTTGCTATACTGTTCGGCAACTGAATAACTAACGACTGAGAACAGGATTAGTAAGCGTCCAAGCGGGGTGCCAGAGAGTCGGCGAGGGTGGAAGACCGATACCGGCGCGGATGGTGAATGGGCCTGGGAGTCGCGTGGGCGAATCGAGTAGCTCACGCCGGAGACGCCACCGTTAACTTGGCGAGGGTATTGGCCCCCAGAGGTGGGGAGCCCGTACCTGCAGAGTGAGGTTGGCCTTCCTCTTTGTTGCCGTCACCGACGGCTTCTTTTTTTGGGGAGCGGCAGCCTAACTGAGGTGGCACCACGGGTGTCTACATGGCGACATGGAGCGCTCGTCCTCATCCGAGGACGAGCGCTTTTTCGTGAGCGAGGTCAATGGAGAAGATGGATTGCAGCAGTCGAGTTCCGCCGGGCCGGCCGCCGGCCGGGCAGAGCCTGAGGGTCCTCCTCAGGAGGGCGCAGAGACCACAGGGAGGAGTGCCATGCATCTCTTGGCAGTAAAGATTGATGGCGACGGGTTTCCCACCCGGCGTTTCTATCCGTTCAACAATCCCGTGATCAGCGGAACGGCCGAACTGACCTTCAGGCGTCCGGTGACCTTCTTTGTGGGCGAGAACGGTTCGGGCAAGTCCACTCTGCTGGACGCCATCGCCAGGCGTTGCGGGATTCACATCTGGGACAAGCCCCGGAGGCACCTCTCTCACAATAATCCCTACGAGACCAGATTGGCGGACCACGTATCTGTCCGCTGGGCCAACGGCGGAGTAGCCGGGTCCCTCTTCAGAGCGGAGACGTTCCGCGAACTGGCTGACTTTTTCGATGACGTTGCACTCTGCGATCCGGGCCGGCTCCAATACCATGGCGGCCGCATCCTCAACAATCTGTCGCACGGCGAAGGAATCCTGACTTATTTCAGCGGCCGGCTGCGCGTCAGAGGGCTCTACTTCCTCGATGAGCCCGAGGCCGCGCTCTCGCCGTCGAGTCAGATCGAGTTCTTGAATCTGCTGCGCCAGTTGGAGAGGGAAGGCCAGGCCCAGTTCATCATCGCGACCCACTCGCCGCTCCTGCTGGCCTATCCCGGAGCTCAGATCTTGAGCTTTGACTCGCACCGCATCGAGGAGGTGGATTATGAAGATACACTACACTATCGGCTCTACAGGCAGTTCTTCGTAGACCGAGCTGCCCTGTTGGGGATTGGCCGGGATTGAGTTGCGGCCGATGTGAGGGAAGGAGGGCGCTATTGACACGAATCGATTCACCAGCATCAACTCCAGGTTTCTGTTCACCACTGTCTGAGTAGAGAGGAGGAAGTTATGTCACAGTTCAAGTACATGCTGGAAGAGAATGAATTACCCACCCATTGGTACAATCTGATTGCCGACATGAAGAACCCCCCGCCTCCGTACCTTCATCCGGCGACGCTGGAGGTGATGGGACCTGACGACCTGGCGCCGGTCTTCCCGCAGGCGCTCATAATGCAGGAGGCCAGCCGCGAGAGGTACATCGAGATCCCGGACCAGGTGCGGGATGTGCTCAAGATGTGGAGACCCTCGCCGCTCTATCGGGCTCGGCGCTGGGAGAAGGCACTCGATACTCCGGCCAAGATATACTACAAGTGGGAAGGTGTCAGCCCGCCGGGGAGCCACAAACCCAACACGGCCGTGGCCCAGTGCTATTATGCCAAGGAAGAAGGGCTTGATGGATTCGCGACCGAGACCGGAGCCGGCCAGTGGGGAAGCGCCTTATGTCTTGCTGCGGGACTGTTCGGCCTGCAGTGCAAGGTGTTCATGGTCACCATCAGCTATCACCAGAAGCCCTACCGGCGCATAGCCATGGAGACCTGGGGAGGCACCGTTGTGCCCAGTCCCAGCACCGAGACCAAAGCCGGCCGGGACATCCTGGCAGTGGATCCCGACACTACCGGCAGCCTGGGCATCGCCATCAGCGAGGCCATCGAGTACGCCGTGACCCACGATGGCTTCAAGTACTCCCTGGGCAGCGTGGTGAACTTTGTCCTACTGCATCAGACAGTCGTTGGCCTGGAGGCCAGGAAGCAGATGGAGATGGCAGGGGACTACCCCGACATCATCATTGGCTGTGCTGGCGGTGGCAGCAACGCTGCTGGCCTGATCTATCCGTTCCTGAAGGATCGGCTAGATGGCAGCCGGCCCGACCTGCGGGCCATCTTTGTCGAGTCCACTGCCTGCCCCAGTATGACCCGTGGCGTCTATGCCTACGACTGGGGTGACACTGCCAAGACCGGACCGGTGGCCAAGATGCACACCGTGGGGCACGGCTTCATCCCCGCCCCGGTGCACGCCGGGGGCCTGCGCTATCACGGCATGGCTCCCAGCATCTGTGCTCTGCTCGACCAAGGCGAGGCCGAAGCGCGCTCCTACCACCAGAACGTCTGCTTTGATGCGGCCGTGAGCTTTGCCCGTGCCGAGGGCACAATCGTGGCTCCCGAGACCGCCCACGCTGTCAGGGCTGTCTACGATGAGGCGCTAGCCTGCAAGGAGGCTGGCGAGTCCAAGGTCATCCTCTTCAACAACAGCGGCCACGGCCACTTTGACCTGGCTGCATACGACGCCTATCTCCGGAAGGATTTGCCGGACTATGTGTTAGAAGAGGAGAAAGTGCAGCGGGCCTTGAAGGAGTTGCCACAGGTTCCAGCCTGAGAAGCCGGGCGGCCGGTCGGACGAAACGGTCCCCTGCGGCCTGCACGAGAGGGGTAACCACCTGCGGTTGCCCCTCGTTTTGTGTGTAGCCCCCCGCAACGGCCCGCCTGTCACAGGCGGGTCACTCTCTTTGCGCTGCCGGCCGGGGTCTCAGCGTTCAGGGTTGCCGAATGATCAGGTTGTCAAACGCGACTCGGACGCCGGGCTCGTCAAAGGAGCCCGCCTCCAGTCCGATGGCGCCGGAGCGGTAGGTGCCGTCATCTGCCTCGGCTACCAGCTGCCCGTTCACTGAGAATGAGAAGTGGCTGCCCTGGGCCACGACTTTTATTCTGTTGGTACTGGCGCCCCTGTGAATGGCGGGCGAAGGCGTCCAGTCGATCACCTCGACCCAGCGGCCTCCGTCAGACTCGTCGCGCCGCATGAAGGATAAGTGCCCGTCTCCGGAGATGTCGAAACGGTAGTAGGCGGAAGGGCTGTTGAGACGGAAGACGACCCCATAGCTGTTGTCATCCGGTCCGCTGATTTGGGTGGCATCCACTTCAAGACTGAAATCGTCGAACTCTCGGTCCTCAAGCTCTGCCCAGGCGATCAGATTGGGACTAGCAATGTACTGGTGTAGCTGCCCGTCAGCGTAGGTGGCGCTGGCTTCCAGGTCAGAGTCCAGTGCCCAATTGCCTGCATCTGCGGAAAAGTCGTCTTGGTACAGCACTTCGGCCGGCAGTGAGTTGCCGGCCGATGAGCCGCAGTTGACGAGCATCAGCAGCGTGGCTCCCAGAAGCCCGGCCGGAAAGCCCCACTTCCTCAGTGCTGCTCGAAGCGTTACCCACAAGCGCGTGCGCCATGGCTTCTGCAGGGCCTGGCTGGCCCACCGCAGGCGTATTCGTATCGCTGACAGAGCGCCGCCTCCCCACCGCAGCCGGCCGAGTTGAGCCTGCGGCCAGGACCCCAGCATCACGATCCGAGGCAGACTCATTGATCGGCGCCCCAGCCTCTATTCATTGCGGCGGTCTGCCATCGCCGGCTCTTGCACGACCAGATTGTCAAAGCTGACGCTGGTCGGCGCTTCTTCGTAGGTGCTGACGATGAATCCGATGTCACCGGATGTAAAGAGGTTGTCGCTCACGCTGGCCAACTGCCGGCCGTTGACATATAGTGTCAATTCGTCGCCGGCGCACAAGGCCTGCAGCTGATTCACCGTACCTGGCTCGGTCCTGATCGCATCGCTGGGCAGCAGGTGTGTTCCGTCCCCCGAAAGGATACGGTAGGAGCCGCTCCCATCGACCCGCACGATGGCATAGTAGCCGTCGCTGCTGATGAGAAGGCCATAGAAGTGGTCCATATCCTGATATCGGCACAGGAGACCTAGGTTGTTGTTGGCCGAACCTTGGGCCAGACGGGCCTCGGCCTGGACCCACACGTCGCTGAATTCGGCTCCCGGTACAGCC
>JAUVHW010000034.1 GCA_030593075.1 Ardenticatenales bacterium
GGCACGGCTGATGGCCGCGGGTGACATTTGCTGATGCCAGGGCGCGGGTCCCAGACACCTTCACCAGTACCCCACGGCGCCGGCCCCTCACCGGCAGAGCGAATTCGGGGCCATCTCGTTTTCCTCTACGGCCAGGAGCGCGGCCTCCGCTGCTACGCCGAACTCGAACGGCTGCTGGCCGAATTCCGCCAGCGGAACCCGGCCGCTCGACAACCGGCTCCCGCCAGGCAGTTCAGCCAGGCCGATTCCATCCTCATCACCTACGGGGATCAGGTAAGCGAGCCTGGCACTCCGCCGCTGCAGAGTCTGGCGCAGTTCCTGCGCCAGCGCGTCAAGGGGGCCATCACCGGGGTCCATCTGCTGCCCTTTTTCCCCTACTCCTCGGACGACGGTTTCTCGGTGATCGACTACACTCGGGTCGATCCGGCACTGGGCAGCTGGGAGGATGTGGCAAGGTTGAGCACCGACTTTTCCCTGATGTTCGATGCCGTCATCAACCACGTTTCGTCCCAGAGCGAGTGGTTCCAGCATTTCCTCCAGGATGACCCCGACTATGCTGACTATTTCATCGTGGTGGAGCCCGGTACTGATCTTTCCCAGGTCACCCGGCCGCGTGCCCTTCCGCTGCTCACCGCCTTCCAAACTCCATCGGGTGAGAAGCTAGTGTGGACGACCTTTAGCGCGGACCAGCTAGACCTGAACTATGCGAACCCAGAGGTGCTGCTGCGGGTGCTCGGGATCCTGCTCGGCTACGTGGAGAGGGGAGCCTCCCTCGTCCGACTCGACGCCATTGCATACCTGTGGAAGACCATCGGCACCAGCTGCATTCACCTGGAGCAGACCCACGGGATGGTCCAGCTCTGTCGGGCGGTGTTGGACGCAGTGGCGCCCCACGTGAGTCTCATCACCGAGACTAACGTGCCGCACGCGGAGAACGTCTCCTATTTCGGCGACGGGGCGAACGAGGCCCAGATGGTCTACCAATTCCCGCTGGCCCCGCTGGTTCTCAGCTCGCTGCGCACCGGCGACGCCGGTCACCTGCTAGAGTGGGCCGCCGGGCTGGAGGGCGCTTCTCGGGGAGGCACGTTCTTCAACTTTACGGCATCCCACGACGGCATCGGCGTCATGCCGGCGCAGGGCATTCTTTCTGCGGCCGGGATCCAGGCCCTGGTGGACCAGACCCTGGCGCACGGCGGGCACGTCTCCCACAAGACCAATCCTGATGGAAGCCAGAGCGTCTACGAACTCAACATCTCCTACTTTGACGCTCTCTCGGACCCCAAGGCCGATGAGCCTCAGGCCACCCAGGTGGCTCGTTTCATGGTCTCCCAGGCGATCATGCTGGCCCTGAAGGGAGTGCCCGGAATCTACGTTCACAGCCTGTTCGGCTCCCGGAGCTGGTGGGAGGGCGTGGCACAGACCGGCCGCCTGCGCTCGATCAACCGAGAGAAGTTCAGCCGGGCGCAACTGGAGGCAGAGCTGGCCGACCCCGGCTCTCTGCGCCACCAGGTTTTCCAGGCCTACACACACCTGCTGCGCCAGTGGGCCTCCCATCGTGCTTTTCACCCTCACGGCAGCCAGGAGGTTCTGCCGGGCAGCAGAGCGCTGTTCACCCTGCTTCGCACTGCGCCAGACGGGCAGGAGCAAGCGCTCTGCATCCACAACGTCTCCGGGCAGGAGCAGAATGGCCGCTTCCAGGTAGCGACGCTGACCGGGCCGCTGGCTGACCTGATCTCAGGCCAAAGGTGCAGCGTCGGAGCGGGGGGCAAGGTTTCTGTGACACTACGGCCCTACCAGATTCTGTGGCTGGTCCAGCTCCATGAGAGTCCTTAACGTCGCGCACCGCGGTGGGCGCAGCCTGGCGCCAGAGAACACACTGGCGGCCGCCCGCAAGGCGCGGGAGATCGGCGCCGATTTGTGGGAGACCGATGTGGCGGCCACGGCCGGCGGCGAATTGATCCTCTTTCACGACGACACTCTGGTCCGCACCACCAACGCTCAAGCCATGTACCCGGACCGTGGGCCGTGGACCACGACCGCCTTTGCTCTGGATGAGATTCGCGCGCTGGACGCCGGTTCCTGGTTCGTCGAGACCGACCCGTTCGGGCAGATCGCAGCCGGAGCGGTCACTCCCCGCGAACTACTCTCCTACGTCTGTGAGAGCGTCCCCACCCTGCGGGAGGCGCTCATCTTCACCCAGGAGGCAGACTGGCGCGTGAACCTGGAGCTGAAGCGTGTGCCGGCTGTGGATTTCCCGCTCGCCCAGCGGGTCGCTGCGCTGGTGGAAGAACTGCGAATAGAGACCGACCGCGTCATCATCTCCTCCTATGACCACGAGCAGCTGCGCCAGGTACAACGTCTCAACCCCGAGATTGAGGTGCAGGCCCTGGTCGTGAATCTGCGGGGCGTGGAAAATGACCCCGAGTTCGAGACCTACAACGCCCGGACTGACATGGTCAGCGAGGAAGAGGTGCGGGTTCTCTGCGAGAGGGGTATCGCAGTGAACCTCTTCACGGTGAACGAGGAGGGCGACATGCGTCGGTTCATTGCGGCCGGCGCGGCCGGGCTGTCCACCGATTTCCCCCAGCGATTGAAGGCGGTGCTCCAGGATTGACGCCGGCGTAGGGCAGGCTCCCAGGAAGTCTGGGAACCCGACCTAAGGGCCTGCGCGTCACCACCTACGTGGCCACAATCCGAGATGCAGGGTGGACGTCTGGCAGGCTGTGAGCCCGCCAGGGGGGGCAGGCCCATGGTAGTCGAACCGGTGGCAAGTAGGGCGGTCCGCGCATGGAGCTGCATCGAAAGCATCGCTCGACCTTGCGCTTCGCGGTATCAACGAGTCTCTCGTTCTCCCGTGACCGTGTGACACTCGTTCACAAACGGTCGTCGCCGGCTCGCCACAACACTTGATTCGTTCAGAAAAGATACTTGACAATCATCAACAATCATTGTATAATGATTCATGCTGTGGCCTTACGTTCCAAGATGAGGTGCGGTCAGGACTGGCGGAGGATGTGGGATTGGCCTTGATACCTGCTGAACGCCGCAACCGAATCCATGAGATGGTCAGGGATCGGGGGATTGTGCGTGTCTCCTCGCTAAGCGAGTCGTTTGGGGTTTCGGAGATTACCATCCGGCGCGACCTGGAGCAACTGGAACAAGCCGGCGCTCTGGAGCGGACCCACGGGGGGGCTATCTACAGTCACCGTATGCGGTTGGAACCTCTCTATGCCGAGAAGGATCGTATCCATCGGGAGGAAAAGCGGCAGATTGGGGCGGCGGCCGCGGCCCTGGCGCAAGATGGAGAGACCCTGCTGATCAACAGCGGCTCCACCACCCTGCAGATATTCCGCCATCTGGCCGGCCGGAAAAACCTGCGGGCAATCACCAACAACATGGGCGCTGCCCTGGAAACCGAGGGGCTGGACCTGGAACTACTGCTCATCGGGGGGACCTACCGGGAGCAATCCAATTCGCTGGTCGGCCCACTGGCCGTGCTCAGCTTGCAGCAGGTCTATGGCAGCAAATGCTTCATTGGCGTGGATGGGATCAGCCGGAAGTATGGCTTGACCACTCCCATCTTGCAGTTAGCGGAGGTCGCTCGCACCATGATCGAGCGCACCAAAGGGCGGGTGATCGTGGTGGCCGATCACAGCAAGTTAGGGGTGGTGGCAGACTTTATGATTGCCCCCATCGAGAAGGTAGACGTCCTGGTGGTAGACAGCGACTTTGACGAGAGCTACCGTCAGGAATTAGAGGAACTAGGCATCCAGATTTTGGTTGCTCCCATGTAAGGAGGTGATGTCAATCTCAGTGAACACATTTGATGACGTGCCAATCGGATTTTAACAGAAATGTCAGATACTATTGACAACAGCAAAAGGAGGAATCGAACCATGAAGAGGTTAACGTCACTGTTAATCGTTGTCGTCGTACTGGCCGGCTTTATGGCTGCCTGCCAACCGGAGACGGTTGAAGTCACCCGCGTCGTCGAGGTAGAGAAAGAGGTTGAAGTAGAGAGAGAGGTCGAGGTCACCAAGATCGTCGAGGTAGAGAAGGAGGTGCAGGTCACCGTCGAGGTGGAAAAGATAGAATCCACCCCCATACCGGAAGGGGTGATGCAAATCAACTTCTGGAACGTGTTGGGCGGCTGGCGTACCCCAATCCTCGAAGGGCTGGTTACCGACTTTAATCTGCAGCATCCTGGAATTGCCGTCGTTAACGAGTTCAAGGGCAGCTATCGGGATCTCATCCAGGCTGCCATTCAGTCAACCGCGGCCGGCGAGCCGCCCCACATATCGCAAATCTTCGAGGCTGGCACCCAATTGGCCCTGGATACCGAAATCTGGATGCCGGCCGAGGACGCGGTTGCCCAATGTGGCTTGGAAGTGGATTGGGACAAGTACCTGGATGCGCCTCTGAATTACTACACCATTGAGGGCAAACATTACTCTTTCCCCTGGAACACTTCTAGCCCCATTATGTACTACAACAAAGACATTCTGGATGCAGCCGGGCTAGAGATGCCGAAAGATCCCACCTTTGAGGACATCGAAGTGATTGGGCGGGCGCTGGTGGACGGCGGTTACGTCGAGTACGCCTTCGCCGGGCTAAACCACTCCTGGTTTTACGAGAATTGGATCGCTACGCAGGGAGGAAACCTGGTAGACCAAAACAACAGCCAGGATGGGCGAGTGACGGAGGTTCTATGGGATAGCGAAGAAGCCAAGCGCACCTTCACCTGGTATTTGCAGCTCTACAAAGACGGCTTGTTGATTGATTCCGGCATCGAAGCCTGGGGCGAAGTCAACCGCATTTTCCTTTCGCAGCAAGCGGCGATGATGATGTACTCTACCTCCGCAGTGTTGAAAGTGGAAAGTGATGCTCGCGAGAACGGTTTCGAAGCCAACACCGCCTATATTCCAGCCCCGGCCGACGTGGAACGCCAGGGCGTGGTGATCGGTGGGGCATCTCTGTATGTGGCGAAGGGCCTGCCGCAGGATGAACTCTGTGCTGCCACCGAGTTTATGCTCTGGATATCAGCTACCCCACAGACCATCCGCTTCCATCAGAGCGCTGGCTATTTCCCCAGCACCAAGCAAGCTGTGGATGTGCTGGAAGCGGAGGGCTGGTTCAGCGATCACCCGGATCAGCAGACCGCTATCGACCAGCTCACCGAAACAAAGGTCGGCCCGGCCACTCAAGGGGCGAAGTTTGGCGCTTTGTTAGAGGTTCGCACCATCATCGAAAAGCAGTGGGAGCAGATGATGGCCGATGTAGACGCCGGTATGTCGGTTGAGGATGCCGTGGAGAAGAACCTGGCCGCGGCCAAGGAAGCTTCCGACGTCGCCATCGCTGACTATAATGCAACCATAGGAGAGTAGTGTCTCCCGGTGCTCAGGCGCGACGCACTTTTCCAAGTGCGTCGCGTCTTTATGGAGGAGGTCACCATGGAAATCCAGGCCAAGTTCCCACACAGGTGGCTGCCCTATCTGCTCTTGCTGCCAACCATCCTCGTCAGCGTCATCTTTCTCTACTATCCAACCGGGCAGACCTTTATCCTCAGCTTGCAGCGGGTAGCCTTTCTAGGCCTCAGAAAGACCTTCGTGGGCCTGGAGAACTATCAGCGTCTCTTTACCTCCCCCGATTACGGTCGCAGTGTGGTCACCAGTCTCAAGTTTTCCGTCGGGGTGGTTTTGATTGGTCTTTCTTTGTCCCTCCTTTTGGCGGTATTGGCCAACCAAAAACTCCAGGGAGCGCGCATTTACCGCACCCTGCTCGTCTGGCCTTATGCCCTTTCCCCGGCCGTCGCTGGTCTGATGTGGCTGTTCTTGTTCAGCCCTACTGTCGGTCTGATCAACTATGTCACCGATACACTCTTTGGGATCAAGCCCAACTGGCTCAGCATCAACCTGGCCCCATTAATGGTCATGGCGACAGCGATCTGGAAAAACCTGGGCTATAACATTGTCTTCTACCTGGCTGCCCTGCAAAGCGTCCCCGGCGTGCTGATGGAAGCGGCTGAGATTGACGGGGCCAACACCTTTCAGAAATTCTGGAAAATTACCCTCCCGCTGCTCTCACCAACCACTTTCTTTTTGTTCACCATGAACCTGATCTATTCTTTCTTCAGCGTCTTTGGCCTGATTGACGTCATGACTCGTGGAGGGCCGGTAGATGCAACCAACATCCTGATTTACAATCTTTACCAGGACGGCTTTGTGTTCTTCAAGACCGGGCTGGCTTCCGCCCAATCCATCATCCTGTTCGTGCTGGTGATTATTCTAACCCTGGTCCAGTTCCGCACCGGGGAAAGGAGTGTTCACTATGGCGCATGAGACTCGAAGTATCATCTACCTCTGGCGTGCAAGAGCGCAGACACTGCTCCTCCACGCAGTTCTGATCGTGGCCTGCCTGCTCATCGCGGCCCCGGTGCTCAACGCCCTCGTCGGCAGTACCCAGACCACGGCCGAGGCTTTTACCTATCCCCCCAAGCTGACCCCTGGCAAGGCAACTGTGGACAATTTTCGGAATGCCTGGAATCTGGGGCTGGGCCGCATGATGCTCAATAGTGCTTATATCGCTATCGTCATCACGGTAGGCAAAACGGCGCTTTCCTTGTTTGCTGCCCTGGCGCTGGTATACTTTAGGTTCCGCTGGAAAAACCTGATCTTCTTGTTCATCCTGGTCACACTGATGCTTCCGGTGCCAGTGCGCATCATCCCTCTCTTCGAACTGATCCAGACTTTCAAGATGGGGGATACGTATTACGCACTGACCCTGCCCTTCCTGGCCAGTGCGACCGGCACCTTTCTCTTTCGACAACACTTTATGTCCATCCCCACCGACCTGGTGGACGCGGCGCGAGTAGATGGGTCTGGCCCGTTGCGTTTCCTGTTCCAGATACTCATTCCCATGTCCATGAACACCATTGCAGCCCTGGCCGTGATTGAGTTCATTTACATTTGGAACCAATACCTGTGGCCCCTGATTGTCATCTCTACCAATGAAAAACAGGTCATTCAGATTGGATTGAAAATGGCCACGCAAGTCTGGGCAGATGTGGACTGGGGAATGGGCATGGCGGCCGTGGTGATGGCCATGGTGCCGCCGCTGATCGTTTTGCTCCTCCTGCAAGAGCAGTTCATGCGCGGGTTCGGGTTAGTGCAGGAAAAATAGAACGGAGACTGAAAACGTGAGCGGGGTGTGATCTTTTTCTCCAACAAGCCTCAGGAGCGGCTGCGGGCTTGTGCCAAGGAGCTGACCCGCCTGGGAATCTCCACCTCCCCCGATAAAGTGACCACCTCATCCCTGGCCCTGGCCCGAGAGACGGCCGGGGCCACAGTCTTTCTATCGGTGGGCCACCTCTGTTGAAGGAACCGGCCGCTGCCAATCTCCTTGAAAAAGAATAGCCCATCCAGGGAACATCGAGAAGCTTTTGAATCGCGTTGATTCAAGCAACAGGACAAATTCATCAGAACGAAACAGGACTAAATGGAGGACACGATGCGTCCCATGAAGGTAGCCGTGATGGGAGGGGGAAACGCCTCTCACATCATCGCAGCGGATCTAGCTCTCAAAGGTTTGACGGTCAACATGTTTGAGATGGAGAGGTTTGCGGACTCTATGAGAACCGTTTTCGAGACCTATGAGATCGAGATGTCAGGGGTGGCGGGAAACGGAAAAGCCAGACTGAACCTGGTAACCAGCGATATTCGAGAGGCAGTTCAGGAGGTGGAGATCGTTTTCATTCCCCTCCCTGGATTCGCTATCACCCCTTATGCGCAGATTTTGGCGCCCCACCTGGAGGAAGATCAAATCGTGTTGATCGTCCCTGGGACCCTGGGGGCGCTCGAGTTCCGGTGGGCGCTTTGGTCGAGTGGATGCCGGAAAAAAGTGATCGTCGGCGAAACAGGCGGGATGCCCTTTGCCGCCCGCGTCGTTGCCCCTGGAGAGGTAAAGACGTTTCATATCAGAGCGATTGTCGCTCTTGCTACCATTCCTGGAAACCGGGGTGACCTGGTATATGACAAGGTGAAAGGGTTATATCCATTTGCACTGAGAAAGACCGTGATCGAGCCCGCATTCGGTCATCTGACGCCTCTTCTTCACCCTCTGGGTTCCTTGCTCAATGCCGGACGCATCGAGAGGTCCCACGGAGAGTTCTATCTCTACAAAGAAGGAATGACTCCTTCGGTCGTCAAAGCGATTGAAGCTATGGATCGAGAACGGCTGGAGATCGGAAAAAGACTGGGGATTCAACTGCCCACAGGTGTGGATTTGATGGTCGAATCTGGTTATGGCCCCCGGGGAACGCTCTGGGAGTCGCTCAGTGGTAGCGCCGGGCTTGCCCCTGTCAAGGGGCCGGCTTCCCTCAACAACCGGTACGTCACCGAGGACATTCCTTTCGGCCTGGTAGCCTGGGCCAGCATAGGCCATCTGGTGGGGGTGGCCACTCCAATCATGGATGCCGTCATCAATATTGGAAGCGCCATAATGGGAATGAATTGCTGGGAGGAAGGAAGAAATCTAGCGAGGATGGGCCTGGAAGGACTGACTTTGGAACAAGCCCTGGTATATCTGAATACGGGTGAGCACCCATACACGGAGATGTGAGCGCGTGGTTGGAAATGGTTATTCAGTCTACGGCCGGAGGATCGGATAGGAGAACGCTATGGCTACAGGATCTGCTTTTGGGAAGACGATCTTGATAGGGGATCAATTCGTTCAGCGAGGAGTTCCAGCTATTGTTTCGGCAATCCCTTTTGAAACTGTGGCAGAGGTGGAGAGGATTGACGGAGACGGATGGACACTGGAAGACAACCGCGTTGAGGTTCCAGGCTATAAGGAAAAGAAAAAAGAACAGCAGGTGACCTCAATCAACAGAATCCTCGAAGTTATGGAGATTGATGTGCAAAAGACCCCCATCAAGATTACCTACGGGGGGACTTTATTGGCCGGAAGCGGGGTAGGCGCCAGCGCTGCCAGTTGTGTCTCTCTTGCACGGGCGTTGAATAACGAATTCGATCTTGGCTACTCCATTGACCAGATCAACCACGTCGGGTGGGAGGGGGAATTCGCCTATCATGGTATCCCAAGCGGGGTTGACAATACGGCCTCAACCTACGGTGGGCTTTTGTTTTTCCAGATAACAAATGGAGAAGGAAGTTTCGAACGGATACAAATCCCAAAACCTCTCGAGATGGTATTAGGCAACAGTGGTGTAACCGCCGACACGGGGACTTTGGGTGCTTTCCTCGTCCAACAAGAGGAAAGGGCTCCGGTGCTGTTCTCAACCCGCCTCAAAACCATTAGAAATCAGGTGTACGAAATGAAGAAAGGGCTTGAGGCGGGCGATCTTGAGAAAGTGGGAACGATCATGACCGAGAATCACGAGATCCTGATTGACATGGGGCTTTCCCACGAAACACTGATCTACCTGTGTAACCTGGCGCTTGAAAAAGGAGCTCTGGGAGCCAAAGTTACCGGAGGAGGAAGAGGGGGCTATATGGTTGCTTTGACTCCAGGGAGGGAGCTTCAGGATGCAGTTGCATCCGCTATCGAAAAGGAGGGGTATAAAGTTATGGGGGCAACGGTTGGCGGAAGATGAGTAGAGAAGCATTCCTCTCAGCGGCGAAGGAAAGCATAGTCCGAATGCGTGAAGCCAGTTCGGAAGTTGCTGTTGTTCACCACAATGACGCCGACGGACTTGCCTCGGCCGCGGTGCTGCAAGTGGCCCTATCGCGAGCGGACTTTGAGGTTCGGCGCATCCCTTTAGAGCGGTGCACCCTCCCATCGTAGCTCGCATTCACCACCGGTTTCCTTCAACCATTCTGTACGTAGACCTGGGGGGAAAGGCGGCCCCGGTTATCTCAGAGGTGAATCGCGGCCAGCGCTATACTATCATCCTGGACCACCATCGCCCCGAAAAGCCCAGCGACCCCGAGGTAGTCAACCTCGCCACCGACTTTTACGGGTTGTCCGGCGGGATGGACATTTCCGCCTCCACAGCGGCTTACCTCTTTGCCCAGGCGTTGGACGCAGGAAACCGCGATTTGGCCTACCTGGGCGTGGTGGGGGCGGTGGGCGACGCGCACGACCGTGGCGGCCGCCTGGTAGGAGAGAACCGCCAGGCCCTGATGGATGCCGTGACCCTGGGACAGGTACACATCGAAGAGGAAGAGAGCCGCCCCTTCGACGGCGCTCAGAGCAGGGAACAATACACCCTGACACGTTTTGGAGACCCGCTTCCCGTGCTGCCGTTCGCTATGGCACTAACTACCTTGGGAGCCCCTGGGTATAACATGGGCGGCCCGGACCTCGGGGTACGCATGTGCCTCGAAGGCCGCTTTCAGGAGGCCCAGCAAGAGCTCGAGAAGCTTAACCAGATCAAAATGGCTGCCTATGACAAGGTGTTGACCCGGCTCAAGCAAGAAGGTTTCCGCGACTCTAGACACACGCAATGGTTCATGGCGGGAAACGACTTTGCTCCCATGGGGGTCAAAACCATCGGCGATTTCTGCCGGCAGATCCGCAACGAGGATTTTGTTGATCTCGAGAAATACGTGGTCGGCTTTCAGGTGATGGCCCCGGAGATTCCAGGCCTGGGCGCCTTTGACTGGTCGTTGGTGAAGGTCTCCATGCGGGTTCCCTCGCCACTTGAGAAGAAAATCTTGGTTGACAAGACGATGCCTGGGCTAGCCTATCTCGTACCGGAGGCAGCCAAACAGGTGGGTGGTTCCATTGACGCCTGCCACGACCACTCGGCCGCAACCGTGATTTCGATAGGTAGAGAGGAAGAACTGATCGCGGCGATGGACACACTTGTGTCGGACGCGCCGTGACATACCGTGGCTACATGTTTGACCTGGATGGGACCGTCTATCGTGGAGACGAGATCATTCTGGGCGCCCCGTAGACCATTGCCGAACTGAGGCAGCGGAATCATGGGGTCGTCTTTCTCTCCAACAAGCCACTGGAGCGGCGGGCGGCTTATGCCGAGAAGTTGAGTCGCCTGGGCGTCCCGACTTCCTCGGATGAGGTGATCAACTCGTCGCTTGCCCTGGCCCGCTACCTGGCCCGTCACATGCCGGGCGCCACAGTTTTTGTCATCGGCGAGCCGCCCCTGCTGGACGAACTGACCTCCATTGGGGTCCGCCTTGGGAAGACACCGGAGGAGATCGAAGCAGTCATTGCCAGCTTTGACCGCACCTTCAACTATCACAAGCTAGACACCGGCTTCCAGTCGCTGCGACGCGGGTCGCGGTTCCTGGCCACTAACGCCGACCCCACCTGCCCAGTTGAAGCGGGAGAAGTGCCGGACGCGGGTCCCACCATAGCAGCACTGGAGCAGAGTAGTGGCCGCAAAGTGGAATTGGTGGCGGGGAAGCCGTCTTCGCTGATTGTGGAGATGGCTCTCGAACGGCTGGGGGTGCCGGCCGAGGCCTGCCTGATGGTGGGCGACCGTCTCGAAACTGACATTGTGATGGGCCAACGCGCCGCGATGTCCACCGCGCTGGTGCTGACCGGTGTCACCAAGCGGAAGGACCTCTGTCATTCAGCGATTCAGCCGCACCATGTGCTGGAGAGCATAGCTGACTTGATCCAGCTCATCTGAGACGCAGGGTAGCAGCCAAGTCGGGCTAGGAGCCCGACCTACAGAGCAGTAGGGCAGGCCCGTGGCCTGCCATCAAGCGCGACCTACGGGGCAGGCTCGCAGCCTGCCGGCCAAATGCCGGGCTGAGAGCCCGACCTACGGGCGCGACGCTTGGCGCCACGCCAGCCAGCTCACCTCCGCCAGGGCCGAGAGCATGGTAGCCACTGCCCCGATTATGACCCCGGTCCAGCTATCCAGGTAACGTCCGGCAGTAGTAACCAGCGCGACGGCCGCCAAACTGGCCATCACCGCGGAGCGCACATCGCGGGTCCGGCCCTGGTAGATTGCGGTCCCCCGCAGCAGCCCCTGCAGGCTCTGCAGAAGAGGCAGGGCTACCGTCAAGCGCAGCCCCAGAATGACCAGCGGTTCTATGTCGGAGGAGAGGTCAAAGAGCAAGGCTAGCACTGGATGAACGAGAGGGGTGAAAGCGAGGATGGCCAACACACCGACCAGCAGGAGCCCGATCCCCCATATGAAGCGGCGCACCGGCGCGGCCCCTGATGCCTTGGCGATCGCCACCTGCTCCAGCCCCATCGCCGCCCCAAAAGGAAGCAGCAGCAGACGCCAGGCAACCGACCAGGCAGCTAGCGAGCGTACCGGGTGTTGGGCAGCTGCCACGCCGGCGCTCAGCAACGGCCGGCCGACCTGGCGCAGAACCATCATTGTAGCCAGCGGCTGGTAGAAGCCAAGCAATCGCTGCCAGGTCAGCGGCGGCTCCTCCACGGCGGCTGGAAGCCGGAACACGATCGAAAACGCAGGAGGAGTCACTGCCAGTGCCTCTACAACGACGGAGGCCAGCATAGCCAAAGCGCTGACGACCAGCATCTGCTCTGGCATCAGCCGGCTGCCAATGGCAAGGGCACAGGAGATCGCCGCCAGCCGCAGGATTGTGGCCATGGTGACCAGCGGCGTGCGGTCGTGAGCGATCAGTACACCCTGCAGGGTACGCCGCCAGGCCACCGGGAAAGGCCAGAGAGATAAGATAATCAGCCCCGGCCGGGCTGCTTCGGCGACGGCTGGCGGAATCCCCATCACCCCTAGCACCAGCCAGCCGTAGAGAGGAGTCAGAGAAACGAGGAACCCAACTGCCACCGCGGCTCCGCCCAGCGCCAGCGTGAACTTGAACAGCTGCCAGAAAGCCTGTCGGGTTCGCGACAGCACAGTCGAAGTCGAGATCAGCATGAGGACCGGAGCTTCAACCACCAGCGCGATGCCGAACATGATGTCGTAGGCCGCCAGCGCCACCACAGCGTTGGAGGCACGGGAAAGCGCCACGCTGATGATCAGAGGCTCCAGCAGCATAATGGAGCTGCTCAGCGCCAAAGGTACAAAGAACCGCAACAATTGGGGATAGCCGGCGAGAGAAGAGTCGGTAGATCGAGACACTGTTAGCACCCTTGCCCGGGGGCAATGCAGGGCGGGCATGTTATCGCATGCACATCATTTGTCAAGGAATTGATTCTGGTCATGGCCTCTGATAGAATACCGGCATCGGGCGTGGTACCAGCGCGCATCACTACAGCAGCGAGGCAAGAGATGAGTGAGAAAGAGAGTGCCGTAGCCGCAGCGGCCGTGCAGATGGCCCCCGAGCTGGGCGAGCTGGAGAAGAACAAGAGCGCCATATTGCGCTGGCTGCGCAAGGCGGCCGAAGAAGGCGCCAGGCTAATCATCTTCCCGGAATGCTCTCTCTCGGGATATGCCTTTGTGAGCCGCGAGGAGGCTCTGGGCGCCAGTGAGCCTATCCCCGGTCCGTTCTCAGCCGCTCTGGTCGGCGCCTGCGCCGATCTGGGGGTCGTGGCAGTGGTGGGGATGCTGGAGAGGGCGGGCGACGCGATCCACAACAGCCTGCTGCTCATGGGGCCGGCCGGCCTGATCTCTGTCTACCGCAAGACGCACCTCCCGGTGCTGGGCGTAGATCGTTTCGTCCAGCCGGGCGACTCCCTGGAGGTGGTGGAGACGCCGGTCGGCGTCCTGGGTCCACTCATCTGCTACGATCTGCGGTTTCCGGAAGCCCCGCGAGTGCTGGCTCTCCAGGGGGCGGAGATCATCGTGCACGGAACCAACTGGCCGCGGGCTTCGGCCGATTTCCCGGACTTTGTCACCAAGGCGGCCGCCCGCGCCAGCGGCGTCTTTGTCATCTCTGCTGACCGCGTAGGAGAGGAGCGGGGCACACCATTCTTGGGCCGGAGCCAGATCATCTCTCCTCGCGGGCGCCTGCTGCAGGAGGCCGACGACCACAGCCAAACCATCATCTTCGCAGAACTCGATGTGGCGCTCGCGCACCAGAAAAAGGTGGTCCACATTCCTGATGAGTTCGAGCTGGACTCGGTCGGCGATCGCCGACCCGAACTGTACGGCCGCCTGGTCGAGACCGGCCGGTGAGACTGGGAGCTGTGATCTCAACGGCCGGGGGGTTGCATCAGGTTTTCGGCCGGGCCAAGGAGGCCACTTGTGATTCGCTGATGGTCTTCTCCAAGAACAACCGGCAGTGGCACGCCAGCCCTATCGGCGACGAGGAACTGGCTCTCTGGGGAGAAGCGCGGGATGCGCACCCGGACCTGTGGCCCCTCGCCGGTCACACCTCCTACCTCATCAACATTGCCTCTCCCAAGGACGAACTCTGGGAAAAGTCGATTCGCGCGCTCAAGGTCGAGATGGAGCGGGCGATCCTACTCGGTCTCCCCACGCTCACTTTTCATCCTGGCTCGCACACCGGGTCCGGCGAGGAAGCTGGCCTGGCGCGGATTGCCGCTGCTCTGAGCCGGTTGCTCCAGGAGCTGCCGGATTCGCCCACCACTCTGTGCTTGGAGACCATGGCCGGCCAGGGAACCAACCTGGGCTATGGTTACGAGCAGTTGGCCTGGGTGCTGGAGAACACCGAGGGAGGAGAGCGACTGGGCATCTGCTGGGATCCGTGCCACGTCTTTGCGGCGGGATACGATCTGCGCACCCCGGAGGCCTACGCTGCCACCATGGCAGAATTCGACGCCGTCATTGGATTGGACCGGCTGCTCTGTCTACACCTGAACGACAGCAAACACGAACTGGGCAGCCGCAAGGACCGCCACGAGCACATAGGTGAGGGGCACATCGGCCTGGATGGCTTTGCCAACCTCGTCAACGATGGCCGCTTTGCCGAGCATCCAGCTCACATAGAGACGCCCAAGTTCGAAGAGGATGACGAGGGGAACGAGATCGATATGGACCCGGTCAATCTGGCGACCCTGAGGAGCCTGCTCCAGGACGATGCAGCGGCAGGTGGCGCCCGGAGAGGGGCCGATGACTAGGAAGCACTCTGTGTACGTTTGTCAGAGCTGCGGCCGCCACGCGGCCCGGATGATGGGCCGTTGTCCCGGCTGCGGTGAATGGGGGTCTCTGCTGGAGACGCGTGTCGAGGACCAGCCAGCAGGGAAGCAGCGTCCCAGCTCGCCGCACTCGCAAACCAGGAAGTTGAGCGAGATCACTGCCAACGGGCTGGACCGCCTCCCCCTCCCCATTGAGGAGTGCTCGCGAGTGTTGGGGGGCGGGATTGTGCCCGGTTCGCTGGTGCTGGTGAGCGGGGACCCGGGCATCGGCAAGAGCACGCTGCTGCTCCAAGTGGCTGCCGTGGTAGCAGAGACTGGCGTGCCTGCCCTCTATGTCTCCGGAGAGGAGTCCAGTCACCAGATCAAGATGCGCGCCGACCGCCTGGGGGTCCAAACGGACAACCTGTACGTGGTGACTGAGACTGAGCTGGAGGCTGTAGTGGAACACCTGTACAGCCTGGCACCCCGCCTGATGATTGTGGACTCGATTCAGACCATGTACACCAGCAGCCTAGAGTCGACGGCCGGCAGCCTGAGTCAGATAAGAGCGTGCGCCGGCCGGCTGCAGGAGACGGCCAAGTCCAGCGGGGTCGCCATCATGTTGGCCGGACACGTAACCAAGGAGGGCGCCATCGCCGGGCCGCGCGCGCTGGAGCACATTGTCGATACCGTGCTCTATCTGGAGGGCGACCGCTTCCATGCCTTCCGGCTGCTGCGCTCCATAAAGAACCGCTTCGGAGCCACATCCGAAGTCGGGGTGTTCAAGATGCAGAATCAAGGGATGATCGAGGTCGCCAATCCCTCAGAGGCCTTCCTGGCCGAGCGGCTGGCAAACTCGGCCGGCTCTACCATAGCGGTGACGATGGAAGGAACCCGGCCGCTGCTGGTCGAAGTGCAGGCGCTGACCAGCCCGACCAGCTTTGCCAATCCGCGCCGCACCGCCAACGGAGTGGATTTCAACCGTCTGCTTTTGCTCACGGCCGTGCTGAGCAAGCGAGTGGGAGTACGCCTGCATGACCAGGACGTCTTTGTGAACATAGTCGGCGGGCTACAGGTTGGGGAGCCGGCCGCCGATCTAGCGGTGGCAGTAGCCATCGCCTCCAGCAGGAAGGACCGGCCGGTTGGAGCTGACGTTGCTCTGATAGGGGAGATTGGGCTCTCGGGCGAACTTCGAGCCGTGGGGCACCTGGCACGAAGGCTCAAAGAGGCATCCAAGCTCGGGTTCGGCCGGTGCATCGTGCCCGCAGCCAAGCGCCGGCCTCCCGATGGTTACCCCGAGGGGATTGAGGTCCTTGGGGCGCGCTCCTTGCAGCAGGCGCTTGAACTGGCTCTGTTGTGAAGGGCAGAGACCCAGGGAACACCCGTGAGTGTTCCCTGGGTTCTCGCTGTGTCCTGCTGAGTCGAAGCTACTTGATGACGACTACAGCGCCCTCGGCTTCCAGCTTGGATTTGGCGTCCCCTGCCATCTCCTTGCTAACCCCCTCTAGGATGAGGCTTTCGCCGCTGTCGGCTCCTTCCACCGCCTCTTTGGCTTCTTTGAGGCCCAGTGAGGTCACGGCCCTCACGGCCTTGATAACCTGAATCTTCTTGGGGCCGATTTCCTTGAGGACGACGGCAAACTCGGTCTGTTCCTCCTGATCCTCTTCGGCCGCGGCGGTGGGTCCGGCCGCCATCATGGCTACAGGCGCGGCCGCGCTGACGCCCCATTCTTCCTCCAGCATCTTGGTCAGTTCGGCCGCTTCCAGCAGCGTCAGTTCAGAAAGTCCTTCTGCCAGTTTGGCTAGATCAGCCATCTCAACTTCTCCTTTGATACTCGTAGTTAACAGTGTTCTTGCCCATTGATCGCCTGCCCAGCAGCGCTCGACTCACGCCTCTGCGCTGGCTGCCTGGGCGCCTCCCTCGGATTCCGAGTAGGCGTTCAGGACGTTTACCACCTGGCGCACTCCAGCGGCGATTGTGCTGGCGAGGTTGCGTGCCGGTCCACCGATGAGGCCTATCAGCCTGGCACGAATCACTTCTACTGGCGGCAGGTCAGCAATCGCCTCCACCTCGGCAACTGATAGCACGCGGTTACCCATCACGGCGCCTGTGACAGTCAGCAACTCGTGCTCCTTGCCAAAGTTCCTGATTGCCTTGGCCACGGCGGGGACGTCGCGATGGCAGAACCCCACGGCAACCGGGCCGCTCAGGACTCCCTCCGGCACGGGAACGCCGGCATTCTCCAGCGCTCGCCCGAAAAGGGTCAACTTGACCACGCTGTAGGCGCCGTCGGCCTCGCGCACAGCCGCCCGCAGCTTGCCGAGTTCCGGGGTGGTCAGGCCACGGTACTCGGTGAAGATCACCGCCTCGCTGGATCTGAGCGCCTCCTCGTACTGCGCCACCAACTCTTTTTTTTGCTCCTTTGAGATAGCCAAATCCTCCTCACCTCCTTAGCAAAAAAGTCCTTTCCTCGCCTACCGGGGAAAAGACTCTCGCCAGCACGCCGCTTACGGCCGTGCCTATCAATCAGGGTCAGTCAGCCTCGGCAGGCATGATTACGCATCGCATCTGACGCGCCTGCTGTCTATGGCGAACGATTCAGTTGTGAAACCCACACCCCGCGCCAACCACAAGCCGGAGTGCCGGCAGAACAGCTACAGTGCCACTTCTAGCGCGCCTAGTTCGGCCGCATCCAGCCGGATGCCCGGCCCCATTGTCGTTGTCAGCGTCGCCCGGCGGATGTAGGTACCCTTTGCTGAGGGCGGCCGCGCCTTCTTGACGGCCTCCATCACGGCTGCCAGGTTGTCCAGCAGCTTCTCCGGCGGGAAACTGGCCTTCCCTATAGGGATGTGCAAGTTGGCGGTCTTGTCCACCCGGAACTCCACCCGGCCGGACTTGGCCTCCTCAATCAAGCGAGGTAGATCCTCTCCCCGCGCCACCGTCCCGGCCTTGGGATTGGGCATCAGGCCACGTGGGCCCAAGATCCTCCCCAGGCGGCCGACCTTTCCCATCATAGATGGAACAGCCATCGCGACGTCGAACTCGACCCAGCCGCCCTGGATCTTTTTGACCACATCGTCATCGGCTATCCAATCTGCTCCAGCCTGTTCGGCCAGTCGAGCGTCGTCACCCTCGGCAAAGACCAAGACCCGAACTGATTTGCCCAGTCCATGGGGCAGAACCACCACCGACCGCACCTGCTGGTCCGCGTGGCGCGGGTCAACCCCCAACCGCAGGTGAACCTCGACGGCCTCATCAAACTTGGCCCCTTTCACCTGCTGTGCCAGTTTGATGGCCTCCATCGGGACATAGTTCCTGTTCCGATCAATCTGGTTCAATGCTTCCTGGTAGCGTTTTCCACGTTTTGGCATTGCAGTATCCTCGTGGTGCAAGCGGGCAGGCCCTCCTACAGATTCCTCGATCCTCAGTCCTCAACGACTATGCCCATGCTGCGGGCGGTCCCCTCAATCTGGCGCATCGCCCCTTCCGGGTCTATGGCGTTGAGATCCTT
This sequence comes from Ardenticatenales bacterium, assembly GCA_030593075.1. GTDB lineage: Bacteria > Chloroflexota > Anaerolineae > Promineifilales > UBA4811 > JAUVHW01. The sequence goes on from JAUVHW010000034.1 coordinate 18,452, forward strand.
CATCTTGATTTCGGCGACCTCCCTCAGCTGCTGCCGGGTGATGGTCCCAACCTTGTCCCGGTTGGGCACGCCCGAACCCTTTTCTATCCCGGCCGCCTTGCGCAGCAGGTCTGGAGTAGGCGGCGTCTTTAGAGCAAAGTTGAACGAGTTGTCCTGGTAGATGGTAATCTCGGCCGGCACGATGTCTCCCAGCTTGGTCGACGTGCGGGCATTGTACTCCTTGCAGAACTGCATAAGGTTGATGCCGTGCTGAGCAAGCGCCGGGCCAATCGGCGGAGCGGGGTTGGCCTTGCCGGCCGGGATCTGCAGCTTGACGATTGCCTTGATTTTTCTTGCCATTCACCTTCTCCAGTTCGGTAGTCACGGGCGGTCAGCCCTTCCACCAAAGTTCCATACGCCCGCGGGCCTACATCTTGTCCACTTGCAGAAAGTCTAGCTCCACTGGCGTCTCCCGGCCAAAGAACGAGACATAGACCCGAACCCTGGTCTTTTCCACGTCGATCTCTTCGACCGTGCCCATAAAGTCAGCAAAGGGGCCATCAGTTATTCGCACCCTCTGCCCAATCTTGTAGGCAACCTTGACCCTGGGCGCCTCGGCCTCCATCCGGTTCATGATGGACTGAACCTCTTCCGGAGGCAGCGGCGTGGGCTCGTTTCCCATCCCCACAAAACCGGTCACACCCGGCGTATTGCGCACGACGTACCAAGGGTCCTCACCCATCAACATCTGGACCAGAATGTAACCAGGGAAGACGCGCCGCTCAACCGTGCGCCGCTTTCCCTCTTTGACCTCGATCTCCTCTTCTGTGGGCACGACCACGTCGAAAATCTTGTCCTGCATTCCCATGGTCTCGATGCGCTGCTCGAGGTTGTGGCTCACCTTGTTCTCATAGCCGGAGTAGCAATGGATCACGTACCAGCGCCGGCCGTCGTCCTCCTCTGGTTCCTCCGGCTCGTGCAGCTCCTTCGGCTCGTCCGGCTCGTCCGGCTCATGCAGCTCCTCCGGCTCGTCCGGCGGTTGCGTGTCAGGAACTCTCTCTGTCTCTGCCTCCACAGAGACATGCTCGCCGTCCGTCAACAGGACGAGCGGAGTCTCCTCCTCGTCTGGAACCAGCAGAGGATTCTTTGACAGATCAACAGCATCCATTCCCTACCCAGTCAGGACAGAAACCAGCTGCTGGAAGGTCTGCGAGAAGAGCCAGTCCAGCAAGCCCAGAAAGAGAGCAAACGCGAACGTGACACCTAGGACTATGTAGGTGAGGTGCAAAGCCTCATCTCGAGTGGGCCAGGTGACCTTCTTTAACTCGGCACGGGTTTCGCGCAGGTAGCGCACGATACCAAGCTCGCGTCGCGCCTTTCCCTTCTCTCGTGGTTTCGCCACTCTTATCTCCCGGCGGGTGCGCCACTCACCTTACGCTCAAGACACCGCCCTACAGGCGGTGTCTTGAGAACAGAGCCAATTGTCAGCCCTGGGGTAGTTCTGGCAGGCGAGGCAGGACTCGAACCCGCAACCTACGGTTTTGGAGACCGTTGCTCTGCCAAATTGAGCTACTCGCCTAGGAACTCCGAAACCTCTTCCAGAGCCTCTCGACAAGCATTATACCAAATCCCGGCGAAACAACAAGGGGCTGCTGTGCGGCGTCTGGGAGGTATAACGCACAAGATCGTGTTCGGGTACAGCGAGCAGCTCAGACCTGGAGCGGTGGCGAGGGATGTTCCAGCCGGGTTGCGCTGCAACAGAGGAAAGGCAGACCGCACACCCGGAGTGCTCCCTCAGTCAGCTCGATATATCCCCGCACGTTCGCGCGACCGGGCATCGAGATAGCTCTGTAGTATCACGGCCGCTGCCACTGCGTCCACCCACCCTCGCCGCTCCTGCGGCGTCATGCGCTTCCGGGTTACCCGCATCACGCTCTCGGCATCCTTGGTAGAGTAGCGCTCATCCCAGAGTTCCACCGGAGCGGTCAGCTCCCCTGCTAGGCTTTCCGCATAACGACGGACGAGCTGCCCTTGGGGTCCTTCAGTCCCGTCCAGGCTCAGCGGGTAGCCGACTAGAACCAGGCCAACCTGGTGATCAGCGACCAGGCGGCCGATGGCGGCCGCCTCCTCGGCTCTCGATGAGCGCCTCAACACGGTCAGCGGCCGGGCGACAACCCCCAATGGATCACTGAGCGCTACCCCGATCCGCTTCTCCCCCACGTCCAAGGCCAAGAGCCGGTCCGAACTCATCGGCTATTCCGGCATCTCGATGCGCACATTGATACGAATGGGGAGATGGGGCAGACGGTCGAACCCGGCGGGCCAGACCTGAATGGACGGTTCTCGCTGCACCGGGACCTGGTGGGCGATCCAGGCTACCGCGTCGGCGATCCTCTGTCCCCGGATCATCTCAGCGATGTACGTCTGATCGACCTCCGCGGCGACCCGGGCGCGGCCCTGCATCAGGAAAGTCACGCGCCCATCATCGTCCACCATCAACACATCGCCCCTGCGGGTAGCAATGCTATCTGGCAGCAGTCGATAGCCGGGCGGCGTCTCGGCCGCCAGCCTGGCATAGACCACTCCGTATCCCTCGCTGTCATCCACCACGGAGCCCTGGATGAGCGCGGTCATGTTCAGCTCTACCGAATCAGCCCGCTCTCCGACATACCGGTCATAATCCTCTTCCAGCACCAGGAAGAGCGACAGTGATTCCTGTGCCAGGAACTCCGACTCGGTCATCCAGTTGGCCATATCCGCCTTGGCCATCTGAAAAAGCTGCTGCAGCACCTGGCCCCGAAGCCGATCCAGGTCCGCCTGGGTAACAGCTCTGGCCTGGCGAACTCCGCCGCCGGTGGTGGGCGCGAGGTTGCGCACATTGAGCTGCAGCGCCAGCGCGCCCTCGATCTGGTTTATCAGGTTGGCACCTACGTTGCCCCAGGGGCCAGGATCCAGCGCCACAACGGGAGCCTCCACCGTGGCACCTGTGGCTCCCGGAACCTGCACCGCCCTGGTAGTGCGGAAGCGGATGGTGGTGCCGGCCGAGGTGCGGACATAGGTGCCGGCCGGGACGGTGACCGGACTCGCCTGTTGGTTGATAAAGACAACGTTCCCGGCTGCCGGCGCGTCAGGCACGTCTGTGAAACCACTGGTGGACGCCGTGCCGCGCCGCGCCACCTCGACCCGGATCACCCGGGCCGGAACCCTGCCCCCTTCATAGTCGGCCGTCTCGAGGCCTGGTTCGCCCACCGCCATGCCTGTGACGCTAATCTCCTGGGTCGCCGGGGCGATCGCCACGGTTGCGCCCGGCACCACGTACAGCACGCCCACCCCAAGCGCGACGAGCGCGAGAGCAAAGAGCACCACTCCCTGGAACCGGCCCAACCAGCTTTGCCAGACCGGCCGGCGCCGGCTGCGACGGCGCACCTCACGGAGATCGCCCTGGTCCGGCGGGCGCGCCCGCTGCACAGGCACCGGGCGGCGCGCCGGCCGCCAAGGCCAGCGCCAGAGGCGATTCTGACCCATCTCAGCGGTGGGGAACACGGGAAAACCCAGATCGCGGGCCTCGGCCGCGATGCCCGGCCTGACCGTCACCAGGCCGATCTCGATGCCGAGCCGATCACCCTGGCGCTGAAGCAGGACCAGCCCCAGCCGATCGCTGATGGGATCACCATCTCGCGGAAGCACGACCAACGCCCGGCCGGCTTCCACGCGCTCCAGCCGGTCTCGGATAGAGACTGCGTCGTCCTCTGGTTCCAGGTAGATGATCTGCTCAACCACGGGATGTTGGTATCAGCAAGGCTTGTCAGCGCCTGGGGGGCAGTAGAGCAGCCGCGGACCAGAAGGACACCGGTAACAGTCGCTACTGGGCCGCCTGGCTGTCTCGACCCGCACTGTACCAGCTCTGTCCGTTGCTCGATACATCTGCACCCGGCTGGCTACTCGCGCAGCGTGCTGCTGGCCGCCTTCCAAAGTGGCCCCGCCCATGGCGCAGCCGGACGTCACCCGCTCACGGCTTCGGCCACGGCCTGAGGCACACGAGCGACCGCCTCTGGCAGGCGGTCTGGGTCACGGCCGCCAGCGCGAGCCAACGTCGGACTGCCGCCGCCGCCACCGCCCACCAGTGCAGCGGCTTCGCGGATCAACTGGTCCGCCCTAAGCCCTCGTTCCGCCAGGTCAGGCGAGACGGCCACGATGATCAGCGGGCGGTCACCGGCCACCGTGCCCAGCGCTGCAACGCCCGATCCCACCCGATCCCTGAACCAGTCGGCCATCTCTCGCAGCGTCTCAACCGGAAAGCCATCGACCACAGCCGCCATCACGGGAATGCCGTCAACCTCCCGCACGTCGGACTGCAGCAACCGCTCGAACCTCTGGCGCGCCAGCGCCCGCTGCAACCGGGCGATCTCCCTTTGCGCCTCCTGGGTTTCACCCAGCAGAGCCTGAACCTTCTGGTCCACCTCCCCTGGCGAGACGTTCAGATGGGATGCCACCCTCTCCAGGACGCCAAGGCCTTCTTGGGCCACGGCCTGCGCGCGCCGGCCGGTCACCGCCTCGATTCTCCTCAGGTTAGCCCCCACGCTTCCCTCGCTGAAGATGTGGAAGAAGCCAATCT
>JAUVHW010000002.1 GCA_030593075.1 Ardenticatenales bacterium
TGGGCTCCCCCAGGAGACGATGAACGATGTGGCGGCCATCGCTGACCTGGCCTGGGACGTGCTGCGATTGGGACGCAAACACCACGGGCGGCGGGCGCGGGTACACCTTGGCGTCAGCACCTTCATCCCCAAGCCGCACACCCCGTTTCAGTGGGCGGCGCTGGACCGGGTGGAGCAGATCAAGGCCAAGCAGGCGCTGCTGATGGAGAAGACCGGGGGCAAAGGGTTGGAGCTGAAATGGAACCAGCCTGAGGAGACTGTGGTGGAGGCGCTCCTGGGTCGTGGCGACCGCCGGCTCGGCGCTGCTATCTACCGCGCCTGGGAGCTGGGCGCAAGGTTTGATGGCTGGCACGAGCACTTTGAGTTCGGCTTGTGGCAGCAGGCGCTTCGGGAGACCGGCCTAGACTGGGGTTTCTACCTCTACCGGCCGCGCCCCCTGGACGAGACGCTGCCCTGGGACCACATCGACGTCGGGGTACGGAAGGACTACCTGGTGCAAGAGTACCAGCGCAGCCTGCGAGGCGAGCCGCAGCCTGATTGCCGCCACGGGTGTGTAGCCTGCGGGATACTGACCTCCTTCGATGAGGAACGCAGTGCCGTGCCGGCCGGAGCCTGGGCGTGCCCTTAGTGGCCCCGAGGCAACGGAGGCCCGGGCGCAGCCGGTGAGGCGCATCTGGACTGCCTGAACTCGGATGGGTACAATGATGCAGTTGGAGCGTTCGCTGAGCGTTGACGACAGACTCATCAGCTTACTCACGCGGGATCCGGTACCTGGCTGCAGCGGCCGAGAGGTGTTCAACCAGTACCGGCACACCCACGACGAGCATGACCTTCCAGATGCGCCGGAGATCCGACTGCAGAATCTCAGGCAGTACCTGGGTACTATTGGTGGTGGGGCTGGCGTCTTGTATATTCTGGTTGCAGAGGCGGCCGGGTACCAAGGCTGCCGTTTCTCAGGAATACCTATGACCAGCGAAGCCCAACTGGTGGGCCCAGGCCGGCTACACTGGGCGCGCGAGCAGGAATACCGGAGAAGCAGCGCGCGCGACCGGCCATGGCGGGAGCCTTCCGCCACAATTCTGTGGGAAACCCTGGGCGAAAGGACCGACTGCCTGATCTGGAACGCCTTTCCCTGGCATCCGATCGGCAAGCGCGGACCGCTCTCGAATCGCCGACCCCGCGCGAGCGAGGTGGCAGCCGGAGCGGAGGTGTTGCGCTGCCTGCTGGAGCGGTACCCGGCCGCGGTCCCGGTCGCCGTGGGCCGGGTAGCCGAGCAGATGCTCCAGGAATTGGGCCGGGATCCGCTCTATGTCCGCCACCCGGCCCATGGCGGCAAGCGGGAGTTCGTGGCCGGAATCCGGTCACTGAGCCTGATCTGAGGGGTTCCCGGGTGCTGCCGATACGGAGTAAGGCGATGACAGCGAGAGGTATCCGAGACTCGTGTTCGCCTGCGCCGGCCGGGTTCCGGCCGGGCAGCAGGCCTTGCGTGCCCGGAGGCGTCAGCTGGCTACTCGCTCTATTCCTCTGCCTGCTGGCTGCGTGCGGATCAGCGCGAGAGGACGCCGGGCCGGATGGCACGGGAGGCCTGGGCATCGACCTTCCGCCCACCTGGACACCGACACCGGACGGTTCAGAGATCACCGCAGCTGTCATAGCGAGGCTAGCGTCGCCCACTCTTCGGCCGACCAAGACTCCTCTGCCAACCCTGACCCCCAGCTCCACCCCCACCGCCACACCGCGGCCGATACCCACCACCGCTGTGCCTCCAACTGGTGATCAGGGCCAGGAGGTGCCAGTAGGCGTCAACCTGCTGCCCAACCCCTCGTTTGAGGAAGGGTGGTACAACCAGAGGGGGGCGCCGGAGCTGCAGGTCGCGAGCAGCTGGTTCCTCGAATGGGACGAAGGGTTCAACCATCTCGACCCCTCTCCCACCAACCCCTTTTACCGGCCGGAAGCCCGCGTCCTACCCAAGGCCCAACTGCCAGAGCGAGAACATGATCTGTTCATCTGGGACGGCGACCACACGGTCAAGATCTTCAAAAAGCAGGCCGCTATCAGTTTCCGGCTGCTGGCGGGGGTCTACCTGGTACCCGCCTCGTACCGCTTTGAGGTCAATGTCTTCCCGGATCTCTACTTTGGAATCGACGAAGGGGGAGGCAAGATCTGGGCGGACAACCCCCTATGCGGTGAGCTGCAGTTCATGGTAGGCGTTCAGACGAGCGAGTGGATACTCCCAGAGATCGCCCGCAAGAACACGCTCACTTTCCCCTTCGACATCGTTGAACCAGGCCATTACCTGGTTGGTGCGGCGATGCGCGGCCGCTGGGGCATTGAGAACAACGGCTGGTTCATGGACGACTGGTCGTTGGTGCGGTTGCCGGAGGAGTAGCGTGGCCCCGGATCCGGACTCGGTGCGGCAGCGGGCTCTCCCGTGGGTACCCGGTACTGGCGGAATCTGACCCTTTTCGGCCTGTGCACCCTGCTGGTCGGCCTCTCAGCCGGAATTGGTGTGCACACGCGGCGTGGAGCCCTCGGGTACGTCCATCCACCCAGGGGCCAGAGGTCCCCGGGTGACACGCCGGCCCGGTTTGGAGTCCCATATCAGGAGGTCTCGCTGCAGACGGCCGATGGGCTCCGTCTGGCAGCGTGGTACACGCCGCCCGGCAACGGAGCCCTCATACTGGTGGCGCACGGCTACCAGGCATATCGCTCGGCCGAGATGCACGCCTACTTTGCACAGCAGGGATACGGCGCGGTGTCCTGGGACTTTCGCGCCCATGGCGAGAGCGGGGGGGAGCTGTGTACCCTGGGCTACGACGAGGCTCTCGATGTGGAGGCAGCGCTCGATTTCGGCCTTGCCCAGCCCGGCGTCCGACATGTGGGGGCGTGGGGCGGCTCTATGGGAGCCGCCGCGGTGATAGAAGCAGCCGCCCGCCGGCCCGAGATTGAGGCAGTAATCGCAGACAGTGGCTTCCCCACCCTGGAGGAGGAGATGGAACTGATGATCACCTCAAACCTCCTGCGCCCGTTGATCCGCTTCTTCGCTGAGCGGGAGGCGGGACTGGACGTTATGGCGCTCCGGCCGGTGGATAGCGTGGGCCTGATCAGCCCCCGTCCTCTGCTCCTCATTCAGGGAGCGGCTGACGATACCATCCCGGCCGATGCCGCTCGGCGCATGTACGAGGCAGCCGACGAGCCTCGCACTCTTTGGGTTGAGCCGGGCGTTGGCCACATGGGGGTGCGCGGCGCCCGGCCGGAAGAGTATGAGCGGCGCGTGATCGGGTTGTTTAACGCGGCGCTCGTGAACGGCGGATAGGGTCTGCCCGAGGGGGAACGCTTATGTCAAGCTACTCACCTGTTCAGGGTGAACTGTAGGCCAGTTGCCCTCAGCGGCCGGCGAGCTCTGGCACCAGCTCGTTGGCAGGGCGAGACCAACTCTCCTACGGGCTGCGTGAGGATCAGCCCCGAAGAGGATCTCGGCGGAGGTTCTCAGCCCGTCAGCAACCACCAGGCGGCCGGGGCCGTGCTGTTCTAGGTCCAGAACGGCGCCAGCGTTCTCTGCGGACCGATTCGTCCCTCACCGCCCTCGTGTGACTAGATCGAGAGGCGGTAGACACGGTACCGCTTGTAGAGCTTGGCCCCCATCCGCTCGGCAAGAACCGGCGTGTGTGGATTGTCCTCCGAGGTGAGCGACAGATCCATCCACTTGAAGCCCTTCGCCTTGGCGCGGCTACCTAGCTCAGCGAAGAGGAGCGCGCTTACCCCGGTGCCCCAGTACTCGGGCAGTACCAGAACGCTCTTGACCGCCGGGCACTCAGGCTGCCGGCGCATGTGCCACCAGAGTCTCACATAGTCCCACGGGCGGCGCAGACCATGCTGACGGCGCCACGAGTTCCAACACGCTCCCGCACTTTGACGCCTGCGCTGCGATGGGTTACAATCTATCCGCTATGCGACACAGTGGGCTGGAGATCTGGGTCAGTATGATGGTCATGCACAGCCGGCCGTGGTTGGCGGTAGACGAGGCGCCGTCAGCAATGGTCAGTTCCGCATGGGCCTGACCAACGGCAGAAGGTGAACCCTAGGCCGGCCTCGCGCCGGCTTTTTTGTTGCCTCAATCGCTTATCTGGATTTCGATTGGAGGAGACTCATGTCAAAGAAGGTATTGGTATCCGTCGCCTGGCCCTACGCCAACGGCGATTTGCACGTGGGCCATCTGGCCGGCGCCTACCTGCCGGCCGACGTCTTTGCCCGTTATCACCGTCTCAAGGGTAACGACGTGCTGATGGTCTCCGGCTCTGATAGCCACGGCACGCCCATCACCGTGGCCGCCGATGAGGAAGGGGTGCCTCCTGAGGAGATCTTTCAGCGCTACCACCGGCGATTCCTCGATACCCAGGAGGCCATAGGGATCAGCTACAACCTCTTCACTCACACCGACACCGAGAATCACCGCCGCGTAGCCCAGGACATCTTCACCCGGCTGCTCGAAGGAGAATACCTCTATCAGAAGCGCCAGCGGCTGCTCTACTCGGAAAGCGAGAACCGTTTCCTGCCCGACCGCTACGTGGAGGGAGAATGCCCTTTCTGCGGCTATGAGAGCGCGCGAGGGGATCAATGCGACAACTGCGGCAAGCTGCTAGAGGCAACCGAGTTGGTCAACCCGCGCAGCAAGACCGACGGCTCCACACCGTCCGTGCGGGAGACCGAGCATTACTTCCTGGACCTACCCGCTTTTGCCGATGCGCTGAGGGACTATCTTGCGGCTGGCAAGGAGCACTGGCGGCCCAATGTGGTCAACTTTGCTCGCAACTACGTCAAGGGCGGTCTCCTGGGCCGGCCCATCACCCGGGACATCGCCTGGGGGGTTCCGGTACCGCTGCCCGGTTGGGAGGACAAGCGACTCTACGTCTGGTTCGAGGCCGTAGTCGGCTATCTCTCTGCGAGTATAGAGTGGTCCAATAATCAGGGCCGGCCGGATGCCTGGAAGCAGTGGTGGTATGACCCCGAGGCGCTGACCTACTACTTCATCGGCAAGGATAACATACCCTTCCACGCCCTCATCTGGCCGGCCGAACTCATGGGGGTGAAACGGCTATACGAAAGCGACGAAACGAAGTGTCTCAATCTCCCCTATGATGTGCCGGCCAATGAGTTCATGAACATCGAGAGCCGGCAGTTCTCCAAAAGCCGCGGCTGGGCGGTCTGGTTGCCCGACGTGTTGGAGCGCTATGACCCGGACGCCATTCGCTACTATGTGGCGGCCGTGATGCCTGAGACGCGCGATTCGGATTTCGGTTGGGATGATTTCGTGGCGCGGAACAACAACGAGCTAGTCGCTACCTGGGGAAACTTGGCCAACCGGATGCTGGGTTTTGCCTATCAGCGGTTCGCTGGTCGGGTGCCAGAACCGGGAGAGCTGCGGCCGGCCGACCAGGGGCTTCTGGACCGCGCCGAGGCAGCCTTTGACGTTGTCGGCGATCTACTGGCCGCCTGCCGGTTCCGCGCTGCCCTAGCAGAGGCGGTGGGGCTGGCTCGTGACGCCAACAAGTACCTGGATGACCAGGCGCCCTGGTTCGAGATCAAGAGCGACAGAGGGGAGGCTGCCAAAACGGTCTATACCACCCTGCGCGTGATTGACAGCCTCAAGCTGCTGCTGGCGCCCTTTCTGCCCTTTTCCTCGGAGCGCCTGCACCAATACCTGGGGTACGAGGGCCAGCTGTTTGGCGAACTGGCTATCCAGACCTACCATGAGGCCAACCAGAGCCACGGGGCGCTGACCTACGACCCGGCCAAGGCGACGGGCAGCTGGGAGCCCAGCCAGCTGCCGGCCGGGCAGATCCTGCGCAGGCCGGCGCCCCTCTTCAAGAAGCTGGATGAAGAGGTAGTGGAGCAGGAGCGGCAGCGGCTGGCAGGCTGAGTGCGGCCCGTTCAGAGGCACCGGTCCCGTAATGACCCGACAGTCACAGGGGCGCCGGTCGCTTGAGCCTGCTGGTTCTTCTGAGAGCATGGCTCTGGTGACCTGCTGGCAGGAAGCGGTATAATACCTGCCGCACAGAGCAGAGCCTGCGATGCAGCCCGCACCCACTTTGCCCATGAGCCTTCCCTACCGGCCGAAGCTGGCGCTGGCGCTGATTCTGGTCGCCTACCTGGTCCTGGGAACGCTGTATGCAGCCTTGACCCCTGAGTGGCAGGTGCCCGACGAACCAGCCCACTACAACTATGTCCGGCAACTGTCGGAAGGGGAACTCCCCGTCCTTGAGCCAGGCGACTATGACCAGGAATACCAGGAGGAGCTGGTACGGGCTGGCTTTCCTCCCGATTCCCCGGTCAGCCGCATCCAGTACGAGGACCACCAGCCGCCGCTCTACTACCTGGTGGAGACGCTTGTCTTCTTGGCCTTTGACGGCGCGCTTCTGCCGATGCGGCTCTTCTCTCTGGCCCTGGGCGCCGGAGTGGTGCTGCTGGCCTATCGGATTGGTGAATGGTGTTTCCCCGGCCGGCCTCTGGTAGCGCTCACGGCCGCCGCCCTGTCTGCCCTGATCCCGCAGCACATCGCTATCTTGGCCGGGGTGAACAACGACGCCCTGGCCGAACTGCTGCTGGCGGCCGCCCTGCTGGGCATGGTTTACGTACTGCAGGCCGAACGCCCGGTCCGGCCCTGGCTCCTTGGCCTCTTGCTGGGCGCCATCTTTGTCACTAAGGCCCAGGCTTACGTCGCCGCGCCGGCGCTGGCGCTGGCGGTCCTGGTTCGCTGGCGGCAAAGGCGCGAGACCACCGGCTGGCTGGTTCGCTGGCTGGCAGGGCTGCTCGGAATCGCACTGCTCATCGGCGGCCTGTGGTGGGGGCGCAACCTGATGGTCTACGGGGGGGCCGACTGGATGGGCCTCGCCCGGCACGAGGCGGTAGTGGTCGGGCAGCCAACTACGGCCGGCTGGATAGCCAGGGAGGGCCTGGGTGCCACCCTGCGCCGCTTCCTCGAGTTCACCTTTCAGAGTTTCTGGGGGGTATTTGGCTGGATGGCCGTGTTCATGGACGCCCGGCTCTACCAGGGACTGGGCGTCGTCACTGGGGTGACCGCCGTGGGGTTTGGCCTGGCGCTCTTTAGCCGGCGACCGGCCGGTCCCTGGGCCCGGCCCCAGCCGGCCATCTACTTGTTGGCCCTATCGGCCGTCATGACTGCCGGCGGCTACCTCTGGTACAATCTAAGCTTTGTTCAGCATCAGGGGCGCTACCTGTTCCCCGCGCTGGTCCCCCTGGGATTGGCGGCCGGAGTGGGCTGGGAGTATCTGACGCAGAGCCGGCCGGCGCGCATCGCTGCTGCGGCCCTGCTGGCGGCGACGCTCCTGCTGGCGGGATGGGGGCTGCTGCGAGGGGACCTGCCCGGCTGGCTGATGGCCTGCTGCGGGGCAGGCTCGGGAGCGCTCTGGGGCTCTAGTCGTTTGCCTTTCCGGTTTCGCCCCCTCCTGGTGACGGCTGTCTGGGTAGCGCTGGCTGGGCTGAGCCTGGCGGTTCCCTTCCTCTACATCCTCCCCTGGCTGGGTTAACTGGCGGCTACACGAAACCATCCCCCGGCACCGACTGCCGGGGGATGGTGAATGCTCGGTCTACGGTGCTGCAGTGCTCGGCTAGAGCCGCTTCTTGAGTTCGGCGGTCAGCGCCGGGACCATCTTGAACAGGTCCGCCACGATCCCGTACTGAGCCAGCTTGAAAATCGGGGCCTCAGGGTCCTTGTTGATCGCTACAATCACCTTGGAGGTTCGCATGCCCGCAAGGTGCTGGATGGCGCCCGAGATGCCGGCCGCGACGTACAGGTCCGGGGACACGGTCTTGCCGGTTTGGCCAACCTGGCGCGCGTAGGGAATCCAGCCGGCGTCCACGGCCGCGCGGCTGGCACCCAGTGCAGCGCCCAGAGTGGAAGCCAGTTTCCGCACCGGCTCGAACCCCTCGGGCCCAGCCACGCCCCGGCCGCCGCTCACGATGATGCCCGCGTCCGCCAAGCTGACCTCGCCTGCGCTGGCCTCCAGGCCCAGCACTTCTACGCTGATGTCCCCGGCCGCCATCGCCGGCTGGATGTTGATGACCTCCCCGCTGCGGGCGGCGTCGGCCTCAGGGGCCGGAAAGGCCCGGCTGCGCAGGCTGGCCAACATGGTGTCGCCGTCAGCATACACGTTGGACATGAGCTTGCCAGCATAGACGGGCCGGGTTGCCCTGATAGCGCCGTCCTCGACCGCCAGTCCGGTGCAGTCGGGGATCAGCCCTGCTTCCAGGTCCACAGCCGCCAGGGCCAGCACGTCGCGGCCCGACGCGGTAGCGCCCGCCAGAATGGCTATTGGTTCGTGCTCAGCCGCCAGCTGCGAGACCAGGGCGGCATGAGGCTCTGACCGGCAATCTGCCAGAGTGGCGTCGTCGCAGGCGTAGACTTGGTCAGCTCCGTGATGGATGGCCGCCTCGGCTGCCTCTTCCACTCCCTGTCCAAAGACCAAGGCAGACAGCTCGGTGCCAAGCTCGTCGGCCAGCGCCCGGCCGGCTCCGAGGGCCTCCACGGAAACCGGTGCGGCCTTGCCGTCCGACAGTTCTACCCACACCCAAATGCCACTCATAGCACCTTCTCCTCTAGCAGCTTGTCCACCAGTTCGGCGGCAGCCGCTTCCGGCGAGTCCGCCTCTATCATGGTGCACTCACCCTCCTTGGGCGGCAACGCGTATACTTGGAGCCATCGCACCCTGGAACCGGCCGCGCCGATCTTGGAGCTGTCGGCTTCCAGGTCGGCCGTGGCCCAGATGGGCAGGCTGCGCCGCATGTACTTGGTGGCCTGCCGAATCCCCTTGAAAGAGGGATAGCGGGGCTCGTTGATTTCCTTGAGCACACTGAGAGCGGCCGGCAGGGGACCCTTTACCTTCTGGCGGCCGGCCTCAATAGCGCGGGTTACCGTCACCGTCCCTCCCTCGGCGTCTACCTCGTCCACGGCCACCACAAAGCTGAGCGGTGTCCATCCCAGGCGGCGGGCCACCTGCATGGATGTCTGCCCTGTGTCGCCGTCGACGGCCTGCCGGCCAAAGATCACCAGGTCCACGTCACCCAGCTTCTCAATTGCCTTGGCCAGCACGTAACTGGTTGCCAGGGTGTCAGAGCCCTTCATCGCCTCATCAGAGACGAGCACGGCCTCGTCACACCCCATTGCGATGGCAGTCTTGAGGGCTTCGCGAGCCTCCTCCGGCCCCATGCTAATGGCCGTGACCTTGCCTCCGTGTTTCTCCTTGAGGCGTATCGCCTCTTCGATGGCGTACTCGTCCCAGGGATTCGCTATGTCAGGAGAGCCGCCGGGGTCACTCCATGTGACCTTGCCGTCTTCCACTGCCAGGACGGCCGTGGTGCTGGGCGTCTGTTTGGCGCAGATCGCGATGTGCAAAGCAACACCTCCCGTTTGTGGGGGCAGCCTCGTGGCTGCCCAGGTTGTGATTGGAGTAGTCGATAGGACCTCTATTCGAAGAACCAGCGTATTATACCAGGCTGCTTGCAGGCGCAAAACAGAGACGGCCCTTGCCCCAGCCTGTGCTGGCCCAGCATGTGTTGGCGCAGCACGTGCTGGCGCAGCATGTGCCCGATGACCAGGGTTGCGCTTGTTGTTTTGACCCAATCCTGGCGGCAGGGTATAATCTGCACCCAGGCAAGAGTTTGCCAAGGAGGCCGGAGAAGGTACGTATGGCAGAATCTCTCATCGGCAAGACAATCGGCAAATACCAGATCGTGGAACACCTGGGGCGCGGGGGAATGGCCGAGGTATACAAAGCCCATCAGCCAGCCCTGGACCGCTACGTCGCAATCAAGCTCATGCATTCCTTTCTCGCCGACGACAAGGACTTTCTCGGCCGGTTCCAGCGTGAGGCCAGAGCCGTCGCCAGCCTAAGACACGGCAACATCGTGCGCGTGTACGACTTTGACGTGGCAGACGGCGTTTACTACATGGTGATGGAGTTCATCGATGGTTACACGCTCAAGGCATTGCTTGAGGGACTCACGGCTAAGGACCAGAGAATGCCGCTCAGGGAAGCGCTCCGCATCACCGAGGATTTGGCCTCTGCTCTGGCGTACGCGGCCCGGCGGGACATGGTCCACCGGGACGTCAAACCGGCCAACGTGATGATAAACCGTGAGAATCAGGTGATTCTCACGGACTTTGGAATCGCCAAGATTCTGAGCGGCCCGCAATTCACCGCCAGCGGGGCCATGATCGGTACGCCTGCCTACATGTCCCCGGAGCAGGGGCTCGGAGAAGCAGGTGACGCCCGCAGCGACATCTACTCCCTGGGCGTGATGCTTTTCGAGATGTCAACCGGCCGGCGCCCGTTCGATGCTGACACTCCCCTGGCTGTGGTCCTCAAGCACGTCAACGCCCCTATCCCGATTCCTAGTAGCATCAACCCCGACTTGCCGCCCGACGTGGAGCGGGTTATCCTGAAGGCCATCGCCAAGGAACCCGATGACCGGTATCAGACGGGCGGTGAGCTCGCAGAGCATCTGGCCATGATTAAGAGGGGAGCCTCTGTCCCCGAAACCGTGTTGGCTGCCAGGGGAGCGGGCGGCGTAATAGACCAGAAGGCCAGGACTGTAATCGGCGTTCCCTCTGCCACCGTCCAGGCACCGGTGGCACCGCCAACCCGGCGCGGAGGGTGGCCCGCTTGGCTCTGGCTTGCCGTCGGCGGCGCGGCCGTTGTGCTATTCCTGCTGGGTATCGCGGCCGTGTCTGGCCTCTCCGGTTTCCTGGGGTCGAGAACGCCGACTCCGGCAGTGGCGGGAGGGACCCCGCGGGCGACCGAGGCCGGACCAGCCTCGACGCCCGCCGGAACCCCTCAGCCAACGGCTACGCCGCTCGACCTGGTTGGTGCTGCGTCAACAGCCTTGGCGCAGCAGAACGCCACCCTCACCGCCCTGGCTCCTACTGCGTCTCCGACGCCTGTGGTGACCCATACTCCGTCACCCACGTTGACTCCTTCGCCGACGCCCACGCTGGCGTGCGAGCTTGGCTACGAGCTGATTGCCTATTTCACCTACGGCAACCCAAACAACTACAATAGCAGCCGGAACCAGACTCTGGCCCCTGTTGACCGACAGTTCTCGTTCACCGCCCGGCTTCTGAACCAGGGCACCTGTGCCTGGCCGGCCGGGACTCAGCTGGTTTTCATTGGCGGAGACGCGCTAGGGGCCGACGAGGAGATGACGGCCGATTCCGAGACCGAGGTCGGTGACACGGCCGAGTTCGATACTTCGATGACCTCGGGAAGCCAGACTGGGTTGTTCAGCAGCCACTGGGGGTTGCAGCTGCCGGACGGCACCGAGGTTGGCGACCCGCTTGAGATCAGGGTCCTTGTCTACGAGCCTGCCACGCCCACACCCACCGCCCCGCCGCAGCCAGTGGCTACGCCTACTTCTGAGCAGACCGGCCCCATCGATTTCAACTGGTTCATCAGCAGTTGCGAGTACATTGGAACCGAGTGGCGCTGCCTGATGACGGTTACTCCATTCGGGGGGATTGGCGAGCCCTACACCATGTGGGTCTTTGACACCGCGCAGGGCACCCGCTACTATGGCGGGAACCAGCAGTTCTGGGTGACTGCCCGCCGCTGCTCCCCGTGGATTCATGATATCAAGCTTCAGGACGATGGCGGGAACTCTATCACCAAGGGCGCTTACATCGATCCCAATGCCTACTTTTCCTGCACGCCGTAGCGGTCCGTCAACCTTGGCTCTAGCGGGCACGGCCTCTCGTTCCTCTGCTGACGTGCCCGGCTCGGTTTGGCCGTCCCGTAGGCAGGGAGCCCTGCAAGCCAGAGGCTGGTAGCATAACCCCTTGAGGGCGTCGCGTGAGGGGACGTCGCGCGCGTCTAGGACGGGCGCAAGGCGCTATGCTACCGGTGGAAATCGTAGCATAACCCTTGAGGGCATCGCGTGAGGGCATGTCGCGCGCGTCCAGGACGGGCACAGGGCCTTATGCTACCGGTGGAAATCGCAGCATAACCCTTGTGGGCGTCGCGTGAGGGGACGTCGCACGCGTCCAGGACGGGCACAAGGCGTTATGCTACCGGTGGAAATCAAATCGTAGCATGACCCTTGTGGGCGTCACGCTAGGTCCTCTCTCTCGCACATCCGGAACGGGCACAAGGCCCCACGCTACCGGTGAAAGCCGTAGCATAGCCCCTCAGAGCGTTGTGACCGAAACCTGACTCCAGGTCATTGGCCTGCCTGGAGCCGATTGCCGCGGCCGGTCGCAGAATAGGGCACGGATTGTGCACCCTGGTAGACTGTGGCAGAAGACTTGGCGCTCGCAGAAATGGGGACTCGCCTGCCAGGCTCTTGGACCTGGTGCAGGAGCATCACGCACCGCCGGAGCGGTACGGGTCCTGGCGAGTCGTGACAAGTACGTTCCTGGGTGCCGCTGAGCGCTCAGCGGGCCATGCCACCACAGTAAGACGAGCACTGCGCGTGGGGTGAGTGTGGAATGAGTGCCTACTTTGATCGCCGGCTCCTCGTTGGGCTTGCTGTCGGCATCCTCATAGGCTGGCTCATCATTGGGTGGGTGTTGTGGCCGGTTGAATGGGAAGACGCCACCCCCTCCCTACTTACCGAGTCCTTTCGCGCCGATTATGTCAAGATGACTGCCGATCTCTACGCCAGCACCACGAACGAGGAAGAGGCTAGATACCGAATGCGAGATTGGCGAGGAGGGGCCAGCTACGCGTGCCAACTGGCGAACCTGGCGGTCGAGGGGTCTGACGAGCAGCAACGGCTTCTGAACCTGGCTCTGGCGGTAGCCCCCGGCGCCACGTGCGAGGAGCTGGCTGTGGCTGCCCCTGCCCAGGAGCGCCGGTCCTTCGCCGCCACCGCTGGCCCATTCCTTGCGGGCGGGCTCTTGGTTGTGGCCGTGTTGGTGGGCGTCTTTTTCGTCATCTCCCAGCGCGGTACGTCGGAGGGCGTCAAGGAACAAGTGGCGACCGGCGGCCGGTCGGCCCTGGCGGGAACGACTGGAGGTAGGACGATTCCACTGGCTCAGTTCCCCACCGAGTACAGGATTGGGGATGATGCCTATGATGACTCCTTCTCCATTGAAACCCCTGCTGGAGATTTCCTCGGTGAGTGTGGCCTGGGCATCTCGGAGACGATCGGCGTGGGCGATCCCAAGAGGGTCACTGCCTTTGAGATCTGGCTCTTCGACAAGAATGACATCCGCACTGTAACCAAGGTGATCATGAGTGACCACGCGTATCATGACGCCGCGCTGAGGGCAAAGCTGGCCCCGAAGGGAGAGGCAGTACTGGCAGCACCCGGCGCAGTCATTGTTCTGGAGACAGCGGCCCTCATCATAAACGCGCGAATCGTCGAGATGGAGTACGGCACCGGCGAGATTCACGCTGAGAGCTTCTTTGGCCGCCTGGCGGTGGAGTTGGCCACTTGGGCGAAAGAAGATGGACTGCCGGCCGGTGCCAGGGTGCTCGACCAACACGAGGACGAGCTTGTTCTCTGATCGAGCTTTGGTTCCAGTACAGAGTTGCCCTGCTCGGGCCGGAGCCGGAGCCGGAACCGGGCTCAGGGTGATTCTGCCTGGAGAAGTGTGGAGGAAGCCATGTCAAGAAAACTAAAGAGCGCTGCAGTTGGCCTCTTGGCCTTGATTGTGATCTGGGTTATTGCGGTCCTTTTCTGGCCTGAACCGGCGGCAATGCGAGACGAACACAGTTCGGACTCGGCGATGCCGACCGCTCTGTTGACCGTAGAGACCCCTCCCTCGCCAGCATCCCAGCAGATGGAGACGGCTGCACCGCGTCCGACCTTCACGCCCACGCCTGTTATTACTCCTACTCCCGCTCACACCCCCACCCCTACGCCCCGTCCGGACCTCATGCTGTACGTGCAGCACGAGGTCCAGTCAGGCGAGACGCTTCTGTCCATTGCCAAGCGGCACAACACATCTGCTGCTCTGCTGGCCGCTCATCTGACAGTGGACGACATGGCGCTGGGCAGCCTCATAGCGATTCCTGTGCCGAACCCGGATGCCTGCCCCTCGCTGAAAGTGCACATGGTGGAACAGGGCGAGACGCTCTTTCGAATCTCCCAGCAGTACGGGGTGACCGTAGAGGCCCTCAAGTCGGCCAACGGGCTCACAGAGGACATCATCAGGGCTGGCGATCTGGTCTGCATTCCCTGAGCAGGCCCAGTACGGCTGGAGCGATATCGGGCAGACTGCCTATCTGGGCTGCCAGTTGCTCGTGATCCTGGCCCACAGCAACGGTGGGGACGGCGTTCAGGGTGTGGGTTCGCACTCCGAGGTCTTCGATGTTGCCGTGGTCGCTCGTGATGATGATGGAACCAGCCTCCCAGTCCCAAGTGTCCACTACTCCGGCTAGCACCCTGTCGAATCTGTCTAGCGCTTCCACCGCCTGCCGGAACTCCTTTCGATGGCCTATGATGTCGGTGGGCCAATGCTCGAGAAAGACCAGGCTGTGGCTGCGGGCAACGGCGGCTAGCCGTTCCCCAGCCTCCCAAGGGCTCAGCACCGGCGTCTCTGGGCGGCCGAGCCGTTCGCGCCATCCCTCACCGGTAAAGTCTGGGCTCACCGCCCTCCCTGCCACAAGGTCCTCGTGGGTAAGCAGCCGAATGCCGGCTGCCCGGGCCGCCAGTGGGATGGCTGGCATGAGGCGGCGTCCACTCTTGATGCCTTCAAAGAACTGCGGAGGGTACGGGTTGAGCAAGATAGCTGAGCCTCCCTCAGCCCGCGTCTGCGAAAACAGGTTACCGCTCCTGAGGATAGATGCGATGGCAGGAGTCGGTTTGGGCCCGAAATGCCCGCCAACCTCAGCCGGGACGTTTCGGCCGGTCAGCAGAGCCGCCTGTCCGGTGGCGCTCTGCGGCCTGCCGGGTACGCCGAGGCAAGCGTCGGTGGGTGCCAATGAAGCCATTGGGCCGGTGACTCGCCCCCTTCCCGCCAGGAACCACCCCTCTCCCAGCAACTCGGTAAGAGTTGGCATGTGGGCGGCGCAGAAGGGGTTGCGCACGGCGTCCGCCTTGCCCAGCCCTACTCCGTCCAGGAAAATGAACAGTAGGTGCCTCGGACTCATCTCGCCATTATACACCAGCACCTCCGCGGCGCCACGATTGCCCTTTTCAACCTCGCTAGTATACTTGGCCGAGCTGGGCGCCACC
This sequence comes from Ardenticatenales bacterium, assembly GCA_030593075.1. Taxonomy (GTDB): domain Bacteria; phylum Chloroflexota; class Anaerolineae; order Promineifilales; family UBA4811; genus JAUVHW01. Next base: position 15,196 of record JAUVHW010000002.1, read on the forward strand.
TGGTGTCCCGGCGGTGCTAGATTCATTGGGCAGAACTTCCGATTGCTCATGAGAACTGCCGAGTTCGATTATTGCCTGCCGCCCGAGTACATCGCACAGGAGCCGGCCGTGCCTCGCGACAGCTCTAGGCTGATGGTCCTAGACCGCGAAACCGGCCGGGTCGAGCACTGTGTCTTTCGTGGCGTCGGCAGCTACCTGAGGGCCGGGGATTTGCTAGTACTGAACGACACCAGGGTGATACACGCGCGGCTCTACGCGAAGAAGACCGGCACCGGCGGCCGGGTCGAGATACTGTTGCTGGAGCAAAAGGGCTCCCTGAGCTGGTTGGCATTGGTCGGTGGCTCCCGTGTGCGCACAGGGACCTCACTGGAACTGCTGGACAAAGAGGGCCAAGCGAGCGGGGTGCAGGCGAAGATTCGGCGAGAGAGCGCCGGCGCGCAGCGGATTGTGGAGTTTGACCGGCCGAGTGATCAGTGGCTGTGGGAGCTGGGGCATCTTCCGCTTCCCCCCTACATCCGAGGGTATTCGGGTGATCCGGAGCGCTATCAGACTGTGTTCTCGCGACACGAGGGCAGCGCAGCGGCCACCACGGCCGGGCTCCACTACACTCCCGACCTGCTGGAGAACCTGCGCGCGATGGGTGTCAGCATTGGCTATGTCACCCTGAGAATCGGCCTGGACACCTTCAAGCCGATCACGGAGCAGGACATCTCCCAACACCCAATTCACACCGAGTGGGCACGGCTGAACACAGAGACCGCCCGGCAGGTCAACGAGACAAAGCTGGCGGGCGGCCGAGTAGTGGCTGTTGGCACAACGGTGGTGCGGGTGCTGGAGACAGCTGCCCTCAGGATGGTCTGCGGCGACAGTGGACCCGGTGAGCGTCCGTGCTGTGCCTTTGAGGGTCCTACGGACCTCTACATCACGCCCGGCTTTCGTTTCCGCGCTGTAGATGCCATGGTGACCAATTTCCACCTGCCGAGGAGCACCTTACTGGTTCTGGTGGCTGCCTTTGCTGGCCTACATCAGGTCAAGGATGCCTATCGAATCGCCATCGACCATCGGTATCGGTTCTACAGTTTTGGCGATGCGATGTTGATATTGTAGTGGAGGCCGGATCGGGAACCCACGCCCTTTTGCAGACGTCTTGTGGATATGACACTATTCTAGGCCAAGGACAATCGCTATGCGCCGCTATTCACTTCTGCTGGTCGCCGCCCTCCTGGCGGCAGGGCTGAGCTGCAACCTCCCGGGGCGGACTCCCTCATCGCCTGCGCCGCGTTACCTCTCACCCGTGCCACCCACCAGCACTCCCACGCCCGAGCCAGAACAGGGAGAGATATGCGTGTGGGCCTACCTGGACAGCAATCGGAATGCCATGCATGATGACGGCGAGCGGCCGCTGCCTGGCGTGCGCTTCTCAGTCGTGGCTGGGAATGTGGAGGTTGGAGAGCACCTCTCGGATGCCAGCCCGATAGAGTTCTGCTTCCTCAATCTCCCTCCCGGCGCCTACCTTGTGCAGGCAGAGGCCCCGGACTCGCTGGAAGCCACCAATCCCACGACCCTCAGCATCATGCTTGGTGCCGACGAAAGCCTGCCTGTGGTGCTGGGCTTCACTGGAACGCCTCCTGCAATAGACGGCCGGATGCCGCTGGCAGAGGCAATAGTGGGGAATACTCCGGACGGGCAGACCCTTTTCCTGGTAGTGAACGGGCAGCTGCAGCGGTCGGATGATGGAGGGCAGAGCTGGAATGAAGTGGGGGAGCGCCCACCCGCCAGCCACCTGGTGGTCAGCGAGGCTGATCCGGATCTGCTGTTTGCCGGCGACGGATTTCCCTGTCTGCGGGGCGGACCCTCTGCGCCGTTGTTCATCAGCTCGGACGGTGGCGGCAACTGGAGGGAGTCGCCGGGCGGGGCGGATCTTCTTCCGACGGCAGCGCATCCCACGGACCCAGCCGTTGCCTGGGCGGTGGGCTGCGATGGCGTGTACCGCTCCGATGACGGGGGCAACACCTGGCAGCTCCAACCGGCCGCGGCATGGGGCCTCTACCTGCCTGAGATTGTCTTGCCGGTGGCTGCACAGCCAAGGACGCTGTACGCCAGCGGCAACTCGGAAGGGGGAAGCGGTGCCCTGCTTCGCTCCGACGATGGCGGCGATAGCTGGCGGGTAATTACCGAGGAGTTGGGCCTTTGGATCACCTCAGTTCTGGTGAATCCTGATGACCCTGATGAGGTATGGTTTGTCACTCCAGCTGGAGTGTGGCGCACTCAGGATGGCGGGGCCGCCTGGTCGAGTTCGGCAGCCGGCCTGGAGCAGGTGGCGGTAGGTGACGACATGCAGTTCGAGGGCAAGGGACTCTATACGCTGGCTCGGGCACCATCTGGGCTCCTTCTCCTCGGGACCGCACGCGGTGTTTTCGAGAGCCGTGACGGGGGGTCAAGCTGGAGCCCACAGACTGCCGCACCGTGGGGTCAAGAGCCTGTTTCCCACCTGACTGTCACCGCCGCCTGGCCCACGATTCGTCTGTGGGCGGCGGCCGAGTCGGGTGTCTACATCTATACTCCTGGCGGCCCGTAGGTCTGGCCCAGCGTCCGCCCCCGCGCGCTAGCCGATTCTCTCCCCACAGAGAGACAGCTGCATCTCAAGCTATCTCTCGTCCTCAGCCCTGGCCCGGAAAAGCATTGCCAATGGAGTGCCCGGGAAGGGATGCTTCTCACGGATCTGGTTCTGCAAGTAGCGCTGGTAGGAGAAATGCGCCAGCCGTGGGTCGTTCACGAAAAAGAGGAACGTAGGGGGATCCACGGCTACCTGAGTTGTAAAGTAGAACTTTAGACGTTTGCCTGCCTTGGATGGCGGTGCGTGGCGTGCGACCGCATCGCGCACCAGCCTGTTCAGTTCGCCCGTGGGTATACGCTGATGCCGGGCCGCGCAGACATGCAGGGCTGTCGGAAGCACTTGGGACACCCGCTGCCCCGTCAGAGCAGAGATGAACAGCACCGGCACATAGTCCATGAACTTGAGGTCGGACCGCAGCTTCCCGGTGTACTCTGCCATGGTGTGGGTATCCTTCTCAATGGCGTCCCACTTGTTCACGGCTACCACTACGCTGGTCCTGTCCTCCAGAACAAAGCCGGCCACGTGCTGGTCTTGCGACGTCACTCCTTCCTGGGCATCGATCAGCAGCACAGCTACGTCTGCCCGCCTGATTGCGCCCAAGGCCCGCAGCACACTGTACTTCTCCACGCCAGGAGCAATCCGGCCGCGCCGCCGGATTCCGGCCGTGTCTATCAAGGTTACCGGTGTCCCCTCCCACGCCAGTTGCGTGTCGACGGAGTCGCGGGTGGTGCCTGGGATGGGGCTCACGATAGCCCGCTCCTCGCCCAGGAGGCGGTTCAGAAGAGAGGATTTGCCCACGTTGGGCCGGCCGACTATGGCGATCTTGACCGACTCATCCTCGACTTGCTCCTCCGATAGCTGGGCAGGCAGTTCGCTCACCACCGCGTCCAGCAGATCCCCTGTCCCGGTCCCGTGGAGCGCGGAGACGGGGATTACCTGGCCGAGTCCCAGACGGTAAAAGTCGGCGGCCGACTCGCGGCTGGCGCGGCTCTCAGCCTTGTTGGCTGCGACAATCACCGGTATTGTGGTCCGGCGCAGGATCGTGGCCACTTCTTCGTCTGCGGCGGTCACTCCGGCTTGCGCATCCCCCAGCATGACCACTACGTCGGCCGCGTCAATGGCAATCTGCGCCTGGGCGCAAATGGCGGGCAGGAAGCGGGCTGAATCCTCCGACAGGGGAAGAGTGTGAAAGCCCCCTTCCACCTCGATCCCTCCCGTGTCCACGATAGTGAACACAATGCCATCCCACTCGGTATCCCCGTGGATGCGATCACGGGTGGTCCCCGGGACCTCGGAGACCACCGCAACCCGCCGGCCGATCAGGCGGTTAAAGAGTGTGGATTTGCCAACGTTAGGGCGGCCGACCAACGCGACCATTGGTCTGCGCATGGAGTGCACTCCGCGGAGATCCAGATCAGGCCCAGAATACCCGGGTTCAGCGTCTCCCCGAAGCCATGATCACTATCATTGCACCGGCGTTGGCGCAGGCGTAGAGGGGAGACCGGGCGTCAGCGTGCTGGTAAGGGTTGCTGTTCCAGTCACGACTGGCGCTGGGGTAGCCATCGCGAGCGGGTATATTTCAACCAGTAGAGCAGACGGTAGTACTCCCTCGATCTCGACGCCGGCGACGTTGCTGAACGCCGCTGGCAACAGCTGGTAGGAGCCCGGTTCGATCCCGTAGAGGTTGAGGGTGAGGCTCAAGTCGGTCTCTGGGTCAAAGGACTCCATGAGCGCCAGCGGGCCTACTAGCGACACACTGACTGTCTCCGGCGAGATGGTGGCAGCCAGACCAGAGTCAGGCCCCTGAACCGTCGGTTTCCAGGGCACTGTCAGTGACGTCAATATTGGCTCCACATCCAATATCACCAGCACCGTCTGATCGCCAATCAGGGTCACTTTCTCCGGCACCTGCAGCCCGACACGCTGAACCAGATCCGTGTCCGCGCCTGAGACGTCTACCACAGAAGTGCTGACAAAACCAGGCAGCGCAGCGACGGCCTCGGGAGGGCCAAAGATCGTGACTCGCTGGGGCTCGACCGAATAGTCCACGAGCCGGTACCCGGGTGCAGTCGTGCCTGTGATGTTCACAGTGACAAAGAGCTCAGCGTACTCGTCTGATTTGCTGACGGGCACACGCACGAGTATTTGCGTGGGGTACGCCTCCAGCCCTGTCACCAGTCTTCCTCTGGCGTCAGTCAACCGGACAGCCACCGCCTCCTCCACCGCCTCGCGTGCACCCTCAATTGAGAGTCTTGCCTGTGCCTCCTGGACCGGGTCTACCCTCGAGGCCGGGCCCTCCAATGTCACCGTCTGCGTTTCCATGACCGGTTCCCCTGCTATGTGACCAAGGGCTGGCTCGCCGACGATGGACAATGTAATCGGCAGAGATCTGCTCCGGAACTGCTCCAGGTGGATTCGGACGCTTTCCACATCCTGCTGAACGATGCTGACCAGCGGATTGTCCACCGTGACCACCACGGGCACGTCGGCACCGCCGAGAGGAACGGTGGAGAGGTCAACAATCGCTTCGAAATTGCTGGGCTGGAGTTCAGCGAGCACCTGCCTGGGTCCGCGCACTACTACTTCGATGGACTCATTTGGAGGGTCTGACAGGACTGCTCCGGCCGCATCTGTCAGCACCGTTCCTACCGGCATGTTGAGCATCACCACCCGCACCGGCTCCCGATACGGCTGTTCATCAATCGGATTGGTCTCTTGGATGGCGACAAACCAGACAAAGATTGCCAGGACAAGAGCCAGGGCCAGCGTGCCCAGGTTGTCTGTCAGTGACCGAATCACGGGCTACTCCGTCTGCTGGGGTCAGGCCTCTCCTCGTCTGGAGCGAGGATCTGACCTCAACTCTCCTTGGCCGTCGCCTTCGATGAGCGTCTGAGCAGCGTCGGCATCCAGCGCAGCCAATCGCGCCGAAAGCGCGGCTGGAAGAAGGCCCTCAGGATGGTCTCTAGTCGCAGGGCGTCCAATCGGCGAATCATCCTGCCGTTGTGTGTCACCGAGATCTGGCCGGTCTCTTCCGAGACTACTACCACAATAGCGTCGCTTACCTCACTGATGCCCAGTGCCGCCCGATGGCGCAGACCCAGGTGCCGCTCGTCGCTGTGAATCCTCCCCGCCGACAGTGGTAGGACGCAGGCGGCAGCCACGACACGGCCGTCACGCACAATTGCGGCACCATCGTGAAGCTCAGTGTTGGGAAAAAAGATCGTCTCCAGCAGCTCTCGAGAAAGCAGCGATTCCAGCGGGGTGCCGGTGTCCACGTACTCCTGCAGGCCCGTGTCACGTTCCAGCACGACTAGTGCACCATGGCGCCGCTCTGACATGCGCTGGCAGGCCTGAGCGATGCTGCTGATGAGTGCACCCTGCTCTTCCTCGCGGAACCCGCGGAAGAGTGAGCCTGCCTGCCCCAGGCGCTCAAAGGCACGGCGTAGTTCGGGCTGAAAGATGATGGGAATGGCGAGCAGCAGGGCGGGAATCGTCTTGTCTATCAGCCACCCGAATGCCGGCAGTTCGACGACTGACGTGAGCGACAGAACTACTAGTACGATTAGTGTCACCCCCCGCAGCAACTGCACCGCCCGCGTGCCCCGGATTAGGAGGAGTATGAGGGTGAAGACTAGGGTCACCAGCGCAATGTCGACAACGCTGGCCCACGTTAGGGTCCCAACCAGCCGCCAGAGGTCGGTCAAGGTGCTTTCTTGATCTGTGCCAGGAGGTGCTGGTATCCCTCCACCTCGGCCGGCCCGAGCGACAGGATGGCCTCAATGGTCCTGCCGGCGTCTTCCCGGAGCCCGGCATCCAGCTGCAGCTCGCCCAGGCGGTCCAGATGCTCAATTGCCTTCTCTCGCTCGCCAGTCTGCGCGTAGGCGGCCGCTAGGCGGCTCAGCAATCCGGTATCATCGGGCTGCTGGGACAGCAGATCGTTCAGGATAGCCAGAATCCTCTTGCTCCTGTTAAGCGAGGCTAGTCTCTCCAGGAAGCGATCCAGTTCGGCCATCGCCTCGTGGCCCCGGTCCATCTTGAAGAGGAGTTCAACCAGGGTGACATTGGCGCGCTCGTCGTCCGGGGCCTGGCGGACGATCTGCTTGTAGATGCTCACCGCGTCTCGCCAGGAAAGGCGCTGCATGTCAATGTCGGCGACTCTATGCAGAATCGCGACTGGCCACTGCTTCTCCGGGTCACCGCGTGGCGCCAGGTGCAGCGCTGACAGGTAGGTGTCGCGGGCCTTGTCTACTTGAGCCAGCTGGTAATAGGCATCGGCCATTGCCACAGAGTGTTCCAACGCGCGGTCTATCTCTCCGTGCCGCTTAAGCATCTCGACCATCCGACTCCGCAGCCCGATGTCCAGGGGATCCAACGCCACTGCCTGCTCAAGGGCGTTTGCTGCCCGTGTGATGTCTCGCCGGGCGCGGTAGGTCTGAGCCACGGTGACGAGTTTGTTGCGTGCGCCCTCCGTGTTTCCCCTCTCTTGCAGCAGTCGGGCCAGCCGCACGTGTGTTGGCAGGTAGAAAGGAGCCAGCTGGACCGCGCGATAGCACTCCTCCAGGGCGGTGTCAGGCCAGCCGCGTCGAGCGAACTCACTGGACATAGAGATGGATTCCAGCAGTTCATCCGAGCCGGGGAGGGTCAGGATCTCGGCCAGGCTCATTGTCTGGCCGCCATCGGCGAGCTCGTCCAGGTGCTCGCGGGCTTCTCGGACTTTGTCCTGCCACCCTTTGGTACCGAGGAACTCCACCAAGGCGTTGGCGAACCGGGCCGCTTGCTCCTGCTCTCCCTTCATGGCGTAGGTGCTGGCCAGGCCCTCGTAGAGACGCACCAGGTCGCCAACCTGCTCACGCTTCACGGTCTGCATGTCCACAATCTTGGCCACCTCCACGAAATGGGTGATGGCCTCGTCGAATCTCCCTTTGGCCCGGTAGCACTCGCCCAACGCAAAATGGCTGCCGAGCCTGTACTCGGGGTCCTGCACAGAAGCTTGGAGCTGCTCGATCGCCTCGTCCAGTCGCAGCCGCTCCTGGTAGAGGAGCCCAAGGTTGAAGCGGGCGGCCGGCTGCCTGACACCGCTCATGATTGCGAGCTCGTAGGATTCTATCGCGTCATCGATCTCCCCGCGGGTCTGGAGCTCTATTGCCTTTCCGATCAGCGCGTCCCGGTCCCCGATCTCCTGCACCGGGCCGGCAGAGGGCTCTTCCTCGAAGATGATCTCTGCCAAGTCCGCCAGCGCGGCCTGCCGGGCGTCTTCGACTGGACTGCCTGCCCCTTCCCATTCGGGCTCCTGCTCCTCGGCCCATCCCAGCGGTTCGCCACTCTCCAGCGCATCGATGGCCGAAGCCACCACGTCCCCTGCCAACGCACCAACAGGCATCGAATCCCCCGGCGGCAGAGCCGGCTCCTCCAGCTCCAGTCCCTGTTGCAGCAGGCTCACAGCAGCCAGCACGTCGGGGTTGTTTGGATCAGCTTCCAACGCTTCCTTGCAGACTGCGGCCGCCTGCCCCACATCACCCTGTGCCTGATATATGCGCGCCATGGCTAGCCGTTCCCTGACAGAGTCCCGGTGACGTCCCATCTTCTCGTAGACCACTGCAAGCCGCTGCCGAGCCCCCAGCAGGTCGGGGGCCAGGCGTGTCGCCCGCTCCCAGTTCGAGACTGCCGAGTCCAGGTCGCGCTCCTTGAGGTGAGCTTCTGCGACCGCCATGTAGATTCGAGCAGCTTCCTCGATCCTGCCCATCCGCTCCAGGATGTCCGCGGTACGGGCGAGCGCCGCGGTGTCGCCAGGGTCCAGGCGGACCGCATACTGGTAGTATCGAAACGCGGTGTCGTACTCGGCCAGCTCAAAGTACGCCTGCCCCAGTTGGGAGTACGCCACTGGGTCGTCAGAGAACTCGGCCACAGCTGTTTCCAGCTGCTCAATGGCCTCCCGCCATTCCTTGTCCCAGGCGTGCTGGGCAGCCAGGTTCAGCGCGTCCAGGTAGCGTTGCCGGTCTCCCGCCACAGTCAGTCTCCCTGTGAGCAGCCGGAGTCATCCTCGCAAGGCTGGCCGAAATGCAGCGTCTCTGAGCTGTTCATAGCCTGATAGAACGGTCTCCTCCCGAGCTAGCTGCTCCAGAACCCGCTATCCCAGCAACTCTACCAGAATCGCTTTCTGTGCATGGAGCCGGTTCTCGGCCTGGTCAAAGAGGGCTGAATTGGGGCCGTCAGCGACCTCATCGGTAATCTCCTCTCCCCGGTGGGCTGGCAGGCAGTGCAGGACCGTGACCTGGGGACTGGCTCCACTGAGCAGTTGCTGGTTCACCTGGTAGGGCGGGAAGATCCGGCGACGGGCGGCCGCCTCGTCCTCCTGTCCCATGCTCGCCCAGGTGTCGGTGTAGACCACGTCGGCACCTTCCACGGCAGTGGTGGCATCGGTGAGAGCGGACACCGTGCCCCCGCTCTCCGACGCGTACTGCCTTGCCAGCGCCACATCCTGGCTCGGCAGAGCGTACTCTGCTGGCGTCGCGATGACGAATTCGGCCCCCAGCTTGGCTGCGCCGAACATCAGGGTGCGCGCCACGTTATTGCCGTCCCCAACAAAGGCGATTCTCAATCCAGCGATCCGGCCGTGCGTCTCGAGGATAGTGAGCAGGTCAGCCATCCCTTGGCAAGGATGGCTGTAGTCTGAAAGGCCGTTGATGACCGGCACTCGCGAGTACTGGGCTAGTTCAACGATGTCATCGTGGGCAAAGACCCGCGCCATGATCCCATCCACATAGCGCGACAGCACTCGCGCTACGTCGGCTACGCTCTCCCGCCTGCCCAACTGGATCTCATTCGGCGACAAGTAGAGTGCCTGCCCGCCCAGGTGGATCATCCCCACGTCGAACGAGACACGGGTGCGGAGCGACGGTTTCTGGAAGACCATCGCCAGCGTCTTGCCGGTCAGCCGGTCCTTCCCGCCACCCACCTTCCACTCGTGCTTTAGCTCGACTGCAAGGTCCAGCAGCCGCTGGATGTCGGCCCCAGACAGGTCAGTCAAATTGAGGAGGTGTTTCACAGGTGCCTCCCGCGTGGGCTCCCCCAAGTCTCTTGCTCGCGCCCCGCTGTTGCCCTCATGGCGCCAAGTATAGCACAGGAAGATGACAATGCAATGGTCCCCTGAACATCGCGTAGCGGTGACTTCGCCCGGCGGCGGTGGCCTGCGCCAGAGATCGGATTCCGCGTTATGTCATCTCAAGCCAATTGGGACCTGCCTTGGTATCTGCCTTGAGCGCTGCTCGCAGTTGGTACGCATCCTCCATGACTCTCGAAGCCAGTTTGGTGACCGGTTCCAGTTCCTCCGCCGGGACTTCTAGCACCAACTCGTCGTGCACCTGGAGAATCATCCTGGCGCGATAACCTTCTGTGGCCAGCGCCCGGTGCAGGTCTATCATCGCAATCTTGATGATGTCGGCTGCGCTTCCCTGGATGGGAAAGTTGACCGCCTCTCGTTCGGCTCGCTGGCGAGCCAGCGCAGAGGTGCGCCCGCCGGCGGCCGTCCCCTGCAGCACCGGGAAGTAGCGCCTACGCCCCAACACTGTCTCGACCCAGCCTTGCTCCTTTGCCTGGCGGATGGTCTCCTCCAGATAGCCGCGCACCGCAGGGAAACTGTCAAAGTAGGACTCTACGAAATGCTCCGCCTCCGCCAGCGTCAGCTCTGACTCCCGCGCCAGTCGAAAAGCGCTCATCCCATATAGCAGGCCAAAGTTAACGCTCTTGGCGAAGCGGCGTTGATCTCGCGTGACCTGGTCGAGAGGGATACGATGCACGGCGGCTGCCGTAGTGGCGTGGATGTCCTGTCCGCGCTGGAACGCTTCCAGGAGCCCGGGGTCCTGGCAGATGTGGGCCAGGACGCGCAGCTCCACCTGGGAATAATCGGCCGCCAGAAAGAGATACCCGGGCCGAGCCACGAACGCGCGCCGAACCTGGCGGCCCAGCTCGGTACGGATGGGGATGTTCTGCAAGTTCGGCCCCGAAGACGCAATGCGGCCCGTAATCGCGCCGGCCTGGTTGTAGGACGTGTGAATCCGGCCGGTAGCGGGATTCACCATTTCAGGCAATGCGTCGACGTACGTGGACTTGAGCTTGGTGACCTCACGGTGCTTCAGAACGCGATCGATGATCGCGTGGCGCCCCTTGAGCGTCTCCAGTACGCCGGCCGCCGTCGAGTAGTGGCCGGATTTCGTCTTTCGAAGTCCTTCTGTCGGCAGCCCCAGTTCCTCAAACAGCACCTTGCTCAACTGCTGGGTAGAGTTGATGTTGAAGGGGTGTCCAGCCAGCTGGTGGATGCTCTCCTCCAGCGCGCCCAAGCGGCCGGCCAGCTCGATCGACATCTGCTGCAGAAAGCCGGGGTCTAGCGCCACACCGGTCTGCTCCATCTGCGCCAGGACGGGGATCAGCGGCATCTCGACCTCGGCAAAGAGCCGCCACAGCCCCTTCTCCTTCAACTCGGGTTCCAGCTGTTGCTGCAGACGAAGCGGCATATCGACATCGGCGGCCGCATAGGGCGCCGCCTGGGCTATGGGGACCTGCGCCATGGTGATCTGCTTGGCTCCTCGGCCAATCAGCTGGACGATCTCGGTCATCTCGACTCCGAGCCGCATCCAGGCCTGGTTCTTCAGCCCCAGGCCGCGACTGGCTGGCTCCAGCAACCAGGCGGCTAGCATTGTGTCAAAGGTGATGGGGGCCACGCTCAGACCAAGCCGCTCCAACACGGTCAGATCGTACTTGGCATTGTGGGCGACCTTGGGGATTCCCGGGTCCGTCAGCACCGGCCGCAGCGCGGCGATCACGTCAGCGGCTGGTAGCTGTTTCCCTCTGTCTTCTTCCAGCACGTGCCCCACCGGTACATAGTACGCCTCGCCGGCAGCCGGACTGACGGCTATGCCCACCAGTTCGGCCGTCATCTCGTCGGTGCTGGTTGTCTCGGTGTCGAAGCAGATTGCCGGGGCTTCCGCCAGATGCCTGACTAGTGCCTCCAGGTCGGCCGCGCTGGAAACCACGTGGGTCCGGGTACCGGCGCGCTCAGCGCCAGAAGCAACCGCCGAGTGTGCGACGGCGCTCTCGGCCTCCGCAAAGAGGCCCAGCTGCCGCCCGTCAGGCCCGGCAGCGCGCTCTCGAAGCCGTTGCCCCAGCGAGCGGAACTCCAGTTCACGCATCAAGTCGGCCACCCTGGCTCGATCGAAATCGGCCGCCCGGCAGGCCTCCAGGTCTAGCGTCACCGGCACGTCGATGGTGATGCGAGCCAGCCGCTGGCTCAGGAGAGCGTTCTCCCGCCCCTTGACCAGGGCGCTGCGAAAACGGGCGCTCTCGATCTCGTCCACGTGCTCGTAGATCTGCTCCAGCGTCTCGTATTCCTGCAGCAGTTTGACGGCCGTCTTGTCCCCAACGCCCCGCACTCCAGGGATGTTGTCTGATGTATCGCCCACCAGCGCCTTATAGTCCACGATCTGATCCGGCCGGATGCCGTACTTCAACTCTACTGCGCTCGGATCGTACTCATCAGTACCCTTGCGGCCCGCCAGGAGCACGTGTGTCTGCTCGTCCACCAACTGCAGCAGATCGCGGTCTCCGGTGAGAATGCGCACCCGTACTCCCTGAGCGGCCGCCTGCTGGGCGATGGTGCCCAAGACGTCGTCCGCCTCGTATCCATCCTTCTCAAGAATCGGCACGTTGAAGGCGGCTACCACCTCCCGGATGCGATCTACCTGCATGTGCAACTCGTCCGGAGTCTTGGCCCGGGTTGCCTTGTAGTCGGGAAAGATCTCGTCCCGGAACGTCTTGCCGGTGTCAAAGCTCACCGCCAGGTACTCGGGCGGGTCATCCGCCAGGATCAGGTCCATGAGAGCACGGGCAAAGCCATAGGTCGCGTTCGTCGGCTCCCCGGCGCGCGTGGAGAATGAATCCATCGGCAAGGCAAAGAACATCCGGTAAGCCAGTGCGTGGCCATCGACCAGGACCAGTTCCTTGCGAGGCATGCTGTAGCTCCTTTCCGCTCGCGGCGGCTCTCAGTCGCGAATCCGCCAGGGCACGAGGCCCGATTTCGTGTAACCAGCGTCGCCAGGCGCCGGAGACCTGTGCCTGGCCGAGCCTGGCAAGTTTGGTGTGCGCATCTTCCTATATTATAGCGACGAACGGGATCGATACAAGACTACTGTGCGGAGCCTGACGTGGAGCACTGTCTTGGTCGGCGCTATCGGACAGGTCTGTGGCTTGGGGGGCGTAGCCTAGATGGAGCAGCGCACCGAGACCTACTCCATCGGGGACCAACCCCGCGCGCCAGCCGAGAGCCGCGATGTGCCTCAAGGCGCCGAGCATACTGACTCTTGTCTCTAGCACAGCAGAGGGACCAGCCGTCACGGTGGCGGGGCCACCGGATGCTCGCCTGGCGAGTTTGGCTGCCCTGCCCGAACGTGCTACAATTGCGCCCTGCCCTCTGGAGCGAGACGGAGAGAGTCAGAACATTGGATCAGGAAGAGGTCCGTGAGATGGTGCGGCGCGTCGTGCACCGCACCCTGAATGTACCGTACAGCCCGTCTGCGCAGGCTGCCCGGCCTCTGGTCACAGAGGCCGATGTGCGGGCAGTGCCGGTGGGCAGCCAGCTCTCGGTCCCCAAGGGGGCACTGGTCACCCCGCTTGCCCGCCAGGTTGCCCTCGAGAGGAAGGTGTCGCTCAACCAGGAGACGCTGCCTCCGGCGCCCTCTGTCGCTGGTGAACCCTGCTCTGAGCGCCGCCCGGACAGCGGCCGGACCGTCGCTCTAGGCTCAGATCATGGAGGATACCAGCTCAAGGCGGTGCTGGCGGGCTACTTGGAAGAGCTGGGCTATCCAGTAATAGACTGCGGTACTGACAGCACTGCCTCGGTAGACTATCCGGATTTTGCCCTTGCCGTGGCGAGGCTGGTGGCTCGGGCGCAGGCCTGGCGCGGCATCGTTGTTGACGGCGCAGGGATTGGCTCCTGCATGGCTGCCAACAAGGTGCCTGGAGTGCGCGCCGCCATGTGCTACGACCAGGCGACGGCCGTCAACAGCCGCGAGCACAATGATGCCAACGTGCTGACCCTGGGTGCTGGCCTGATCGGAGCCAACCTGGCCCGGCAGATTGTTAGAACCTGGCTAGAGACGCCGGCCGGGGGCGAGCGGCACGCGCGGCGCGTGGGCAAGATCATGGACATCGAGCGCCGTTTCCTCAGAGATGTTTCCAGGGGATAAAGCGTGAAGAAACTGGACGAGGCGAGGGTCGAGCGCATCATCGAAGAGGTCACAAGGCAGGTGCTGCTCGTGATGGAAGAGACCGAGGCAGGCGCAGACCCGGCCGCTGCAGAGCCTATTTCAGCCCACAACTATGTGGACCGAGTCAAGCCGGTTGTCAACGCCGGCGCGGACCGCCTGGCCAGCACGCTGGGCATCATGCCCACCGACGGCAGCGTGCGTCACATGATCGATCACACCCTGCTCAAGCCAGATGCGACGCCCGATCAGGTCGCCCAGCTGTGCTTCGAGGCGCGCAAGCACGGTTTTGCCGCCGTGTGTGTCAACCCGGCTCACGTCGAGCTTTGCAGCCAGCTCCTCAAAGGCAGTGATGTGCTGGTCTGCACTGTTGTGGGCTTTCCTCTGGGCGCCACCTCTACTGAGGCCAAGGTCTTTGAGGCTCAAAAGGCAATTCAGGACGGCGCTGCCGAAGTGGACATGGTGGTCAACGTGGGAGCGCTCAAATCCCGCGACATTGGGCTGGTGGAGCGCGACATCGCCTCCCTGGCCCGGACTTGCCACGCCGGTAACGCTGTTCTCAAGGTGATCATTGAGGCGGCGCTGCTCACCGACGAGGAAAAAGTCATCGCCTGCCAGCTAGCCAAGGTGGCGGGTGCCAATTATGTCAAGACTTCTACCGGTTTTGGCCCTGGTGGCGCTACTCCTGAAGATGTTGCGCTCATGCGGCGCGTGGTCGGACCCAGCATGGGAGTCAAGGCAGCTGGCGGCATTCGGACCTACGAGGACGCAACTAGGATGATCGCAGCGGGCGCCACCAGGATAGGCGCCAGCGCCAGTGTGAGAATCATGCAGGGGGCGCCGGGCTAGGAGCAGCCGGAACCTCCATTGCCTCAGGAGAGCGCGAATGTCAGTGGACCTGCGTACTTATGTCTTTCTCGACAGTCTGCAGCCGCAACACGCCGGCTTTCTCGGCACAGTGGCGCGCGGCTTCCTGCCGCTGCCAAATGACACCTCGCTATGGGTGGAGATCTCTCCCGGAATCGAGATCAACCGCATCACCGACATTGCCCTCAAGGCGACCCGTGTTCGCCCCGGGATGCAGATTGTGGAGCGGCTGTTTGGCCTGCTGGAGGTGCACCATGAGGAGCAGGCCGAGGTGCGGGCGGCTGGTGCGGCGATCCTGGAGGCCCTGGGCGTCGAAGAGTCGGACCGCATCAAGCCCCGGGTGGTCTCCAGCCAGGTCATCCGCCACGTAGACGCCCATCAGGTGCAGCTGATCAACCGCATGCGGCACGGGCACATGTTGCTGGCAGGACAGACTCTGTATGTTCTGGAGGTCGAACCGGCCGGATATGCAGCGCTGGCAGCCAATGAGGCGGAAAAGGCTGCTCGTATCAACATCCTGGAGGTTCGCGCCTTTGGCAGCTTTGGGCGCGTCTACCTGGGCGGTGAAGAGAGGGATATCATGGCTGGCTATGGCGCGGCCGTGGCTGCCATCGAAGCTGTGAGCGGGCGCATGGTAGAGACCCGGCGCCGCGACTAGTCTTACTGGAGAACGAGTGCAAACCCCACTTGTCAGGAGGATACCATGACCGATGCACTTGGAATGATCGAGACCAAGAGCTTCCCGGCTATGGTCGAGGCTGCCGACGCTATGGTCAAGGCAGCCAAGGTCGAGTTGGTGAGCTACGAAAAGACGGGCGGAGGCCAGGTGACCGCAGTCGTGCGCGGTGACGTGGCGGCCGTCAAGGCGGCCGTAGAGGCAGGCGCACGCGGAGCCGAGAGGGTTGGAGAGGTAGTTGCCATCCACGTCATCCCGCGGCCGCACGCCAACGTGGACGTGACTCTTCCGCTGGGCCGCACACCGGCCGAAGGCAAGTAGCCGCCCTCCAGGCGCAAGGGCAGGACCCGACTGCGCGCCGGGGGCGGGAGCGATGCGTGGGTCCTTCCCACGCATTTGCCGTTACTTGCACCTTGAACGGAGTTCTCTATGCTGCTAGGAAGAGTAGTGGGTACGCTGGTCGCCACCCGCAAAGAGCCGTCGCTGGGGGGGCTCAAGTTCCTGGTGCTCAAGCAACTCGACATTGAGGGGCAGGAGACAGGCGGCTATCGGGTGGCGGCCGACGCCGTGGGAGCTGGCCTTGGAGAGGTGGTGCTCTATGCCACCGGCAGCGCCGCGCGCCAGACCAAGCTGACGGACCGCCGACCCTGCGACGCCGTGATCATGGCCATCGTGGACACCGTGGAGGTGGACGGCGTGGTCAAGTACGAGAAGGCTGAGGCCGATTGATGATGGACGATGCCCGCATCGAAGCCATCATCCAGGAGGTGATGGATGAGCTGAACCTGGGCGACCGGCCGCGGCATGGTCCGTCGCCCCAGCCACTGCGCCCCGCCACGCTCGCTGAGCTTGCGCCTGCCCCCCAGCTGCACCACGGCGACAATCTGTTTCCGGATGTCGAAAGCGCGGTTGCGGCCGCCCGCCGCGCCTACCTGCAGCTGGCGGACCTTCCGCTGACGTTGCGCGAGCGCATGATCGCCCAGATCCGCCGCGTGATGCGGGAGAACGCGCAGCTCCTGGCGCACGAAGCCTGGCGCGAGACGGGGATGGGCCGCTACGAGGACAAGATCCAGAAGAACTTGCTCAACGCCAACAAGGCGCCCGGCACCGAGATCCTGGACCCGACCGCCTGGAGTGGGGACGACGGCCTGACTCTGGTCGAGTACGCACCCTATGGCGTGATTGGGTCGATTATCCCCAGCACCAATCCCACCTCCACCGTCATCTGCAATGTCATTTCCATGGTCGCGGCCGGCAACGCCGTGGTATTCAATGCCCACCCAGGCGCGCGCGGCTGCTCCAACCACACCGTGCAGCTGGTGAACGAGGCCATCGTCCAGGTAGGCGGCCCGCCCAACCTGGTCTGCGCACTGGCCGAACCGACCATAGAGACCGCCCAGCAGATCATGCGCCACCCCGATGTGGGGTTGCTGGCGGTCACAGGCGGGGCAGCTGTGGTGCAGGCGGCGATGCAGAGCGGTAAACGCGCGGTCTGCGCCGGCCCGGGCAATCCTCCGGCCGTGGTGGATGAGACGGCCGATCTGCAGCAGGCAGGGCGAGACATCGTGCTGGGTGCCTCCTTTGACAACAACGTCATTTGCATCGACGAAAAAGAGATCTTTGCGGTGGACAGCATTGCCGACGATCTGAAGCGGTCCATGTGCAGCAACGGAGCCCTCGAGATCAGCTCCCGGCAGCTCGATCGCCTCTCCCAGTCGATCTTTGACCAGGTTCCGCCGGCCGGGCAGCATGGCGCCATGAACAAGGCCTTCATAGGCAAGAATGCGAGCCTACTGCTCCAGGAGATCGGCATTGAGGTCGGGGAGGAGGTACGGCTGATATTGGTGGAAGTAGAGCCGGATCACCCGCTGGTACTGTCGGAGCAGATGATGCCCATTGTGCCGCTGGTCCGCGTTCGCGATGCTGACCAGGCCATCGATCTGGCAAAGAAGGCAGAGCATGGTTTTCGGCACACGGCCGTGATGCACTCCAAGCACCTGGACCATCTGAGCCGCATGGCGCGCGAGATGGATTGCAGCATTTTTGTCAAGAACGCTCCTTCCTATGCTGGCGTTGGATATCGCGGCGAGGGTTTTTGCTCCTTTACGATTGCCAGCGCCACCGGCGAAGGGCTGACCAACCCTATCAGCTTCAGCCGCATCCGCCGCTGCACTCTTAAGGACTCCTTCAGGATCGTCTGAGGGCCCGCGGACGGGTCTGACTCCAGGTTCTGGCACCTGAGCGGGATGTTATGAGAGATGGTTGAGCCAGCGCTGGTACTGGTAGAGCTGAACAGTATCGCGGCCGGCATCGAGACGGCCGACGCCATGGTCAAGCGCGCGCCGATTGACCTGATCAAGGCTGGCACGGTGCAGCCGGGCAAGTACCTGGTACTGATTGGGGGGCTAGTGGCTGACGTCGAAGAGTCGCTGGCTGCCGGCCGCCAAGTCGGTGGCCCGGCTGTGGTAGACACCGTCTATCTGCCCCAGGTGCACCCCGAGGTGGTCGAGGCCGTCGCGGGGGGGCGGGTACCGCAGGCGACCGACGCCGTGGGAGTGATAGAGACGACCACCGTCGCGGCCGCCATCCACGCGGCCGACGCAGGTGTCAAGGGGGCCGAGGTACGACTGCTGGAGGTACGGCTGGCGGACGGGCTGGGCGGCAAGGGCATTGTGCTCTTCTCCGGCCTGGTGGCCGATGTGGAGGCCGCGGTTCGGATCGGTGTCGGGGCGCTGGAGCGGCCAGAGCTCCTGGTGAGGCAGGTGGTCATCCCCCAGCTGCACCCCGAGATGTGGGAGAACGTCGCTGACGCCACCCGCTTCCGCAGCCGGGTGATGGGCAACCTATGAAGCCGATCCTGCTCGACTTCCCCGATTCCTTCGAGACCGAGCGGCTCACCATCCGTTCGCCCTTGCCGGGCGACGGCACCGAACTGCAGGCGGCCGTGGCCGAGACGCTGGATGACCTGGCCCCCTGGATGCCCTGGGCTGACCACCTACCCAGTGTCGACGAGGAGGAAGAGGCGGTGCGCAGGGCGCGCGCTCGCTTCCTGACCCGCGAGGACCTCTGGCTCCTGCTCCTCCTCAAGGATAGTAGCACCATCGTTGGGGGGAGCGGACTGCACCGCATAGACTGGGAGGTTCGCCGGTTTGAGATCGGCTTCTGGGCGCGGAGGCGCGTTGCCGGCCAGGGTTACATCTCGGAGGCCGTCCGCGGCATCACTCGGTTTGCCTTTGAGACGCTCGGTGCCCGTCGGGTCGAGATTCGCTGCGACGAGCGCAACGGGCGGAGCCGCCGGGTGGCGGAGAGGGCGGGCTTTTCGCTGGAGGCGACTCTTCGCAACCACGCCTTGGCGGCCGACGGCGAGCTGCGCAACACGCTGATCTACGTCCGGCTGGAATCAGCAGAAGCCTGATGAAGTTCGCGCGCGTTCTAGGCACGGTGGTCGCCACCCGCAAGTACGAAGGGCTTGAGGGGATCAAGTTCCTGGTGGTGCAGCCCCTCGATAGGGACCTGCATCCGCACGGGGAACCTGTGGTCGCGGCCGACGCCACCGCCCAGGCCGGGCCCGGCGAGTTGGTCTTCATGGTAGCTAGCCGTGAAGGCGCGCAGGCGCTGCCCGAGGTATTCGTGCCGGTTGACCTGGCGATCACCGGGATTGTGGACGAGGTCGAAGTAGAGCGCGGTGAGCGCCGGCAGCAGCCCACGGCCGTGTGGCATCCCGTGTCTGAGGGCGACTGACGGTGTACATCGGCAAGGTCATCGGCACGGTCGTCGCCACTATCAAGATATCCCACCTGGACCGTCGCAAGCTGCTCCTGGTGGACCAACTGGACCTGCAGGGGCAGGAGACCGGCTACTATGACATTGCGGTCGACGTGGTGCAGGCCGGACCCGGCGACACCGTGCTGGTGATCGATGAGGGGAACGGGGCACGCCAAATCCTGGGGCTGGACCCCGGCGCAGTGCGGGCAGTCGTCGTCGGGGTGGTGGACGAGGTGGCTTTGGGCAGCTAGCCCCGAGCAGGCTGCACGTTCCCGCCAGGGGCGGCACGCGCCAGTGCCACGCCGATCCATTTGTACAGAGGCCTGGCCGGAGAGAAAGCCTGCCGGGTCCTAGCGGGGAGCCGACGCACTGCCAGCCACCCAGATGCGCCTGTGGTGGGCCGGCCAGGCCTTCAAGAAGCCTACTCTCGCAGATCTGTGGGTAGCGGTCATGGGAGTTCATCGTGTCAGACCAGTCCTCGGCCGGGCTTCTGGGCTGACGCCTTCCTGGGTGGCAGGTTGGGCTAGATCCCGAGGTAGCGAGCTGGGAACGCGCACCACGAACTCCCCGCTGTAATCGTCAACCAGGCAGCTGATCATGCTCATCTGTGTCCTGGTCTGCAAAGCCCTTCCGCGACTGGCCCAGTGAATATGCGCCTGGCGGACCAACCGCGGGGTGCAAGCCGGCAGCGACAGTCACCAAGTCTCAGCGCGTGTCTGCCGCCCGCTGCACCAACTCCAGAAACCCCGGCGTCAGGCTGGCGCCGCCCACCAGCGCGCCGTCTATCTCTGGCATCGCCATGAAAGAGGCAATGTTCTCGGCCGTTACGCTGCCGCCGTAGAGCACTCGCACTGCCTGGGCCGTCGCCTCCCCGAATGATTCTGCAATAGCCCCTCGTATCGTGAGGCCGATCACGCGGTTTGCCCCGGCCGGCGTCGATGCCCTGCCCGTGCCGATGGCCCAGATAGGCTCGTAGGCGATCGCGCACTTGCCTACATCCTCGGCCGTCAGGCCCTCCAGCGCGGCTCTCACTTGGCCTCCGATGAACTGGTGTGTCTCGCCTGCTTGATTCTGCTCCAGGTTCTCGCCCACGCACACGATGGGTGTCAGGTTGTGAGCCAGTGCGGCATGAACCTTGCGGCTGACCGCGCTGTCGCCTTCCAGGCCCCGAACTGGCTCCGGGGAGGCCACCCGGCCGCTCCGGCGCTCCGAGTGACCCAGGATGACGTACTGGCACACACCTGTCAACATGGCGGGCGAGACCTCGCCGGTGTATGCGCCGCAGTCCTCCCAGTGCATCGTCTGTGCGCCCAGGCCGATGCGCGTGGGCCGCAACACCTCCGCCACCACTGCCAGCACGGTGAAAGGGGGGCACACCACCCGCTCCACTCCCTCGATCTGGCTCAGCGGGTACCGGATGCGACGCACCAGCGCCAGTGCTTCCTCGACCCGGCCCAGGTTCATCTTCCAGTTGCCGACGATGATGGGTGTTCGCATTCTGTCTGCCAGCGGAACGGCCGTCCGACTCCAGCCTGCGGCGGCAGCGTTCCTCTCCAGGCGAGGATTATACGCCATTGCCGGGCCCTGACCAGGAGCGCTTCAGGTGCTGGCGCCAGTTGGGTTGCTCCAAGTTGGGGCGGCTGCTATAATCGCGCTGCCGAGCATGAGCCAGCGTTCAGATCAGATAATGGACCGGAGACTATAGGTGACCAGGCAGCAGTCCAGGAGCCGGCAGCTGGTAACAGAGCAGGACGTGCGCGCCGTTCCGCCCGGAGGGCAGTTCGCTGTCCCCCGCGGGGCGCTGGTAACGCCCCTGGCTCGGCAGGTGGCTATGGAGCGCGGGGTGACCCTGAGGGAGCCAGGAGCGGCGCCGGCCCTTGAGGAGGACGGGCTGCGCGGCGAAATCGTGCGCGTCGGCCGACTCCTGCACCAGAAGGGGTTCGTCGCTGCCACCGCGGGGAACATCTCTGCCCGCCTGGGCCCTGACAGAATCCTGGCCACCCCCAGCGGCCGGCACAAGGGGTTCCTGCGCGCTGACGAGCTGATCGTCGTTGACCTGGAGGGACAGCCCGTGGGTCCACGGCCGAGGCTCGGGCCGACCTCCGAGATGCCCATGCATCTGGAGGTCTACCGCCAGCGGCCGGAGGTCGGCGCAGTAGTCCATGCCCACCCTCCAATTGCGGTGGCGCTCAGCACGGCCGGGATCTCTCTGGCCGAGCCTATGCAGCCCGAAACCGTCATCACCCTTGGCGAGATCCCTACCACAGAGTACGCGACGCCCTCGACACACGAGAACGTTGAGGTGATTCGGGATCTGATTGGGCGGCACGACGCCATCGTGTTGCGCCGGCATGGCGCTCTCACGGTTGGGGCTGACCCTTTTGACGCCTACGCGAAAATGGAGATCCTGGAGCACACCGCGCACGTTGCGATGCTGATGCGTCTGGTCGATGGGGCTGAACCGCTCTCCCCCGAGCAGGTGGAGAAGCTGCTGGCGCTGCGGGAGCGGTTTGGCGGGCAGCCTCTGGGATGAGCGCGACCATGGAGGCAGAGAAAACAGGGCGGGCAGGCGGCCGGGAAGCAGCGCTTCGACCTGAGCCTCCGTGCCCCTGCCATCAAGAGTTCCCACATCGCATCACGCCTTCCAGCAGATCTCTATTCCTCTCTCTGCCTGCTGCTCAGTCGACTGGCGCTCCCAGTGACTTGTGGTACTCTCTGTTCACCTGTGGGGCGAGTTCGTCGCTGTTCTTTCGGGTTGACGAGTCGGCTCTCTGTCGTCGCGTACCGCACGGAACCAGCTCTTGCACAGCCAGGCTGATGCCGCCTGCGCTGGTGCAGCCGGCTGTTTCTGTGCTTGCAGCAGAGTGACTGCAATGTCTGGATCGGAACCCGTCCGCATTCTATACATGGAGGACGATGCCGCCCTTGCTCGTCTCACGCAGAGGAAGCTCGGGCAGTTCGGCTATAGCGTGGACCTGGCTTGCGACGGCGAGGAGGGCCTTGCCATGTACGCTGCGGGCGCCTACGATCTGGTGGCGGTGGACCACCAGATGCCTGGGCACAGCGGACTGGAAGTAATCCGGACCCTCGCCGCTCAGGGTCAGCTGCCACCCACGATCATGATTACCGGTGCTGGCAGCGAAGAGACGGCCGTGGAGGCCATGAGGCTGGGTGTGGGCGACTATGTAATCAAGGACGTGGAGGGTGGATACCTTGACCTGCTGCCCACGGTGATTGAGCGGGTGCTGGAGCAGCGGAAGCTCGCGGAGGAGAAGCGGCGGGCCGAGGAGGCGCTGCAGAAAGCCCACGCTGAGCTCAAAAGGCGAACGAAGGAACACACCGCCGAGCTGACCGTCCTGCTGGAAGCAGCTAGAGCGATCTCGTCCACCACCAGTCTCAAGAACCTGCTCACCCTCATTGCCCAGCAGATGGTGAGAGCCGTTGGCGCCTCTGGCTGCACTATTTCCCGGCTGGACCAAGGACCCGACGAGGTCGTAACTTGGATCGAATGGCGAGAGGCTTCGGGACCTCCCGACGAGCCGGGCACTGCCTACGCCCTGGATGACTTCCCAGCCACGCGGTCCGTGCTGGAACGTCGTGAGCCTCTCAGTATCTTGGTCTCCGATCCTGATGCTGATCCGGCCGAAGTCGAGTTGATGCGTCAGGTGGGCTCGGCAAGCCTGCTCATGTTGCCCTTGGCGGCTGGTGATCAGGTCATCGGCGTCGTCGAGATAGATGAGTCGAAGCGCGAGCGGCGGTTCACAGCCGCCGAGATTCACCTGTGCCAGGCTCTGGCGGACCAGGCTGCGGTGGCCATCCAGAAGGCCTGGCTGTACGAACAAGCTCAGCAGGAAATCGCCGAGCGGGTGCGAGGGGAGCAGGCTTTGCGGGAGAGCGAGGAACGCTTCCGGGCGGTGTTTGAGACGGCTGAAGACTCTATCTTTATCAAGGACCGCTCACTACGGTACACACACGTCAATCCGGCCATGGAGAGGCTATTCGGGGTCTCGGCTTCGGAACTGATCGGCCGGACGGATGTGGATCTCTTTGGGCAGGAGGCCGGGGAACACATCAGCGAGGTAGATTCCCGTGTCCTAGGTGGCGAGATCGTCAAGGAAGAGGATACCAAACCCGTGAAGGGGATTCCACATACCTTTCACGTCGTCAAGGTGCCCATGCGGGACAGCTCTGGCGAGATAGCAGGGCTCTGCGGGATTGCCCGCGAGATCACCGAGCGGGTGCAGATTGAGGAGGCGCTGAGAGAGGCCCGTGATGAGTTGGAAATGCGGGTCGAGGAACGAACGGCCGAGCTCGCCATGGCCAACGAGCAGCTGCGCCTGGGGCTCGCCGAGCTGGAGCGAGCGCAAGAGCGGCTCCAGGGCCGCGAGCGCTTCCTCAGACTACTCAACGATATCACCCGCGCTGCCCTGGAGACGCCCGATCTGCAGGCCATGCTCCAGATCCTGGCAGACCAGCTCGGTGGGCTGTTCGATGCCGACGGCTGCGTCATCTGCCTGTGCGACCAGGCGCGGCAGACGACCATTGGAGCCGCGGCCGGCGGCGACACCATGGACCTTTGCTCCGGCCTCCAGTCCAGCGCTGACGAGCCGACCATGGTCGAGCGGGTGCTGCGCCATGGAAGGCCGCTCGTGGCTGGAGATCTGTTGGATCACCCAGAGGTGAGCCCAAGCATCCCTGAAGCGCTGGCGGCCCGCTCTGTGCTCGGCCTGCCGCTGGTTGCCGGGGCACAGGAACTGGGAGCAGCTTTTGTCCTCTTCAATGACCCGCACGAGTTCGCCCCGGAGGAAGTTGAGCGCGGCGAGCATGTGGCGGGCCAGGTTGCCCTGGCTATCGCCAAGGCCTCCCTGCTAGAGACGGAACGAGAACAGCGCAAGTTGGCTGAGACCTTGCGGGAGGTCGGCAGTGCACTGAGCAGCACCCTCGACCGCGAGCAGGTACTGCGTCTCATTCTGGAGCAGCTGGGCCAGGTGGTCGCCTATGATAGCGCCTCCGTAATGCTTGTTTCCGGTGCTGAGCTAGAGACCGTCGCCAGGCGCAGTCTTGATCCGCAGGCCCTGCCGGGAGCCGCTTCCCCTGAGGTAGCAGCCCTGCCGCATGTCCAGAGGACTCTCCAGAGGAACCTGCCCGTCGTAATCCCGGACACCGCGCGCGACCCGGACTGGCTGCAGCTGCCCGGTACCGAGCAGATACGCTGCTGGCTGGGAGTACCGCTGGTGGCACGGGATCAGGCAGTCGGCCTGCTCAACCTGAACAAGAAGGAGGCGCACTCCTATTCTGAGCGGGATGCCCAGGTCGCTGCGATCTTTGCGGCACAGGCGGCTATGGCCATCGAAAACGCCCAGCTCTTTGCAGAGACGCAGAGCCGCTTCCAGGAAATGACGGCTCTGTACGGCATCTCACTCGATATCACTGGTCGTCTGGAGATGTCAGGACTGCTCCAATCGATTGTGCAGCGGGGCAGCGAGCTGCTGAACGCTGACTCTGGCGGTGTCTACCTGTACGATGAAGAGAGAGATGAGCTGAGACTGGCCGTTGGTCACGGTGACGCCGCGCGCCACGTGGGGGGAACCCTCAGGCCGGGCGAGGGCATAGCCGGCCGGGTGCTCCAGACAGGAGAGCCCATTGTTGCTGATGACTACCGGGAATGGGACGCCAAGCCCGCGTGGTTGCAGGATAGCGATCTGTCCAGGGCAGTGCTTGAGGTGCCGCTCAGGTGGGAGGAGCGCGTCGTAGGCGTGCTCTTTATCGACGCCGACTGCCGGGAGCGAACGTTTGGTCCCGAGGATGTCCGCGTGGCCAAGCTCCTGGCCAGCCAGGCGGCCGTCGCCCTTGAAAACGCGCGACTATACAAGGAGCTGCAGCAGCGGATGGATGAGCTGAGTCAAACGCAGGTCCAGCTCATCCAATCCACGAGAATGGCGACCGTCGGCGAACTGGCGACCGGGCTAGCCCACGAGATCAACAACCCGTTGACTGGTATAGTGGGGATGGCCCAGATCTTGGGCCGGGAAGCGAGCACACCGGAGCATAAAGAGGGTCTGGAGAGTATTGTGGAACAGGCCCTCCGCGCGGCCGATGTCGTGCGCGGGCTGCAGGTCTTTGTCGACGAGCCAGGCGTTCGCACGCGGGCCGACGTCAACCAGCTGCTGCGCGACACTGTTCGCCTGGTCCGTGAGCGTGCGCTGCGAAGCGGCGTTCAGATTGTCGAACACCTGGCCCCTGACCCGCTGTGGCTGGTCGCGAGCCCCCTCCAGGTGCGGCAGCTGTTCCTGGGCTTGATAACGAGAGCGCTGCTCGTCATGCCTGACGGCGGCGAACTGGTTCTGTCCACAAGAATCAAGGATGTCGAGGGCCAGAGCACGATCGAGATCCGCATAACAGACTCCGGCCCCCCCACTCCTCCTGACGAGGTGGCCTCCCTATTCGAGATCGTCTTTGACGCCGGTGCTCCCCGGCCGGGCCTCAGACTGGGGTTGGCAGCCAGCCGTACGATTGCCCAGGACCACGGCGGCGACATCGCAGTAGAGTGCAGGCCTGGACAGGGTACCACTTTCGCGGTACAACTCCCACGCGCAGCGCGCGGAACGCGCGAAACGTGCTGAACCAGGAAGGGAACGGGCCTGTGGGTCGTCTTCTCGCCCGATCAGCCGTCACTGTATCTGGGAACTCTCTTCATGGCGAATGAGAGAATCTTGGTCGTAGACGACGAACCTCTCATCGTGCGCGCCTGCGTGCAGATGCTGCAGGACGCTGGGTTCCAGGCGGAGGGGACGGCCGACAGCCGTGAAGCGCTGGCGTGGCTGGTGGAAAAGCCAGCCTCGGGGAGTTCCGCCGAGCCGTTTGATCTGGCATTGGTAGACATTCTCATGCCCGGAGTCGGCGGCCTTGAAATCCTCCGGGAGACAAGACGCGAGGTCCCGGATCTGTCGGTCGTCATGATCACCGGGCACGGCAGGATGGAGACGGCGTTGAGCGCCCTGCGCCTGGGCGCCGAGGGCTTTATCCTCAAGCCCTTCACCGAAGGGGAACTGCTGGCGACGGTGCGGGACGTGCTGGCCCGCCGCCTTTTGCTGCGCGAACACCATCGCCTGCTGGACCGGTTCCCTCTGCTGGAGATTGGGCAGGCGCTGGTCTCTGCTACCGACAGGGAAGACCTGGCGGAGCGAGCGATTGAGGTCATCTCTCAGGAGGTCGACGCCGATGGCGCTGCTCTGTTGCTCAGAAATGGTGACCAGGCCAGATGGGAGGCCGCGGCCTTTGCGGGCGAGAAACCCGAGTTCATCGCTCAGGACCGGGAGATGGCCCAGTGGCTCCTATCGCAGGCGGCAGAGGCCCGCCGGCCTCTGTACCTCGACGGGGAAGAGACTGGCAGTGGCCCGCTTCGCCTCTCGCCAGAGCCCGAGGACGGCCGGACCCTGCTTCTGCCTGTTGAGGTGCAGGACAGGACGATTGGCATCCTAGCAGTGTCCCGGCCGGTGGGCCTGCCTCCTCTGGAGCTGAACGATGTCCTGTTCCTGGGGTTGCTGGCACGCCAGGTAGTCATTGCCCTGGAAAACGCCCGCCTCTACACGGCCGTTGACCGCAGCCGCCAGGAGTGGGAGGCGACTTTTGCTGCCATCACCGACGGTATCTCGGTCCACGACGCGGCACTCCGCGTCATTCGCGCCAATCCAGCCCTGGCCCGTATGTTGGAAACCAGCGTGCCGGAGCTTGTTGGGCAGGATGGCGAGGAGGTGTTTCGGGACTGGTATGGTGACGTCTCTTCTCCCCTGATCGCCGCAGCCATGAGCGTTCAGGCGCAGACCTTCGAGGTCAGCGAACCCGGCGACCGGCCCGGTCGTTTCGTGGTCCACGTCTACCCGCTGGATGATGGCAAGGGTCAGGCCAGCGGCGTTGTGCAGGTCATCCAGGACGTTACCGAGGAGAAGAAGGTCCAGGCGCGCCTTTTCCAGACCGAGAAACTGGCCGCCCTGGGGCGCATGGTAGCTTCCCTGGCCCACGAGATCAACAACCCCCTACTGGCCCTGGATAGCGGATTGGCCTTGCTGCTCAATCCATCTCTGGCCCAGGAAAAGAGGCAGCGCTATTTGCGCGTGGCATCCACCGAAGTGCAGCGACTGACCGCCATCGTGGAGCGGATGCTCAACTTCTACCGCCCGTCCACCGATGAGAGCACGCCAACTGACATTCACGAGGTATTGGACCAGGTACTGGCTCTGGCCGGCAAGAAACTGGAGCATCAAGGGGTCAAGGTTGTGACCAGCCTGGGGCCGGACCTCCCTACCCTGGATTTGGTCTCTGATCAGATCAAACAGGTCTTTCTGAATATCATCCTGAACGCGGCCGAGGCCATGCCGGAGGGCGGAGAGGTGCGCGTCTCTGCTGCTCTGACCGATTCCGAGGTGCAGGTGATATTCGAGGACACGGGCGTGGGGATGCCGGCCGACGCAGTCTCCCACATCTTTGAGCCGTTCTACACACTCAAGGAAGGCGGGACGGGGCTGGGACTGTCCATCAGTCTGAACATTGTGGAGCGGCACGGCGGGCGCATTGAGGTGAGCAGTACGCCGGGAGAGGGAAGCGTCTTCACCATCTGCCTTCCGCTGGAGATGCCGCCGGAAGTCAACTGTTCGGGTCGCACGCCACAATAGACAATAGGGAGACGATAATGGCAGAGAAGAAACGCATCCTGGTGGTTGACGATGAAGAGAGCCTGGTCTATTTTCTGAGCGAGCATCTGGCCGGGGCCGGGTCTGGTTTTGAGGTGGAATCCGCAAGCTCGGCGCAGGAAGCGGTTCTCAAGATGGAGGAGCGGCCGCCAGACCTGGTCATCACCGATCTGCGCATGCCGGGAGTTGACGGGTTGCAGCTATTGACGTGGCTTCGCAGTGCGTATCCCGACACGCGCATGATTCTGATGACCGCGTACGGCAGCGACGAGGTGCAGGCTGAGGCCCGTCGTCTCGAGGTCTACCGCTACCTCACCAAGCCATTCCGAGTCCAGGAGCTCGTTGCTGCGGCGGAGGGGGCGCTGGGGGAGATAGCCCTCAGCGGTCAGGGGATGCTGGTTCTCTCAGGCGAGAGCTTTGGGGCAATTACGGCCGCCCTGGAGGCACTGCGGGTGGACGTGGGTGCACGCTGTGTTCTGATGTCGGACTCGTTGGGGCAACTGGTTACCCGCGCCGGCGTCGTGCACGACCTGGACACGGGACCGCTGCTAGCACTGCTCAGTGGTGTCTTTCTCGCCACGCTGGAACTGGGCCGGCGTCGCGATCAGATCCCGCCGGCCGCCTTTAGCTATGTGGAATGCGAGGACGAGGATGTTTGCACCGTCGCTGTCAACGAGGAATTGTACCTGATCCTGGTTTTTGACAAGGAGACAGAGGCTAGCCGCGTGGGGACCGTGTGGTTCTACGCTCGACAGGCTGCCGGCAAACTGAGCCAAATGCTGGAGGCCAGCGCACGCCGGTCGACGGCCGAGGAGCGGGTCGTGGGGGATGCCAGTATACCAGCGTCGCTGATCGACGAGCTGACTGATATGCTGACGGACCTACAGCTCGACGCGGAGCCGGCCGACGTTGACCAGCCCCCTCGAGAGTCTGTCGCTCCGCGGGATCGGGCCCGAGAGGATAGCGCCGGCCTACCTGATCGGGCAGCGCTCCCGAGGGTACCGTCCCTGCTGGATATTGAGGCTGCCATTGAGCTTGGCCTGATCAGCCACGACTCGGCCGACACGCTGCGAGCAGGGCACACAGGCACCTCCGAGCCCCTGGACCTGCCCACAGACTGATGTGGCTCGACCGGCCTGCCCGCGTAGCCAGCACAGCCGCGCAGCCCGGTTCCGTGGGGAATGGGCCTCTTGGAGCTGTTTCCCTCTTGACGGAGAGCGCTCGACCGGATAGAATAGCTGCAGGATCCACAACCTGGGAGGAGTAGAGAGATGCCGCAAGAGAGCATAGTGGATGCCAGCCGGCCCAGCGCCGGCCGCATATACGACTATCTTCTGGGGGGGCATCACAACTTCGAGGTGGACCGCCAGGCCGCCGAGCGGATCAAGGAGATGCTGCCTTTTATGCCCAAGGCAGTGCGCCTGTCGCGCTGGTGCTTGCAGGACCTGGCGGTGGAGCTGGCTGAGAGACGCGGCTATGACGTGATCATAGACTATGCCTCCGGTCTGCCCACCAACGACCACATCCACCACGTGGTCCCTGAAGGCACCACCGTGATCTACTCCGACTATGACCCGGTGGTGGTGGAATACGCCCACGAGATCCTGGCCGGTGTTCCCAACGTCTACTTCTTCGAGGCAAACGCGGGTCGCCCCGAGGAACTGCTCGAACGCCGCGAAGTGCAGGAAATCCTTGGGGGCAGGCGCAAGGTGGCTCTGGTCTATTGGGCCGTTGGCATGTTCCTCACCGACGAGGATCTGTCCCACGCCGCACAGTACCTCTACGAGTGGGCAGCCCCGGGAAGCTGCTGGGCCTTCAACGCTCAGGCGGCCGTGCCGGGCACCCATGATCCGGCAATGCTCAGGGCCGCGAAGATGTACGAGCAGATGGGGTCGCCTGTGCAATACCGGTCTCTGGAGACGTATCGCCAGAACATCCGGCCCTGGCTGCCCGACGAAAACGGCTTTGTCTCATTCCTGGAGTGGCACGGCGTTGACCTTTCGATTTTCAGTCCATCGGACCTACGCGTTCTCGGTCGGACTGGCGGAGGCTACGGGGCCTACCTGGTCAGGTAGCAAATCAGATCGGAGAGGACAGACCCAGGTGGGCGTGCTCTATTGCCAGAGGGGGTAGTCATGCGGTGCGAGCCCTGACCGAGAAACCCGCACTGCCTTCACCGACAAGGTAGCAAACCTGACCTCAATGCGTTGCCTGTCTGCATCCATCGCCCCCTTGAGTTGTGGGGGCGTGTCCGAGGCACTGCTCTGGGTGAGTACAGCGGGGCATTCTGGAACCCGGTCCAAGCGCCCCGCGGCTTCGCGCTAGAGAGAGGGAGCGTCGTTTCCCGTTACTTGGGACTTGGGCAGGATCGCGGAAATGAGCCAATCAAGTGAGCCGAAGCGAATTCAGGCGGAGCTCGCGGAACAGCGGGACAGCTTGGCCGCGCTGTACCAGCGGGCATTGCAGGAGACCCTGTTCACCAGCCATAGCGAGCTTCGACCCGCCAGTTTGAGGCCCATTGCAGCCGCCGAGGCCGAGTCCGTCCTTGAGTTCCTCCAGGAAGCCGATGGGCCGCGGGCTCGCCAGCGGGGGAGCCAGCTCTGCCAGGCTGGTCTGGGAGACGACGCTGTCCTGGGCCTGCATCGGGCCACCCGCGAGTTCCTTCTGGCCCACCTGCCGGAGGACCTGAGCCTGCCGGCCGTCGATCTCGCGGAAGCCTACCACAGTTCGGTCATGCAGGGCTTCATCCAGGCCCGCACCGAGGTCGTGCTGGGGGAGCAGGAGCGCATCCGCACTGCGCTTCAGCGAGCCCTGAGTCGCTTCTCCGTGCAGATGGAGGTCGCCGCCGACATCGCCAAGGTCGCCACCTCCACCCTGGACCTGGAGGAGCTCCTCAAGACATCGGTCGAGCTGATCCGCGAGAGGTTCGTATTCCCCTACGTAGGCCTTTTCCTGGCGGACGAGGGTGGGAAATGGGCGGTCCTGCGGGCACAGAGCGGAGAGGCGGGCCAGGAGACGTGGGCGCTGGGACACAGGCTCGAGGTCGGCGGAAGCTCGCTCGTTGGATTGTGCGTGGCTCACGAGCAGCTGCGCGTTGGCCCAGGCGTAGATGCCCAGGCGGTCCCATCTGACAACCCGCTCCTGCAGCGCGTCGGCTCAGAAGTTGCTCTGCCCCTGTCCACGCGGGGCAGCGTCATAGGTGCTATGACCGTCCAGAGCCATCGCCCGACCCCCCTTTCGCAGCAGGACGTGACAGTGCTGCGCATACTCAGCGACCAATTGGCCAACGCGATCCGAAACGTCCGCCTGTTGGAGAGGGTCCGCGAGCAGGTCGAGCGCGTCAATCGGATAATGGACGCCGTGCC
>JAUVHW010000246.1 GCA_030593075.1 Ardenticatenales bacterium
CTGACCCCCTCTAGCTCGCTGTAGAGATCAGCCAGCGGGAACTGGATACCCTCAAAGCTGGCCAGCGGCCGGCCAAAGGCCTCCCGCTGCCGGATATGGTCCATCCCCATGTCCAGCACCGCCTGGGCCGCTCCCACACAGGTGGCGCCGATCAGGGTGCGGGCCGCGGAAAAACCCTCCATGGCATGGTAAAAGCCCCGGTTCAGCTCGCCAACCTGGTGGTGGGCCGGCAGGCGGACATCCTCCAGGGCAAAGCCGCCGGTGGAGATGCCCATGCGCCCCATGTCCTCCAGGAAGGTGGGGGTGATGCCCTCGGTCCCCTTGAGGGGCAGGGCAAAGAAGGTAAAGGCCCTGTGCCCGGCCTCCGGGTCGGGGTCGGTCCGAGCCAACATCAGGTGGATGCCGCCCCAGTCCAGTGACTCGCGTACGCCGCTGATGAACATCTTTTCGCCGTTGAACAGCCACCCGGCCGAGTCGTCGCCCTCCCGCACAGCGCGGGTGCGGCAGGCGCCCAGGATGTCCGAACCGCCTCCCGGTTCGGTGGTGGCGATGCCCAGGAACGACTCACCCCGCGTCACTTTGGGGAGGTACCCTTCCTTGAGTTCAGGGGAACCGTACTGGTCAAAGATGAATCCCCACGCCGCCTCTACCAGATAGAGCACCGGGACCGCCAGGCTGATGTCGGCGCGGCCCAGCTCCTCGGCCGCGATAGCAGCCATCGTCCAGTCCGCCCCCGCGCCTCCGTACTCCTCCCCCACCAGCGGGGCCAACAGGCCCATTTCGGCCATTCCCTTGATGATCTCGGGTGGGATGCGCTCGGCGGTGTCTATCTCCCGCACCCGGGGTGCGATCTCTTTCTGAGCAAAGTTGCGCACCGCCTGCCGCCACAAGCGTTGTTCCTCGGTCCAGCCAAAGTCCATGATTACCTCTCCTTGATGCGATTCTGCTTGGTCTGAAAAGCGAGCTCATTCACCACCGAGCTGACGACGAACACCGAGTTCCTGGCGTACACCCTGGGGACCGACTAGTGCACAGTGATATTCCCCCACGATGACGCTGCTCTTCTTCTTGTCTCTGCGCTCTCTGCGTGCTCCGCGGTGAATCTGTTCCCTTCAGTCCAGTCATTGACTAGATGACGCCCCCTTCCCTCAGTTGGGTCAGGTCCTCGGCCGTGTAGCCCAGGCATCCCCACGCACCTCTGGATAGCGCCTGGCTATCCCAGCGAGGAAGCCCGATAGACAGCCTCGCCTTCGATCAAGGTGAGTTCCACCTTGGCATCGCCGATGGGACCAGCGCCGGCCGCGAACAGGTTGCGATCAAGCACCACCAGGTCCGCAAGCTTGCCCACCTCGACTGAACCAGTCTCCTGGTCGAGGTGGTTGACGTATGCCGAGCCCATGGTGAACGCAGCCAGAGCTGTTGCGAGTTCCAGCCGCTCGTCGGGCAGAAAGGGCGCCGCCTCGCGGTCGTCGGGTCCGACACGGTTCACCGCCACCTCGATCTCAAGCAGCGGGTTGGGCGTCGATACCGACCAGTCACTTCCGCCCGCCAAGCTGGCGCCGTGCCTTACCAGACTCCCGAACGGATATTGCCAGCTGCTTCTTTGCGGACCGAGGAAAGGGATGGTGAGGTCCCGCTGGTAGCCGTCCATACGGGCCCAGAAAGGCTGGATGTTCGCAACCACGCCAAGCTGGCGAAACCGGGGGAGGTCGGCCGGATGCACCACCTGAAGGTGAGCGATGTGGTGCCGAGCGTCGCTCCATCCATTCGCTGCGCGAGCCGCTTCGACGGCATCCAGCCCACTGCGGACCGCTCGATCGCCAATGGCGTGGAAATGGACCTGAAAACCCTCGGCGTCCAGTTGGACGACGTAGCGCTTCAACGCCTCCCGGTCGACGAATTCCAGACCGCAGTTGGTGGTCGGGTCGCCGTCGGGCATGAGATACGGCTCCAGCATCGCACCCGTAAAGTTCTCGCACACCCCGTCCAGCATGATCTTGGCCGTCGTCGCTCGAAATCGGCCGGCGGCGGACTTGCGTCTCTCAACCAGCTCGGCAACCTGCTCTTCGCCCCGCTCCCTATCCCACCACAGACTGCCGACCACCCGCGCCTTGAGATCCCCGCGGGCAGCCAGCACCCGGTAGGCTCTCTCCACCTCTGGCGTCACACAGGCATCCTGCCAGGCAGTGATGCCGAGTGACAGCAGGTAGCTCTGGGCTACCAGCAGCGCTTCCTCGTGTTGCTCAGGCTCTGGCTCCGGGATTACCGGCTCGACGAGGGACATCGCACCCTCGTGGAGGGTCCCGGCCGGCCCGCCATCCGGCCAGCGCTCTATGCGCCCATCGACCGGGTCCGGGGTGTCCTCGCTGAGGCCGGCGAGTTCGAGAGCCCGGCTGTTCACCCACGCGCCGTGCCCATCTCGGTTCACCAGGAAGGCAGGCCGGTCAGGAACCAGGGCGTCCAGTTCCTCTCTGGTTGGCGTGCCGCCGGGAAAGGCATCCATAGACCAGCCGCCGCCCAGGATCCACTCAGCATCAGGATGCTGCCTGGCATAGTCAGCAATGGTGTCGGCATAGTCGCCGCGGTTCTTCCCAGCAAGGAGGTTGCAGCGCAGGAGATTCATACCGCCCGTGGGCGGATGTATGTGGGCGTCCTGGAAGCCAGGGAGCACCATCCTCCCCTCGAGCTGCAGCACCTCCGTCTCGGCGCCGATCAGACCCTCGACGTCGGCGTCGGTGCCGACCGCTACGATGAGGCCATCTCGAACAGCCGCTGCCTGAGCCCAGCGGCGCGCGGCATCCATCGTGTAGACGGCCGCACCCAGCAACACCAGGTCGGCCGGTTCTGAACTGGCGCCCTGCTTGGGAAGGTTGGAATCGGGCATCACGTCAGCATCTTTGCCGGCCGACAGCTGAGCGCCAGTCCGCCAGTCTCTTCATTACCAGGTTACTCAGCCTCGATCTCTCCCTCGTCGGCAACTACGCCAGTCACTCGGCCGGTTTTTGTTCTTGGTCGCCGAAACCCCTCCACCCGCTCCTCGGAAGATGCCAGCCAAGGTAGCCGACCCTGCGGAAACGAGTATCCTGGCCGGTTTCTTCCCCCAACCTTTGGTGGCTCTCCCGCGGATGTTTCGACATGTCGCTCATGACCGCAGAGGCAATCGTCTCACTGACGGCCAACCCGGCCGCGTGCCACGTGGCGCCGGGCGTTGACTCCTTGCGTTCTGGCAACACTCGTCCCGCCAGCCCAGTTTCGCCAGCTGATAGGCCATGCTGCAACCGATCACGCCGCCGCCAACGATCACCACCCGCGCCTGGGTCGGAAGGGACTTTCTTCAGCTTTGTGTTTCGCCTCGTGTATCAATGGTACTTGCCGTCTCGCTTCAGGAACGCACCCTCTCGCCCTTTGGATCATACATCGGGCGCAGAGAAGCCCTGGCCCGATAGCGCAGCCCGGCCACCATTATCTCATAGCTGCCGTTCTCGACGAAATCAGCGCTCACACCATCCTCATTCTCGACAGAACCCAAGCCCACCGCCCCGCCCAGCGTATGCCCGTACCCTCCAGACCTGAGGTAACCGACCAACTTCCCATCCCGATAGATTGGCTCGCCGCCATACAACAGCGGTTCCGGATCTTGCAGCAAGAACTGGACGAGACGGTGATCGAGAACGCCCTTCTCATTTTGCCGCAAGAGCGCCTCTTTGCCGATGAAACCGCCAGGCTTGGTCGAGTCTACCGCAAAGCCCAGGCCCGCCTCCAGCGGCGTGTCCGTGTTGTCAATGTCATAGCCATAGTCACGGTAGGCTTTTTCCAGCCGAAGCGTGTTCAGCGCCTGGAACCCGGCGAGCCTTAGTCCCACGTCCTGTCCCGCTTCCACGAGCATATCAAAGACGTGAAGCGTGAACTCGGTTGGCACGTACAGTTCCCAGCCCAATTCCCCCACGTACGTCACGCGCAGCGCCTTGACCAGCGCATACCCCATGTCGATCTCTTGCATCGTGAGATAGGGAAACGATTCGTTCGACATATCCGTCGTGGTCAGGCCGCTGACGAGGTGGCGAGATTTCGGCCCGTGAATGTTGATGATGTTATAGCCCGAAGTCACATCAGTGACAAAGACGTGGGCCTCCGCTGGAATGTGCTTCTCCAGCCACCCCACGACGTGGCGGTGGATCGAGTCCACCAGGACCAAGAGATAGCTGTCTTCCGCCAGGCGTGTCACCGTCAGGTCCGCCTCGATGGTGCCGCGTTCGTTCAACCACTGAGTGTAGACAATGCGGCCCACCGGCACAGCTACGTTGTTGGCGCAGATGCGGTTGAGCGCCTCTTCCGCATCACGGCCCTGGACGAGCAGTTTGGACATGTGGGTTAGATCCATCAATATGACGTCTTCCCGCGCTGCCCTGTGCTCCTGTGCGGCGTACTCGTACCAATTCTGCCGCCCCCACGAGTACTCGACCTTGGGTTCAACCCCCTCCGGCGCGAACCAATCCGGGTACTCCCACCCGACGGACTGGCCGAAAAAGGCCCCAGCCGCGGCCATGCGGTCGTACATCGCCGACCGGCGAACGTTGCGCGCCGTCTCGGCCTGCAAGTTAGGCCAGCTTATGTATTGCCAGCCGAGTAATTCCACGGTCCGGTCATGCAGATACCTGGGATTATTCTGGAAGGGCATCAGACGGGCAATGTTGATGTCGCTGACGTCAACCGGCGGCGTGCCGTCCACGATCCACTGCGCCATGACCTGCCCCGCCCCGCCGCCAAACAGGATGCCCAGCGAGTTGAAACCGGCGGCGACGTAAAAGTTCTTCAGCTCTGGCGCTTCGCCCATCAGGGGCCCCATATCGGGCGTGAAACTCTCTGGGCCGCAGAAGAACTTGTGAATCCCGACCTCTTCCACGATTGGGATGCGCCTCATCGCCCGTTCCAGATGGGGAATCATGCGATCCCAGTCTGGCGCGATCTCGCCAAAGCTAAAAGTCTCGGGAATGCCGTTCATGCCCCAGGGCTTGGCGACTGGCTCAAACAGGCCCAGCATCAACCCGCCCATCTCATCCCGATAGTAGGCGAAAAGGTCGGGGTCCTCGACAATGGGCATATCCCGATACATCCCCTCCATCGGCTCGGTG
>JAUVHW010000276.1 GCA_030593075.1 Ardenticatenales bacterium
GCCGGTGTTTGGTTCTGTCACGAACGCCCAGCCGGGATTGGCGGCGTTACCGTCGACCAACGTGAAGCTGGTGAGCATACCACCCCGACCGTTACGGTCTAGACTCTCGGTAACGTCCTGACCGAACGACGTCATCAACCCATTGGCCCACGCCGACGTGATCGCCGTGCCGCCTACGACTGGGCTTAGCGGCACCCAGTTGCCGTTTCCATCTCTAGGCATTAGTCCACCATTTCCAGTGCCGCCGCGCGCGACAGCCCGCGGTTCATCATCTCAATAATCTGCTCTTCCTTGGTCAGTCTGCGGAGCTGGTCGGCCGTCCACTGCGCCGCCTTCTGACCGGCAGACTGCCCGGCTACCATACGCTGGGCTGGCTTGGTTGTGCCGCCCGCCGCGGTGCCTATGCCCACCACTATATTACCTAGCATACCCAGTTGGCTGCCGGTCGCCATCTGGCCCAGCTGCCTGTCCTGCAGGCGCTCTGACAATCCTGATACACCTTTCGGCGTGGCGCGACCAGCCAGCTTATCGACTTCAGCCTTAGCTCTACCCAGCGGGCCGGTGTTGGCCTCCTCCCTGAGAATGTCACGTGCGCGTCGCCCACGGTTGTCGAGCTGCAGTTTCTGCTCCTTGGCGATCTTGCTGGCATTGGACTTCACGGTCTGGTTCAACCCACGGGCCGCTTCCTGTGCCGAGTTGTCGGCAGCTTCCTTCGCCGCCTGCGCGTCGACCTCCGCCTGTGCCGCACGGGACTGGTTCTGTAGCGGGCGCTTGCGTTTACCGGCGCCGCGCTTGGTCGACTGCTTACCGGCTGCCAGATACTCTTTAGGCAGGTACTGTCCACCAGCGAGGTTGGCTGCATTACCCTGCACGGCCTTGCCGTGGGCGATACTGGCGGGGTAGGTATCGATATGCTTGTCGAACTCAGCGACCGCATCATCATCCAGATTGTCGCGGATGAAGTCATCGAATCGGTTCGCGATCTGGCGCAGCTGACCCTTACTCAGGCCGGTAGCCTTGTTGGCCCCGGTGGCGAATTTGTTGCGCAGGGCCATCAGTACATCGCCCTGTATACTGCCGGCGGACAGCTCATCGGATATGAGCTGATCCATGTCGAAGTCTTCCGCGTCGAGGATGTCCAGCCGACCCTCGGCGCGCAGGCGTTTCATGACCACGTCCTCCACGACGTCGTTCATCTCGAGGCGCACCTCCGGGATGCTGCCGAACTTGTCCAGCTCCTTGCGCAGCTTGGACCCTTGCAGGTTGAACGGCCGTTCCTTCACCATCTGGAAGCCGTTCTTTGACCACCAGTCGGCGATAGCATCATCCACCGCGTCAACGTCGCTCATGTCAACGTCCTTGAAGGCCTCATCGGCCTGCCCCTCGGGGATAGCCCGGACGGCTGCGGTCTGCCGGAACTGCCGGGCGGCCGGGGTGGTGCGGGGGTCGACCTTATCACCAGCAACAGTGGCCGGTACGTCCACCTGCTCCTGCTGGATGTTGTAGGCCTTCTGCTCATCGATGTTTGCTTTCTGGCGCCCCAGATCCTCCTCGAGGACGCGCTTTCGCTTATTCAGATCCAGACGCTCGGCCTCGACAGCCTCTGCCGCGCGCTCCAGCCACGGCGCCTCCTGCGCTTGCAGCTTGGGTGCAGCTGACGACCGACCGAAGGTGTTACGGTAGATACGCGCCGCAGTGGACGCACCCTCGTCGGCCAGCGGCAGGGGCTTGAACCCCTCAGGCGTGTCCAGATCAGAGATGCCGGGGGTACGCCCGAGGAACCTGCCCGCCGTACCCAAACCGGCCGTAATACCGGCGCCGGTTCCTCCACCGATACCTGCATCCATTAGTGTATCTAGGCTGAACAGGTCCGCGTCCGACTCCCCGACACCGGCAGCTGCGCCCTCGGCACCTCCGCGCAGGATCTGGGCGATGCGCCCGGGCTTAGCCGCGGCTCCCACCTTACTCAGGGGGCTGAACACACTGCTTCCCAGGTTCAGGCCGAGAGCTGTTTTGGGGTTCTCCCGCTCGAATTCTTCATCGACGGCCCGGGCCTTATCCCGGTACTCAGTGTAGCGATCCCCGAACCCGCTGTAGTACTCCATGGGGTTGAGGCCGCTGAAGTCCCCGCCCAAGGCATCGGTCCACGGTGTGACGGCCGCCTGATAGGCCCCGAGGGCCTCGTCACCGAAACCCGCCAGCGCGCCCTTGGCGATCTGCTGAGCGCCGCCACGGATGTCCTGCAGGTCGAGGCCTTCACCCTCAGGCGCCTCGGGCGCGGCATCGCCGGCCAACATAGCCTTGGCCTGATTGCGTTTCTGGATAAGCCGCGCCTGACGGCGCTTCTCTTCCAAACTCATCTCGCACCCCCTGACGCGATGAAGGCGTTCAGCTCTTCCTCGGTCATGTTATCGATATCCTCGGCTGTCGTCGGCGCCATGGGCGTCGCGGCTGACTCGGCCAGCGCCTTTTCTTCCATGGTCGCCTGATCCGTATCGTACCACTTGGGCGGCATCTCCTCTGACAGACCTACCCCAATCTTCGTCCAGTCCGCAGCACCCTCTTTCTGTAGGTTCATGCGGTACTCCGCCATGACCTGCCCATGGGTGGAGCCCACCTGCCGTTTGATGTCGTTATGGATGTGCTTCTGCAGCCGCGGCCACGCCTTAGCCAGCACCTGCGGGTTGTCGTACCAGTTCAGGCCGTAGACGTTCTGGATGTTCTCGATCTCAGTCTTGGTCTGTGACAGACCGGCCTCGGTGCGGACGATCTGGTTGATCGTGTCGCGCATGGCGGAGTAGACCTCGGCCGCCTGCTGGTCCTCGAAGTCGGAGAGGTTACGCACCACGCCACTGACGAATCCGGCGTCGTTCTGCAGGACACCGAGGGCACCCTCCCCACCGAAGATATCGATACCATGCCGGCGCATCACCTCGTTGGCGATGTTGAACTTGCCGGCCAGCTGGGCTGTCTTGGCTGTCTTGGTCTCGAACTTGCTAAGCTCGGAAGCCACCTTGCCGGCCTCCATGGCGGGGCGCCAGCCCGTGCGGTCGAACTTTTCGCCGTCGTTATCCCCGCCGACATTGATGCGCTCACCGCCGATCATGACGGTCTCCTGCAGGGTGCCGTCCGGCTTGTAGAAGGTCTCCGGGTATTTCGGTGTGAACCCTGCCCCGCTCTTGCTGGTCGGGGCGGCGATCTGTTTCCAGCCGGTGATGTCTACCGGCTCACTTTTCTCGTCCACGTTGACCAGCCCACCGTCGACAAACGCCTTGGTGATGTTGCGGATATTGCCAGCCGGGTCGAGGTAGGGTTGGCTCTCTGTCGCGGCCGCCGTCAGGGCGAGGCCTCTCTTCTTGAAGAGGTTGTTTATATCGTCCTGCCGCTGCTGGTGGCCGAAGCGGTCGGTCGCCAGCCCGTGGGTGTCGACGTGGCGTGCCATGGTGTCCTCGAGCCCGCGCTGGGTGAGGTCCAGCCGGCGGTCGCTCTGCCCGAGCGTGCGTTCCTTATCAGCGCGCTCGATAGCTAACATAGCCTCTGCAGCCTCCTGGCGGGCCGGATCCAATGCCATGTCATCGCGCTGCGCCTTACCAGCCATATAACCGCCAAGACCTTGATTCAGACCGTACTCGAGGGCCTCTGCCCAGTTGGGGGCGACGTAGATGCCAGAGCCTACAGTCTTGCCCGTGGGCGCCGCCTTACCACGCAGCATGTTGGCGTAATCCTGTTGCGCCTTGATGCGTCGGTCCTCTGCCTTGAAGGTGCGAGAGGCTTTTTTCAGCATATCCGGGTCTACGGCCGTTTGGCTGATCATGTCAGGTGCACGCAGCTGCGCAGACATCTGCCGCATGAACTCGTCTTCATTGATCATATCAACCTCCGAATAGGCCCGGGTTACTCAGTGCCGCGCCGCCTAGTGAGCCGCCTATACCCAGCAGGGCGCCCCACGGATTATTCGCTGCTGCTACACTAGCGGTGTCTACCGCACCCTGATAGATGGGTGCCGGCTGCGCCGCCTGCCCCTGCGCGAAGTTAGGCATCTGCGGGGTCTGTACCTGCTGACCCTGCATGATAGCCTGTATCTCGTTCAGTCCCGCACCACGGCGCTGCATCATCTCTGAGAGCTGTCCCTGCCTGAGCTGGTTGGCGTAGTTAGACGCCTGCAAGCCTTGCCCGAAGTTCTGTTGGTTCGCGGCCAGCATCTGCTGGAAGGCACTCTGCGCCGCGGCGTTGCGGAATGCGCTCGAGGCCTGCCGCTCACCGACCGCCTGCTGCCGGGCACCCATACCCTGATTCCACAACTGGGCCTGCTCCCCCAAGCCTTGGGTGATGGCGTCGGCCTGTAACTGCCCGTAGGCGTCAGTCTCCTGCTGACCAATACCCGCCATCTGGGCCTTCCACGCGGCGTCCTCGGGGCCGAGGCCTTGGTTCCGCATCCTTACCTCCATCGCCCTGCGCTGCTCACCGAAGCGATCTGCGAGCCGCCCAGCC
>JAUVHW010000324.1 GCA_030593075.1 Ardenticatenales bacterium
GCCGGTGTTTGGTTCTGTCACGAACGCCCAGCCGGGATTGGCGGCGTTACCGTCGACCAACGTGAAGCTGGTGAGCATACCACCCCGACCGTTACGGTCTAGACTCTCGGTAACGTCCTGACCGAACGACGTCATCAACCCGTTGGCCCACGCCGACGTGATCGCCGTACCGCCAACGACTGGGGTTAGCGGCACCCAGTTGCCGTTACCATCTCTAGGCATTAGAAGCCTCCTCTGCGCAGTTCTTCAGCCCGCCGCCGAACCCTTTCCATCTCGTCGTCGAACAGACTGCCAGTATCGATATCGTCGGTACCCGAACCAGTATACCCCCGCAGGATGCCGGCCCCGAGCTTGGCGTACTTCTCGGGTTGGGCGTACACGCCCGAGGCAAAACGGGCAAGACCATACGCCGGTATGTTCAGACCGCCGGTTGCCGCCGTCGACCCCAACATCATGGGTATAGACGCCCGCGTAGCTGTACCAGAGTCGGGCAACGGGCGGTGCACCTTGGACAGCCTGGCGATGTCGTACAGGTCGGACTGCTTACCGCCCCGGTAGTACCCCTGCAGGTCCTGCTGGCGCAGGCTGTTGGCCAGCTTAGGCCCACTGACGTGCCCGGCCTCATCGATCGCCTTGGAGCGTTCCAGGGCCTTCACGGCGGTCCACTGCTCCCGCGCCTCCGTCCACCGGACCAGGTCCTCGGGTGGCAGCGTGCGCTCGATCAGGTCATCGACGCCGGCGATCATGCTGTCCAGGGCCTGCGCGTACTCAACGGACGCGGTGTCGGAGCGCCACGCCTTTGTGGAGGCCGTGCCCAGCGTAGTGCGCCACTGCTGCAGCACGCTCCCGGGGATGTTCCCGTCGTACCTGGCCGCCTCCTCCAGGAAACGGTCGAGAATCGTATCGGTCTCGCCCCCGCCAAGCAGTCCGCTCTTGGCGGTGTTCTGTACGTCGGCGAGTTGATCCAGGAAGGCGTCGTCTATCTGGAACGTGTTGCCGGATATGGTCTCATCGAAGACGTTACCAATACGGTTACGGACACCGACCAGGGTGTCATCCGCGAAATCTGTCGCGCCCTTCTCGCCGACCGCCTCCAGCGCGATTCTATCTATCGCTTCCTGGCGGGGTTCCTTCAGGCTGCGCAGTGGGCCGCCCAGAAAGGGGCTGCTTTCGAGGGACGCTTCGACCCCCTTCAACGTGTCGGACCCCAGCTTGTCGCCTGGGGTTAGGGGGTACCCCAGTTCGTCAGCTCTCGCGGCCAGACGATCCGTGCCCCTGAATTTATTGACCAGCTTGCCCACCCCGTAAGGTAGCGCACTGAGCCCGGCGTCGATAGCACCCTGCTCCAGGCGCTCCTCGGGCGTGTTGTACATGGCGGCGCCGGTAAGGCCACCCACCCCTGCCTGCACCGCCATACCTCCGGGCACGAACATCGACGGCGCGTAGCCGACAATCTCGCCGACGGTTGACGCCACGGGGTGGCTCTCCTGGAACCGGGCATACGCCTGGTCATTCAGCCGCTGCTCTTGCGCAGTTTCCGCCTTCTTCTCATCGCTGGCGAACAAATCCCCGACACCGGTGATGAGTTTATCCACGGTGCGGCCCGCGCCAATCAACCCGGCGTCGAGTGCGCTCAGACCGCTGGTGGGGTCGTAGTTGGCCATCCAGTCGGTACCGTCGTCCTGGGGCTGGGCCTCGGCGGCCCGCAGCGCCAGGAGCGCCTCCTGTGCCCGCAGTAACTCTAGCTCCTCTTGGGGTGTCATAGACCTAACCTCTTTTTACGCTCCTTGATTTCGTCCAGGACCTCCTGCGCCGACATCTCCCAGACGGGGGGTAGGTCAGCACCGGGCGGAGTGGGCGTCGCATTCCCACCAGCGGTAGCCCGGGCGGACGCCAGGTACGCCTTCTCCGCGTTGTCCATGGAGGCCTCACGCATCTGCGCTTTTTCCTTCACGATGTCGGGGCTGTCGCCAGGTTGCG
Source organism: Ardenticatenales bacterium (assembly GCA_030593075.1). GTDB lineage: Bacteria > Chloroflexota > Anaerolineae > Promineifilales > UBA4811 > JAUVHW01. The sequence continues at coordinate 1,981 of JAUVHW010000324.1, forward strand.
CGAAGTAGGTCTCGAAGTCGCGCTCGATCTCATCCTCTCGCGCCGTGGCGCCTGACTGCAAGAACACCTTGGACTGTGTCCACTGCGCAGCATTATTTTTGTAGGTCTTGTAATTGTCGGACTGCAGGAACCCCTTGAGTGGACCCGTGTACTCTGCGTAGGACTCGAACAGACGAGGCACAAACCCGGTGGCAGCTTTGCTCGCGTCACGCATCTGGGCCACGGTATAGGTGGCTGTCATCTCCCGCTCGGTATCCGGCTTCTGCACAGTGTCCTGTGCCGCGTCGTCAGTTGCTGCCGGGGTGGGCGTTGCTGTGCCCCCTGCAGTCGGGGGAGCCTGTGAGTAGTCGGTGTACTCATAGGCTGGGATCTTGTGCTGCTGGTCCCCCACGGTGACGAAGGTCTCCCGGTTCCTGGAGTTGACGTAGTCCTCACGGAACTGTTCCATCGTCCAGCCGGCAGCCCTGGCCTTGGGCCACATAGCGTTGCCCGCCTGAGCGAACTCGCTGGTGCCCTCGAACGGTTGGTCGCCCCTCTCCTCGCGCTGCAACGCACCCTTGTGGTCCTCCAGGACCTTCGCCGACTCCAGGTTCGCGTCGATCTGATAATCGATTTTCGCCAGAGCTTGACGCTGGCTTTGCTCGGTCTCGAAGTCAGCGAGTTCCGCCTCATATTCAGCCGTGGCCTGCTCCAGGCCGGCGGCCTTCTTCTCCAGGTCCTTGGCCTCCTTGCGGGACTTACCCACCAGGTGCGCGCCGGCCAGCTTCTGTGCGCCGGCGCCGATCAGCTCACCCCAGCCGGGCGCCAGGTACAGGCCGTTCACGGTACGTCCCTGCGGCATGTCAGCGGTCGCCAGGGCGCGCCCTGTCGCGCCCCGCTCCTGGGACCTCATCATCTCTGCCTTCAGCGCAGCGGAGCCTGCGGGCGCCACAGGACGCCCGGCGGATTGGTTCATCATCCCGGGGGGAATAGGTTGCTGCAGTTGCGCGTTGACCTGGCCCTCCATCGTAATGGGAGCCCGGAGCTGCGAGGTCTGCGCAGCGATGCGGTCGCGGAGCAGTTTCTCCTCATACGGTGTCATAGTTTAACCTCCCCCTCCCATCAAGTACGCGCTACCCAGGCCGACGCCAGCTTGCAGGGCCTGGCTCCACGGGTTGTACTGCGCTTCGTAGTTAGCCTGGTCACGGGCCGCCCCATAGATCGGTGCCGGCTGTGCCGCCTGACCCTGCGCAAAGTTCGGCATCTGCGGCGTCTGCACCTGCTGCCCCTGCATGATGGCCTGGATCTCGTTGAGGCCGGCGCCACGACGCTGCATCATCTCGGTAAGCTGGCCAGAGCGAAGCTGGTTGGCATAGTTCGACGCCTGCAAACCCTGCCCGAAGTTCTGCTGATTCGCGGCCAACATTTGGTTGAACGCCTGGTTCGCGGCCTGGTTGCGGAATGCGCTCGACGCCATACGCTCCTGCACCGACTGCTGCCGGGCACCCATACCCTGATTCCACAACTGGGACTGCTCCCCCAAGCCTTGGGTGATGGCGTCGGCCTGTAACTGTCCGTAGGCGTCAGTCTCCTGCTGACCAATACCCGCCATCTGGGCCTTCCACGCGGCGTCCTCGGGGCCGAGGCCTTGGTTCCGCATCCTTACCTCCATCGCCCTGCGCTGCTCACCGAAGCGATCTGCGAGCCGCCCAGCC
>JAUVHW010000106.1 GCA_030593075.1 Ardenticatenales bacterium
TGCTGGGCCAGAAGTTCGGCCCCCAGCCGCGAGGCTCTGGCGTTCCAGCGCTCAAAGCGCCCCAGACAGTGAAGTGCGTCGGTGGGTGTAAAGCCGGCCCGCAGGATCAGTCGCTCGGCCTCCATCTGCTCGATTCGGCGCTTGATCAGGCGGCCGTGTCGCAGGCCGTCCACCAGCGGGTGCAGAGGGCGGGGGCCGTTCTCGAGCAGAGACCACAGTTCCTCTTCATCCTCCGTCAGGCTGCGCGCCGGCCGGCGGTTCTGAATAACAAACTGCCCGGCCTCGTCGTCTCTGGGTGGCGCAGCCACCTGGCGCTCCAACTGCGGTACGACGTCAGGGTGCTCGCTCGCCAGCATGCAGAGCGGGACCACGCGCCGGGGGCCGATGGCTGGTTTGCTGGGTGAGCCGCCGGCGATCCGGACCTCGCTGTCACCGCCCAGCCCGACGGTGCGCACGTCGACCGCCTCCACCATGGTCTTCCACCGGCCGACCTGGGCGCCCTTGGGGTCCAGCCGGGGCCGGCCGTCGCGGAGAGCCGCGATGTCGGTGGTCGTGCCGCCCACGTCCACCACCCACGCATCGTGGCGGCCGGCCAGGTGCCACGCTCCGACCACGCTGGCGGCCGGTCCGGAGAGAATAGTCTCAATGGGACGGCGCAGGGCCCAGCCTGCTCGCACCAGCGAACCATCCCCCTTGACGACCATCAGCGGAGCAGAGACGCCCATTTCGTCTAATGTGCGGCGCACCGTCGCGATGAGGTCCTGCAGCAGCGGGATCAACCGGGCATTGAGGGCGGCCGTGGTGGCCCTGCGTACGGAGTTGAGGCGGGTGGTCAGCTCGTGCCCGCAGGTCACCGGGAAGTCTGGCCCGGCCAAGGCGTGCACTAGTCCGCGCATCCGCAGTTCGTGGTCTGGGTTGCGCACTCCAAAGTAGCCCGAAACGGCAAACGCTTCCACCTTGCCGAGATGTGCCAAGATGGCCTCCTGCGCGGCCGCTTCGTCCAGCGGTTCTACCTCGTCACCCACCACGTCGTGACCGCCGCGCAGGTAGACGACGTTCTGGGTTGCCAATTCGCGGTCAAAACCGTACTGCCTGATCAGTTCCAGGTCATACCCGATGAGCAGCAGACAGATGGAGCTGCCCTGGCCCTCCACGATGGCGTTGGTTGCCAGCGTGGTAGAGAGGGCCACCAGGTCCACCTGGTCGGGCCGCACCGTCCCTTCATCGAACACGGCCGTCACAGCTTTGCCGATGCCGATGGACAGGTCCCGGCGAGTGGTCAATGCCTTGGATGCTGCCAGGACTGACACCTCTGCGTCAGTGCAGCCGTTGATGGGGACCAGCACGGCGTCGGTATAGGTTCCGCCGGTGTCAATTCCCAGCGCAATCGTCATTGTCTATCCCTTTTTCGTCGCCAGCAGCTGTCAGCAAGGGAGCAGTAGTGGCAGACTGACCCTACCCGTGTTGATTCATACTCTGACCCCAGGCCAACCAGCATTGACGTTGACTTGTGAGGCTCCAGCACACAGTGGTCATTCAATCGCACTTGGATGGCATCCAGTGGCAGCAGGGCGCACAGGTCCCGCTGTCCTTTGATGGACCATCCCACCAGGGAGCCCGGGCTGAGCGCTGCGCTCACCCCCCAGCCTAGTTCTGCCGCTCGCTGCTCTGCCAACTCACGCAGCGCCTCCCCCACTGCGCCCAGCGCCACCACACCGATGCTATCGAGCATGTAGGCATCCAGAACCTCACCGCTTGCCTGCAGCTCCTCCACTCTCTTCTCCAGAGCTGGCCCTATGGTGTCGACCGAAACCACCACCCGCTCTGCCGGATGGAGCAGGTGCATCTTGGGGCCCACTCTCAGCCGGCCGATCTCCCCTGTAGAGGGTGGTGCGCTGGCTGGCGATGAGGTCTCCGAGGGCACAGCGCCAAGCACCAGTTCCTCGCCCTCGATGCCCAGGACCAGGAATTCATCATAGACGGCCGCGGGCTCGACCAGCTGTTGGCTCGAGTCAATGGCCCGTTGGGCTGAACTCAATAGTGAAGGGGAAAAGGCACGTCGCCGGCCCAGGAACTGGGCCAACAGCACATCCTCCGGGTTCAGCGCGATTGGCACGTCACGCAGAGTTCTCATTCTTGGTCGCCCATCTCTCGGTGAATCTTTCGGATGGCTGCGCATTATACTTTCCTCGCTCAATCCTGCAAGACTGCGGCGAGCGAGGGTGGCTTCGCAGCCGCCGCCGGCCCCGGAAGAGTGGACGCCCTGAGCACTGGGGTGTACAATCTACAATAGTCTGCCCTGTCGTTCCGGTCTCTGCGGCGGCGCTAGTCATCGAAGATGAAGCCCATCGAACGGTACCGAGGCTCTCTGCTGGGGTTGGCGGTAGGCGATGCAGTGGGCACCAGTCTGGAGTTTCAGCCACCTGGCTCCTTTGCGCCGCTGGACGACATGGTCGGCGGCGGACCTTTCGGCCTGGCGCCGGGACAGTGGACCGACGACACGTCGATGGCGCTCTGCCTGGCGGAGAGTCTGATCGACCGGCGCGGATTCGATCCCGTTGATCAGTTGCAACGATACGTGCGCTGGTATCGGGACGGGCACCTGAGCAGCACCGGCCGGTGCTTTGACATCGGCAACACTGTGCAGGACGCGTTGCTGCGATTCGAGAGGACTGGGGAGCCATATTGCGGCCCCACGCATCGGATGTCGGCCGGCAACGGTTCGATCATGCGTCTGGCGCCGGTGCCTCTGTTCTACCGAGCCAACCCGCGTGAGGCCATCGCCAGGTCCGGCGAGAGCTCCCGGACTACCCACGGCGCAGCCGCGGCCGTCGATGCGTGCCGCTAGCTGGGGGCGCTGCTGGTGGGAGCCCTGCTCGGGGCATCCAGAGAGGAACTGGTGTCGGAGAGATACTGCCCGGTGCCGGGCCTGTGGGAGGAAGCGCCCTTGGTACCGGAGATCGACGAGGTGGCGGCTGGCTCATTCAAGCGTCGCCAGCCACCGGAAATCAAAGGTTCCGGCTATGTAGTTGAATCGCTGGAGGCAGCACTGTGGGCATTCTGCAGAAGCGACTCTTTTCGTGAAGGGTGTTTGCTGGCGGTGAACCTGGGCGACGATGCTGACACGACCGGTGCGGTCTATGGGCAGTTGGCAGGGGTCTTCTATGGCGAGTGTGGGATTCCGGCACGGTGGCTAGCCAGAGTAGCTCGTCGGCAGACGATTGAGACCTTTGCGGAGAGGCTGTTTGCCCTCTCCAGGCTGCCTCACCCTGGTTAGAAGGCGGCAGCGGGCGTCCAGGAACTGGTGGTTACTCTTCCTGTTCGGCGGATTCCCGTTCAGGCCAGTCAATCTTGCCGCGCAGCGTGTTGACCAGGGAGCTTGCCTGGTGGGGGGTGCCCCAGGCCCGTATCAGGCCGGGATGTTTGGCGCCCGGTCGCTCGTATGTGAGGACCACCAGCATATCTGACTGGTAGCGGGCGACCATCAGCGGCCAGAGAGCCAGACCCAGGGCCAGCGCTATCAGCCAGTACCAGTAGTTGCTCCCCGTCGAGAACGCCCCGGCCGCGCAGACCAGTTCAGCCATTGCCCAGAGGTAGGGCAACCAGGCGGGCGGCCGGGTCAAGGGGACATAGCCGACCTGTCTCAGCGCCTTGCGGGGAATCTCCAGCCGCCCGCGCCTTCCCGAGAGGCGCCCAACGACAGTGAGCGTTTCTTCAGTGAGTTCGACCCGCCCCGCAAAGGCCGGGGCCTGAATCAGAGTCGCGCTCAGCGAGAGGAACAGCGCCCCGGCGAGGAGACCGCCACCGTTGATGGCTTTGCCGTCGCTGAGAGATGGAACCAGCGCCAGAATCGCCATCCCGGCCGGCGCCAGGCTCAGGGCAATGGCGACCCGGTTGCCTCGCAGGAGCGGAGCGCAGGTTAACCAGGTAAGGGGGAAGGTCACCTTGGAGTCGCGCATTTCCGCTAGCCTGTGGTTCGGGAAGCGAACCGAGGCATCAGCCGCTGCTCCGTTTGACGCTCGGAACCGCTTGAACTATACTGTGATTGTTGTAGAGTATCCCCGTTGAAAAGGAGTGTTCGATGGCGCACAAACTCACCTGGTATGGACATGCGGCTTTTGGCCTGGATTTGCAGGGGACCCACCTCTTGGTAGATCCGTTCTTCACCGACAATCCCGTGGCGGCCGGAAAGGCCGACGAGGTGGCGGCCGACTATATCATAGTCACCCATGGCCATGGCGATCACATTGGGGACACGGTGGCGATTGCTGGACGAACTGGAGCCACAGTCATCAGCAATGCCGAGATCTGCAAATGGCTGACCGGCCAAGGGGTGGCCAATGTACACCCTCAGCACATTGGTGGCGGGTTCACCTATCCCTTCGGCTATGTCAAACTCACCGTCGCCCATCACGGTTCCGGGCTTCCGGACGGCAGCTACGGCGGCAACCCGGCCGGAGTGTTGATCACCACTGTGGATGGCAAGAAGGTATATTTCGCCGGTGACACCGGCCTGTTCTCCAGCATGAAGCTCTACGGGGACGAGGGGCTTGACCTGGCTCTCCTGCCGATTGGAGATAACTATACGATGGGTCCGGATGATGCGCTGCGAGCAGTCAGGCTGCTGCGCCCCCGGACGGTCATTCCCTTTCACTTTGACACCTGGGAGCTGATTGCGCAGGACCCTCATGCCTGGGCAGAGAAGGTCGAGGCCGAGACCGAAACCGGCGCTGTGGTGCTCGAGCCAGGGGGGACGTTTGAACTGTGATGTGGCAGAGCTGCCACATCATGCGCCCGGCAGGTCAGCCAGAGGAAGGGCAAAGGTAAAGGTGCTGCCTTTGCCCTCCTGGCTCTCCACCCATATCCGGCCGTTCTGCAGATCGAGCAGCTCCTTGGCCAATGATAGACCCAGGCCCAGACCACCGTGGCGCCGGGTCATGTGGTGTTCCACCTGGTAGAATCGGTCAAAGATCCGTGCCTGCTCGGCCTGGGGTATGCCTACGCCGTTGTCCTGCACTGACACCCAGACCTCGGACGGCCGCTTGGTGATGGTGGCGCTGATCTTGCCTCCCACTGGAGTGAAACTGACCGCGTTGGACAGCAGGTTGGACAGTACCAACCGAACCGATTCCTTGTCGGCGACGACTATGGCGCTGTCGTCAAGCTGAGGGGACTCGACCGTCTGCTCCTTCGCCTCGGCCAGGCTGTGGCGTTCCGAGATGAGCTCCCTCGCAAGGCGCGCAACGCAGAAGCGTGAGAGGCTGAGTTGGGGCGTGCCAGCGTCAATGTAGCGGAGGTTGAACATCTCATCCATGAGCCCCCGCAGACGCACGGCCGCCTGCAGCACCCTGTCCAGTTCTCTTCCCCCAACGTCTTCCTTGAGCAGAGTGATGTAGCCCAGCATGATCGCCAGCGGAGTGCGCAGTTCGTGCGAAGCAATGGCGATGAAATCGCTCTTCAGCCGATCCAGCTCGGCGAGCTGCTCGTTGGCATCTGTGAGTTGTGCGATCAGCCGTGCCTTGTTGATGGCCATTCCGGCCAGGCTGGCCAGGGTGGATATGGTCTCCACGTCCTCCTGGGTGAACCGGCCTTTGCGCTTGTTGATGGCCTCCAACACGCCGACCTTGCGCTCCTCGGCCAGCATGGGGACCCCGAGCAGAGAACGGGTCTCGTGATCTAGGGCCTTGCCTATCTGCCCGTGATGCCGCGGATCCTGGCTGACGTCCGAGACGACAATTGGCTCCTCACTCCCTAGGATAGCGCCAGCGATGCTCGTGTCGAGGGGGACCGACATGCCGATCAACTCCGGCCGGGAACTCTGTGAGGCAGCAGCAAAGTAGAGGTCCCGTGTGCTCGGATCCAGCAGCATGACAGAGGCTGCCTCGGCGCCGGTCAGTTCGGTGGCCGCGTTCATTATGACCTGCAACAGGGTATCCAGGTCGGCCGTGGAGTTCAGTTCACAACTGATCTCCAGCATCCGGCGCGACTTGGCGATCGTTTCCTGGAGGCTTGGGTTCGAGGGTGGTATCTCCATGCGCTCCTCCGCCTTGCTCTCTGCAACCTAGACTATGGGCGGTTCCACTGCGGCCGTAGTTCCTCAGCCAGCCGTGTTCAGCAGGTCGACGGCCAGTTGGGCGTACGCCTGCGCGGCCAGGTGGACATCGGTCAACCGCACATGCTCGTTGGGCGAGTGGGCGTCCTCGGGCCGGCCGGGGCCAAAGCCAATAGTCGGGATCTGTGCCTGCCCCATAGTATAGACCCCATCGGTAGAGAAATCCCAGCTAGTGATGGCTGGACGACGCCCGAGTGTCTTGGTCAGGGACTTGATGGTGCGCCGGATCAGAGGGTGATCGGCCGGCAGTGCCCAAGGGGGAAACACCTGGCGCATCCGAGCGCGGTAGCCAGTATAGCTGACCTCCTCGTACTCGGTGATCTCTACCGTGGCTGAGACTCCCTCTCGCATGATCACGGACTGGATCTCGGCGAGAGAGCGCTCCTCGCTCTCTCCCAGCGTCAGGCGCCGGTCAACGTAGAACCAGCATCGGTCGGGCACTGCGTTTCGGCTGGGTGCACTGCTTTGTATCTGGGTGATGGACAGGCTGCCCGGCCCCAGGAATCGGTCGTTGGCCAGATTGCCAGAGAGCAGCTCGATGCCAAAGACAAGCCGCATGGCGGCATAGATCGCGTTCTCGCCACTGTCCGGGTGTGCGGCGTGGCTGGAGCGGCCCCGCGCCGTGACGCGCAGCTCCACCCGCCCGCGTTGTCCCCGGCTGACCGCTAGGTTGGTTGGTTCGCCCAACACCACCCAGTCCGGCCGGACCTCTTCTTCCTCTGCCAGGACGCGCATCGCCAGACCCTCGCAGGGCTCTTCCTGGACCACGAATGCTAGTACCAGTTCGCCATCTAGAGCGACACGAGAGTCGAGGATCTTCTTAACACCGTAAACCATCGCGGCAAGGGAAGCCTTCATGTCGCATGCGCCGATACCGTGCAGCATCCCATTGTCCACCACGCCCTGCCACGGGTCGTACTCCCAGGCGGCGCGGTCAGTGACGTCCACTGTGTCCATGTGCCCGTTGTAGAGCAGCATCGGGCGGCCGCCGGTGCCGAGGCGGGCCACGACGTTGCCTATTCGGTCTACCCGCACGTCAGCCACGCCCACCCGGGTCAGTTCGTCTGCCAGCAGCCGTGCCACAGCGCCCTCCCGACATGAGAGGCTGGGGGTGCGCACTAGTTTGCTGAGAAGGCTCGTCAGCTCGGATCGCTCTTCGGCAGTCAGTTCGAACATCGACCTAGTCGCTAGTACGCGCCCTTGCCAAAGAAGAACACAGGGATAGTGCGCAGGATGATGCGCACATCGAGCCAGAGGGTCCAGTTCTCGATGTAGTAGATGTCCAACAGGCACATCTCGTCAAAAGTCAGGTCGCTCCGCCCGCTCACCTGCCAGAGACCGGTCATTCCCGGCTTGACCGTCAGCCGCCTTCGCTGCCACTCCTCGTATTGTGCGACCTCAGAGGCAAGTGGCGGCCGGGGACCAACCAGGCTCATCTGCCCTTGCAGGACGTTCGCCAGCTGCGGGAGTTCGTCTAGACTGGTCTTGCGCAGGAGCCGGCCGACTCGGGTGAGGCGAGGGTCATCTTTGATCTTGAACACTGGTCCATCAGACTCGTTCATACTCATCAGGGCCGCCTTCTCGTCGTCGGCCCCTAGGCGCATGGACCGGAACTTGATCACGGGGAAGGGTCTCTCTTTCTCCCCCAGCCGTTCCTGGCGGAAAAGAACCGGCCCCTTGCTGTCGAGCCGGATGGCGATGGCGATCAGCGTCATCAGGGGGGAAAAGAGCAGGAGGGCGACGACTGCCCCAGCAATATCGAGCGCCCGCTTGATCAGCCGTGGCCCTCTACCTAGCCTGATCTCGCGGATTCCCAGCAGAGGGATTCCGCCTAGACTGTCGACGGCGACCTGGTTGAACCTGAGTTGCAGGAAATCGGGCACAATCCGCGGACTGGCTCCCGCCTGGCGGCAATCTCGGATGATGCGCCGGATCCTGTAGTGGTCTGTCGTGGGCAGGGTGATGATGACTTTGCTGACCTCGTGTTCGGTCAGCGTGGTGTGTAGTCCGTCTAGGCCGCCCAGGCGGCGGAAGCGGCCGATTGCCTGCCCCCCTTCTGCCGGATCCGGTTCCACAAAACCGACGACCTGGTAGCCCAGGTCCGGCCGGGCTACCAGCGTGCGCATCACTGCCCGCCCCACCTCACCTGCACCTACAATTAGTGTGCGCTCCACTCCAATTCCGCGCCGGCGCAAGCGGCTCTCGATCGCACGTCTGATTGCGCGGCTGAAGCTGAGAAACAGAACCGTGAGGACACTAACGTACAGGAGAAGCAAGCGGGAGAAGGCGAGCGGCCGGAACCCAAAGATGAGCACCAGTACGACGACCATCCCTGTCGTGGTGCCGTTCACTACCGTGTATACCTCGTCCAGCCAACTGGCGCCCCGGCGGAGGGTCCACGCGCCATCCAGCTTGAGTGTAATCATGAGCATGACGGTGTAGCCCAGCTGCAGCCCAACGTAGGCGGAGTAAGGGACAAAGTTCACCTGATCTACGGCTCGGAAGAGCTGCACCACGTACCGCAGATAGTAGCTCAGGGCAAAGGCGGCGTTGATCAATAGGACGTCGCTGAAGATAAGCATCCATTGGGAGGACACCATCTGCAGCAAGGTACCGCTGTCCGATGTGCGGCCGGCGCGGGCTGTAGTCTGCGCGTTCCTGGTCACGCCTCTCCGCTCAGCGCACTGTGGTAGGCAGCTACGGTATCGGCCGCTGTCTGCTGCCAGGAGAACTTGGACGCCTGCTGCCGTCCTCTGGCTTTCATTTCGCGCCGCAGGGAGTCGTCGGTCAGAGCGCGGTGCAGCGCGTCGGCCAGGGCCTCGGTGTCGTGGGGATCGACCAGCAGGGCGGCGTCACCGGCTGCCTCTGGCAGAGACGATGCGGCGGATGTGACTACCGGTGTCTGGCAAGCCATGGCTTCTATTACCGGCAGCCCGAACCCTTCGTATAGGGACGGGTAGGCGAGAACCGTGGCGGCGTTGTACCAGAGCGGCAACTCCTCCGCCGCTACGTAACCGGGCAACAGAACGTCGCTGCGCAGGTCCATACTCTCTATCTCGGCCATGATCGGGTAGTAGCTCCAGCCCTTGCCGCCGGCCAGCACCAGCTTGACCGCTGCCCCCTCGGGTCGCAGGCGGTGGTAGGCCTGAATCAAGCGTACCAGGTTTTTGCGTGGCTGCAAAGTCCCCAGGTGTAGGACGAATTGCTCAGGCAGGCCGCGCTTGGCACGAAAGGCCTCCACCTCTTCAGCCGGCAGCGGCCGGTACTGCTCGCCCACTCCAGGGTAGGCTATCAGAATTCTGCTGGCCGGGATTCCCCACTGCTTGACTAGATCCCTACGAGTGCTCTCGGAAATGGCGATGATTCGCCGCGCGCGACGGCAGGAGAGACGGGTCATGAGATGCAGATAGGCTCGCCGGCCGCGCCCAAAGGCGGCCGGGCAGTGCACGAAGCTCAGGTCGTACACCGTCACTACCGTGGGCGCGGGAGGAACCAGAGGAGACACAAAGGCGGCGCTGTGAAGCAGATCGAGCTTGGCCCACGGAAGAGCAAGTTGCTCCCACAGAATGCGAACAACGGGGCGGCCGGTGGGCCAGCGGGAACGGACCAGAGTGAGGAGACCGGTCTCATGCAGCTGACCTTCGCCCACAAAGACAGAGTAGCGCAGGTTGGAGCCTTCTTCCACCGCGGGAAGATGCCGTAGCAGGTTGAAAATGTACCCATGCACCCCCGCACTACGATAACTGGCCTGCCGGGACAGCAGGTGAGCGTTGACGCCCACCCGCCAGGTCGACCCATTGCTCATTGCGTCGATTATACCAAGCCTTGCCGAGCATGTGAACTTGATATAAAGTGGTGCCAGTGCGCGTCTCTCTGCGCATCAAGCGCGCTGCACTGAGCAGTGCACGTGGCTGGGCTCTGTGGAACCCGCGACCGGCATTGAGTACGTCTACAAAGGGCTGCGAAGGTCGGTCTTTGACCGGGAACCGCTGCGCCTGTCACTGGCTCGCCAACTGGACCTACCAGAGGTCGAGAGCATTGAGGTGGACCGAGAGTCAATCGACGCCCGCCGCAAGCCGAGCGTGGTCTATGTCTACAATCTGCGCTTCCGCGTTTCCCGGGTCACCCCTCGCCTCCAAGGATTGCTGGCCCAGGGGGAGGTTGCACTCTATACTCCTCCGTCGCTCCCCGAACCGCAGCGGCGCCTGAGTCTGCCAGCATGCCCCATCATAATCGGTTTCGGCCCGGCTGGGATGTTCCTGGGGCTCGAGCTGGCCCGGCTGGGATATCGACCGTTGATCTATGACCGAGGTCAAACGATTGATGAGCGAGCTCGGGCAGTCGAGGAACTATGGCAGCACGGGCGGCTCAACCCGGATTCCAATCTGCAGTTCGGCGAGGGAGGAGCAGGGACCTTCTCCGATGGCAAGCTGACCACCGGCAAGCGGAGCGGGCTGAGCGAGACAGTCCTCCAAACCTTGGTCCGGTCGGGAGCGCCGGAGCAGATTCTGTATCAGAGCAAACCCCATGTCGGTACCGATTACCTGCAGCGGGTGGTGAAGAATCTGCGTCGTCAGATCGTTGATCTGGGCGGCGAGGTCTGCTTTGGGCAGGCTTTCACCGATCTGAAGCTGAGCGGGGGCGCTGTCGCCGGGGTGACAATCGATGGGCAGGCCGTTGACACATCCTGTGTCATTCTGGCAATTGGGCACAGCGCGCGCGACACGGTAGAGATGCTGTGCGGCCGCGGAGTGGCGATGGAGCCCAAGGGATTCGCCGTCGGGGCGCGCATTGAGCACCCGGCTGAGTTCATCAACCAAGCACAATATGGCAAGGAGGCGGCTGCCGTTTTGCCAGCGGCCGATTACCGGTTGGCTTTTCGTCAC